>NZ_JBMOUD010000003.1:0-443431 GCF_049319665.1 Rouxiella sp. Mn2063 | reverse complement strand
CAAAATTAACATTTATCACCGTACAGGGGATGGATGAGAAGCTTCGATTGAAGGTTCGAGCCGAGCGAAGCGAGACAGCGTTGCAACGCAACGACCCGAAGGGCGAGGCCAGCGGCCGAGTAATCCTTCCCCCACCACCATTTCGCTATACTTCTCGTCATTATCCCAAATTCAAAATTAACATTTATCACCGTACAGGGGATGGATGAGAAGCTTCGATTGAAGGTTCGAGCCGAGCGAAGCGAGACAACGTTGCAACGCAACGACCCGAAGGGCGAGGCCAGCGGCCGAGTAATCCTTCCCCCACCACCATTATCGTCCTCAGAAACTCCTTTCTGTTTTAAAAATCATTCAGTAAATGCCTTAGTTAATATTGTGCCTATTTCGGTTTTTCAATCTTTGTGCTCAATGCGGACACCTAGCCGAAACCGACAAAAGGAACGATGGCGCGTTCCTTTTGAATCCTGCGCCTTTTTACACTTTATTATCCAGCCCAGTGGAGGCTATGTTTCAGTTGCCACAGAGATAGGCGCAAATTTCATGGCTCCGCCATTCCCGTCTCGGGTTCGAGCCTGCTCGCTAAAACGCTCGCGTCTCTCCACCACTTCGACGGTGAAATTTTGAGTGCGCCTGGTGACTTTTAAGGGGAATGGTTTAGCTCACCGTTATTAGTTTTTGGTCTTAAGGAATGAGAATAAAGATGTTTCGGTTAGATTAGTCCGAATATGAAAAATACAAAAATCAATAAAAACAAACAATTACTATTACTCGATTGTTTTTAGTCCTTGCTGACGGTTTTCATCACGTTCTTGGTGATCTAGGGTTTAGGCATATTAGGATTAACGAGTTGGCCGCATCACTCACCAACACACTAATAATCCTAATATAAATCCTAACGCGTTTATTAAACTATGTTTCGAACCACTAATATGAGGATGACCCAATGAAACAGTTAACAGAGCAAGATATCGCAATGGTAAGTGGTGCAGGTTGGTCTGAGGATGTCAATAAAGTGGCTGACCGATTACAGAACTTCGCGAATACCGCCGTCGGTGATACATCGAATGCGTTAAATAAAGCTTTTGGACAGGTAAACAATGCTCTTGAGCATGCGAGCCAATATCTGAATAGTTAACGACTATCTCAAGGGGCGGCAAAGTATTTGCCGCCCCCGCTTACGCTGCTAAACCTGTGGTGAGACACCGGCAACTAACACAGGATTTTGCTGATAGTCGGCCGGTAGTAAATGTTGTAAATACTGAATTTTTGGTAAGTCATTAATACGGATATAAGGATGATCTGGATTGTGTACTAAAAAGTCCTGATGATAATCCTCAGCACGATAAAAACCTTTAAAAGGCTCCAGCTTGGTAACAATCGGGACTGAGAAGGCATGAGCTTTGTTTAACTGCTCAATATATGCCGCCGCCACCTGACGTTGCTGGTCGTTTAGCGGGAAGATTGCCGAACGATACTGGCTACCATGGTCAGGACCTTGATAATTCAACTCGGTAGGATTATGAGCAACCGAGAAAAAGACCTGCAGTAGCTGACCATAGCTCACCTTAGTCGGATCATAGGTGATTTGTACCGATTCGGCATGACCGGTTTCTCCTGTGCTCACCGTTTCGTAATCAGCGGTGCTAGCCGCACCGCCACTGTAGCCTGACACCACTTGAGTCACGCCACGCACATGTTCAAACACGCCCTGTACTCCCCAGAAACAACCGCCAGAAAATACCGCTTGTGCGCTGTGGCTACTGCCCGCCGGGATATCCATTTTAGGCGCAGCAATACTCACAGCTTCTTCGGCTGAGTACGCCATACGCTGCCAGGCAAATACCGATGTGAGGATCAATGCGCCGATCGCCAGCTTACCAAGCGGTGCAGATTTAGGTTTATTAGTGTTCATTATCTATCCTTATCAAGCTATTAGCCGAACTGTCATCAATCAAAAAAAGTGTTTTAACCAAAGGTAAAGGCATAGGCTTGCGCACCAGCATCAAGGAATTCAATGGTAAAGGTGTGATCCACGATTTTGTCCTGCTGGCGCACCAACTGGTACAAACGTTGTTCGGTGATGACACCGGTGCCATCAGCAGCAATATCGCTACCATGCTCAGCAGCAGGTATTTTTCCATCAATGGTGACGCGAAAACGCACCGGTTGGCCGGCTTGGGCAGGTCCCAATACCAAATGCAAATCACGAGCATGGAAACGGAAGCTGATGCTGCCATTTGGGGCATTCAGAGTGGCGTTCTCACCAGCAATCGTCCAATGACCTTGTAGCGCCCACTGATTAAGATCTAAGTGCGTCGGCGTGCTATAGACTTGCGTTTTGTCAGCGTTCACATCTTCTGGTGAGGCAAAGTTTTCAGCCCGGTTGTAGCCGACATAAGTCTCCGGTGAGTCCATATCTGCAGCATCTTGTGCCTGCTGACTACCGACGGCATTAATCGGAGTAACGCTGTTGTCAGCTGGCAGCGTTTTACCTGCTTCTTTCAACAGTTGTTGGATAACTTGTTCGGAATGAGCGTAGTCTCCCTCACCGAAATGGTGATAACGGATACGCCCTTGGGCATCGATAAAGTAGTGAGCAGGCCAGTATTGGTTACCAAAACTACGCCACAGGGCAAAATTGTTATCAATCGCTACCGGGTAAGTGATACCCAGATCTTTGACCGCTTTCTGCACGTTATCGATATTGTGTTCAAAGGCAAATTCTGGGGAATGCACGCCAATAACCACCAAACCAGCATCATGATATTTTGCCGCCCAGGCTTTAACATAAGGTAACGAACGCAAGCAGTTGATACATGAGTAAGTCCAGAAGTCGACTAACACGACCTTACCTTTCAACTGATCAGCAGTCAGTGGCGCCGTGTTAAGCCACTGCACTGCGCCATCTAACGGCGGTAATGCTCCCTCAACGGGTAACACGCTAGAGGCTGCGCTGATGGCCTGCAACGACGCATTGTTGCCAGAATTATTATTTTCAGACGCATTATTATCAGACGCACTGCTACCAGATGTCTGACGAGCGGTAGTCAGGCGATCTACCAGTTGTTGTTCGATTTTGTTGCCTGTGCCGGAACCAGAAAGCTGTGCTAACAAGGTGGTGTCCCAGCCTAAGGCAATAGCAACAACACCGAGTAACATCAGTGCTCCTAACCCTTTGCGGATCCACTCACCGACGCCGAGTGAACGCTTCATGACGTTAAATACCTTGCCGCCAATCAATAACGCTAAGGCCAAGGACGTCGCCGCACCCAGCGCATAGGCCAGGAGTAAGAAGCTGGTCCCAATATTGGCACCATTTAACGCCGCACCGGTCAACAGCAGACCAAGAATCGGCCCGGCACAAGGCGCCCACAGCATACCGGTAGCTACACCCAGTAGCAGTGAAGAACCTATGCTGCTTTTCTTATCCGCAGTCTGAGAAAGACGGCTACCTGCATTAACAATAGGATTAGTCAAACGCGTGGAGAGATGAGGAAACAGCAGCGTTAACCCAAATAGAGTGAACAATGCCATCGCCAGCCAACGGCCATATTGGTTAGCTTGGATCACCCAGCCACCGCCAACCGCAGCCAGCGTGGCAACGACGGCAAAAGCCAGCACCATCCCAACTAATAGCGGTAGCCCGCTGCGTACAAAAGGCTGATCGGTGCGTGCGAAGACAAAAGGTAATACCGGCAAAATGCAGGGACTCAGGATCGTTAACACGCCGCCTAAATAAGACAAAATAAGTAACAGCATAAAAATTCCTTCTTATTTAAAGCCAGGAGCAGATTTGAACGCTGCTTGCAGCGGCCCCTTTGGGGTGAGGCTCATTGATAAGCCAAGTCACTGCAGCCAACACCCCTGCAGCTTCAAGTATCACGGGTATAAATTTAAACGGCTAAACACCCGATGGAGTAAATGTCATCGCCAGACCATTCATGCAATAACGTAAACCCGTTGGCCTTGGCCCATCATCAAACACATGTCCTAAGTGTCCACCGCAGCGATGGCAGTGAACTTCATCTCGCACCATGCCAAAAGAGTGATCGCTACTCGTAGCAACCGCACCATCGAGTGGCTGCCAGAAGCTAGGCCAGCCGGTATGACTATTAAATTTGGTGCTGGAAGAGAACAGCGACAGTTGGCAACCGGCACAGCTGAAGGTTCCCTGGCGGTGTTCATCATTGAGCTGGCTGCTGTAAGGTCTTTCGGTTCCCGCTGCACGCAAAATATAATATTGCTGCTCAGTGAGTAGTTGGTGCCATTCGGCATCGGTATGCGTAACGGCAAAGCTCTCTTTACCACTGGCCATTGCTGGTGGAATAGCGCCGAAATTACGCCATTGAGTTAAACCTGCTGCGGTGGCGACTGCCGTACCGCCGCACAACAACAAAAATCCTCTACGTGATGGCATCATCGCCTCCTGGCGGATGGTCTGGGTAATAGAGGTATCATCCGCGTTCGCTGGTCGCCAAATCCTCACGTAAAGTTAAACTTTTTGTGATTATTCGCCTTTGGGCTAGGTGTTACGTAGCAAGAGAAACGTTATGAAGAGACATGCTGAAGGGGAATTTTGCGATGCATTTATGACGCGATAAATAAATTATTAAATTTATTGTCGGAAAGAATAAAAACACTACTGTCGTTTTTTTCTCCACTGTTGTAAGTCAAAATGAAGAATGCGGGCTCCAAAATTAAAGCCAAAAAACGGCAAAATACTGATATGTATAAAAATTAAACAACAACGTACTTTAGACAATCAACCACAACATTGAGTCTTACTCCTGTTAGATAAACCACTACCCTGCCCTTACCTTAGTCGGACTCCTGACGCTCTTTCGATTCTTATTGGCATCATTAATTTATGCTCAGTGCTTAGTTTAATAATATTTTCCCCCTCCAAGCTCTGCCCATATCTTTATGAATCAGACGCTAAATAACGGCTTAGCGGAACCACCGTTTTAAGGATGCAGAGATGACGTCAGACAAAATCGAAATTGATACGCTAGTGATAGGAGCGGGTCAGGCTGGTGTAGCAATGAGTGAGCACCTGACTAAACTGGATATCCCTCATATAGTCCTGGAGAAAGGAGCGGTTGCCCAAGCTTGGCGAAATGGCCGCTGGGACTCTTTGCGGGCTAATGGCCCGGCTTGGCATGACCGTTTCCCGGGGATGGAGTTTATTGATATATCCCCTGATGCCTTTGTACCGAAAGAACAAGTCGCTGATTACTTTGCCACCTACGCGGAAAAATTTAACGCCCCTATTCGAACAGGGGTAGAAGTGACTCGGGTACAGCGTAATAGTGGACGCCCTGGTTTTCATATTGAAACGTCAGCAGGTATTATTGAAGCCAACCACGTTATTGCTGCGACAGGGCCTTTCCAACGCCCGGTGATCCCCGCTATTGCACCGCAAGATACGCATCTTACTCAACTTCATTCCGCCCATTATCGCAACCCGCAACAGCTCCCCGCAGGCGCAGTATTGATCGTGGGTGCGGGATCTTCTGGGGTACAAATTGCCGATGAGTTGCAACGTTCAGGAAGACAAGTTTATCTCTCTGTCGGGGCGCACGACCGACCGCCAAGACGTTATCGTAGCCGGGATTTCTGTTGGTGGCTCGGCGTCCTTGGTTTATGGGATGCCGCAAATCAACCGGGCAAGGAACATGTGACCATTGCCGTTAGCGGAGCTCACGGTGGCCATACCGTCGATTTTCGCGAGTTAGCACAACAAGGTGTGAAACTGGTGGGAGTGACAGATTATTTTCACAATGGCAGCGTCACGTTTGCGGATAATCTCAAAGAAAATATTGCTCGCGGTGACGAAAATTACCTACAACTCTTGGATGCCGCTGATGCTTATGTTGCCCGAAACGGACTGGTTCTTCCTGAAGAGCCGGGAGCACGACATTTTTTACCTGACCCAGAATGTCTCACTCAGCCGATTCTGAATCTCGATTTAGCCGCTGCCGGAATTACCTCCATTATCTGGGCAACGGGCTACGCGGTTGACTATAGCTGGCTTGACGTCGATGTCCTCGATAATCAAGGGAAACCGCAACATCAGCGCGGGGTATCAAACGAACCAGGCGTCTATTTCTTGGGTTTACCTTGGCTATCGCGTCGTGGCTCATCCTTTATTTGGGGCGTCTGGCATGATGCAAAATATATTGCTGACCATATTGCAACACGACGCAGCTACTTCCGCTATCAAGATGTCTAGTCGCGTCAGCCACACTTAAGCCACCGACTTTGTAAGCAAGAGTTGGCGCTAGTAAGTAGCGCCAACTCTTATTCAGGAAGGGATATCAGAGGGGGTTTTCTTGCCCTTTTGCAGGCTAGCTTTCAGCTTAGAAACTAATTCTCCACGGAAATCACCTAATTTGGGTTTATCCCCTGCCAACCACGGCAGCGGTCGACATAGTTCCATGGTTTTAATGCCTAAGCGTGCAGTCAGCAAGCCGGCGCCGATTCCTTGCGCCGCTCTGGCTGATAATCTGGCGGCTAAATCTTGCGACATCCAGTCCATACCCACTTCACGAACCAGTTCTGACGCCCCGGCAAACGCGATATTCAGCAACACCAACTTAAATAAACGCAGGCGGCTAAAATAGCCTAATTCGATGCCATAAAGTACGGCAATACGGTTCACCAAACGTAAATTACGCCAGGCGATAAACGCCATATCCACCAATGCAAGCGGGCTGACGGCAATCATTAGTGCAGATTCGGCAGCCGAATCGCTTATTTCACGCCGCGCCTGCGCATCTAATACCGGCTGCACCAAGCGCGCATAGAGTTCGACCACTTCGCGATCGCTTTGCGTATCATGCAAAGCAGAGTGCCAACGCTGTAAAGCAGGATGCCCATTAGTTATCCCTGCCTGTGCCGCCAGTTTTTCACAGAATGCCCGCCCTTGGCCTAATCCATGGCTGCGCAACAAATCTCGCGCGCTATAGCGTTCATCGGCACGCTGGCGCAAGCGATACAGCCGCCGCCACTCGCTGAGTAACGATCCGACGCCGGCCAGAATAACCAAGCCTCCTGCGACACAGCCACCAAGAGCTATCCAATCCTGCTGTAGCCAGGCTTGGTGAACCCATTGCACACCTTGCGCTACAACACTTGCCGCAAAAACAACCACACCAAGAGAAGCAATTTTGCGCCACAGGCTGCGCCGGGGTTTTAGCACTTTACCGAGTAAGGCTTCGGTTTGTCCTTCTTGTTCCTGCGCCTCAACCTCAGTAGCGACAGGAATAAAATTGTCACTCTGTTTGTCATCAAAGGTTTGTGCACTGCGTAAGATAGGCTCTTGTGGTGGCTCAATCGGTTGGTCAAAAACGATACGCGCTTTGAGAGGTTCACTCATCGCATTTTATCTCCCAATAAAAACTCGAGCACGGCATCCAAACGGATATGAGGCAACGGTTGGTCAATATTCATTTGTCGTGGCCGGAATTGCTCAAAGTTGAATCCTTGTTGTTGCCAGAACAAGTTGTCCGGCAAACGCGCTGGAACATCTCCCGGATAGAGCGTCAACGGCATGCCATCACTTAAGCGCTGGCCTTTAACTGCAGGGATAGATTGCCCTTGGTAATCCACTAAACCGCTCTGCGTTGCCTGAACCGATGCCAGACCAACGCAATCCATACTGATACCTTCGAAAGCAGCGTTTTGCCATGCTTCCTGCACCAGTTGCTGGAGTAATGTCACCAAATTAGCATGCTGGTCGCTGGTAATATGGTCAGCTTTGGTAGCCGCAAACATCAGTTTATCGATGCAAGGCGCGAATAAGCGCCGCAATAAGGTGCGCTTACCGTAGTTAAAGCTTTGCATTAGCTGGGTCAGCGCTAAACGCATATCGTTAAAAGCTTGCGGGCCACTATTTAATGGCTGCAAGCAATCGACCAAAACGATTTGTCGATCGAAACGCGCAAAATGCTCTTTATAAAAACCTTTCACAATATGATTGCAGTAGTAATCAAAACGCGTGCGCAGCATGCCAATATTGCTGTGCTTGTCCGCTTGTGCGAGTTCACTATCGCTAAACTTATCGGTCTGCGGCCACGGGAAAAACTGCAACGCAGGCGCACCAGACAGATCGCCGGGCAAAACAAAGCGCCCCGGCTGAATAAAATGCAGGCCTTGATCTTTGCATCGAATCAGATACTGGGTGTAAGCCTGAGCAATCGCCGCCAGCTGATTTTCATCTGCCGGGGCTAACGGGTCACATTGCTGGCATAACTCAATCCAGGGGCGGGCCCACTCGGCTCGCTCCCCTTGTAATAGCCCGTGCATTTGCCGCGACCAATCGAGATATTGCTGATCGAGCATCGGTAAGTCGAGTAACCACTCGCCGGGATAATCGACAATCTCTACATATAACGTCGAGGTATCCTTGAAGTGACGCAGCAGCGCCTCGTTAGAGCGATAACGCAGCGCCAGACGAATCTCACTGACGCCACGCGTCGGAGTTGGCCAATCGGGAGGTGTCCCATATAGCGAGGCGATACCTTGGTCATAAGTAAAACGCGAAACGCCTAAATCCCGCTGAGGTACTCGTTTGATCCCTAAAATTCGCTCATCGCGGGCAGCAGAAAACAGCGGCAACCGAGCACCGCTGTGGATATGGAGTAGTTGATTAACCAACGCCGTAATAAAAGCGGTTTTTCCGCTGCGGCTCAGCCCGGTGACTGCAATACGTAAATGGCTATCCATGCCACGATGAATTAAAGAACTAATTTCACTTTGTAGTCGTTTCATTGCTCTCCCGGGCATAACGCCCAAATAGGGCGGTAAAAATACGTTTTAATAACGGCTCAAGTACCAAAGCCAAAACGAATCTTAACGGGCCTTTTCCCAGACTGCCAAGCACTCTGGCTGCCAGACTACCGGGCACGAAAGTCAGCGCCAGCATCACAGCAAAACGAGCAGCCTTTTTCAAAAAACTGCCTTTATGATCAACCGCTAGAGTAGAGGCCATATAAAAGTTGTCCTTTGGTTAATGACATTAAGAGAGAAAGCGCCCGAGAGCGCCTGAATAAAACATGCCGCGCCAATCAACCATAAATTATAGCTGGCGGAAGCGACTGCGTACGCCAAACGTTTCAGAGGTGACATAACGTTCAATTTGCCGCAAGCGTTGCTCACTTGCTTTTAATTCAGCATCTGCCTGCGCAAGTAAATGTTTCGGCGATGGCTGTTGGTCTTCATTATAAGTGTACTCATCAGGCACGGGATCGAGTGAGAAACTCAAAATAATGTAGGCCACTAATGTAAACATGAATAAACCGAAGAAGATCGACAACACGGCCATTATTCGAATCAACGCGACCGGTACGCCAAGATAATGGGCCAGACCGGCACATACTCCTTTGATCATCCCTTCTTTCGGTGCCAGATACAGTTTTCTCTGCGCTAAATTGCTCATAGCGTTTGTCTCCAGCTTGGATGTTCAGCATCGAGAATTTCTTCCAACGCTTGAATTCGCTCACGCATCCGACGGGCTTCACTGGTCAGTTGCGTAATATTTTGCAACTCTGCCGGCGATAACTGGCTGGCACTTTGTTGTCTATTGCTGTAATGCAGCCAGAGCCATATCGGCGCCACAAATAACATAAAAATGGTCAATGGAATGGCTAAAAACAGAAAACTCATGGCGACTCCTTTAATACCCGTTATCCTTCGAGTTGCAGGGAACACTCTCGATTGCCGCCTGCCTATACCTTAAAGTCTATTGGGTATATGTCTTTATTATCATGTATTAGCCCACTCACAGCGGGCTAATTATTATCATCACGCGTCCTGATTACCTTGCATCTTCGCTTTCATCGCGGCAATTTGTGCACTGATTTCATCATCAGCTTTCAGCTCTGCAAACTGCTGATCCAACGTTTTCTTTTTACCCAAACCCACACTTTCAGCTTCAGCCTCAATATGGTCGATACGGCGTTCAAACTGTTCAAACCGTGCCATCGCTTGATCCAGCTTACCGCTATCGAGCTGGCGGCGAACATCACGAGATGACGCGGCGGCTTGATGGCGCAACGTTAATGCCTGCTGGCGAGCACGCGTTTCAGTCAGCTTACTTTCTAGTTCGCCAATTTCTGTTTTCATGCGTGACAAGGTTTCTTCTACAGTCATCACTTCATTTTTGAGCAGAGAAACTAATTCTTGCAGTTTTTGTTTCTCAATTAAGGCCGCACGCGCTAAATCCTCTTTATCTTTACGGACGGCCAACTCGGCTTTCTCTTGCCATTCAGCCTGTTGCGCTTCGCCTTGCTCAATACGTCGAATCAGCTGTTTCTTCTCAGCTAGCGCACGTGCTGATGTAGAACGCACTTCCACCAGCGTGTCTTCCATTTCCTGAATCATCAAACGAACCAGTTTTTGTGGATCTTCTGCCTTATCAAGCAGTGATGTGATGTTCGCATTCACGATATCGGCAAAACGAGAAAAAATACCCATAATAAAACTCCTCTTTGACATGGCATAACGGCCTACTGACCGATGTAATATCAATACTCCACCTTGGAATATCGACTAAAAATCTTGGCCATTGCGTGCTGTATATTGTTGGCCTGCTGTAAGTAATATCAAGAGTCATGCCAACTTTTTAATATTTTTATCTTATTGAATAAAAACATTTTTATTTTTTAGTCTCTGCTAGACTATTATTCAATGTGATTAATTTAACTAAAGGTTGGTAATTTTCACCATGAGTGAACGCAACGATAACCTGCTTGGCGAAGCCAATACTTTTATTGAAGTACTTGAACAAGTTTCTCATCTGGCCAAGCTGAACAAGCCGGTTCTGGTGATTGGCGAACGAGGTACGGGTAAGGAACTTATCGCCCATCGTTTGCACTATCTTTCTAGTCGTTGGCAAGGGCCGTTTATCTCACTTAATTGTGCAGCATTAAGTGAAAACTTGCTTGATTCTGAGCTATTTGGTCATGAAGCGGGAGCCTTTACCGGAGCACAGAAACGTCACCTCGGACGCTTTGAGCGTGCCGATGGCGGCACCTTGTTTCTTGACGAATTAGCAACGGCACCCATGCTGGTACAAGAAAAATTATTACGGGTCATTGAATACGGTCATCTGGAACGGGTTGGCGGCAGCCAGCCTCTGCAAGTTGATGTTCGTCTGGTCTGCGCGACTAACGATGACCTCCCCGCTTTAGCGGCCGCCGGTAAATTCCGTGCCGACCTGCTCGATAGATTAGCCTTTGACGTTATTCAATTGCCTGCCTTACGCGAGCGCCAGCAAGATATCATGTTGCTAGCTAACCATTTTGCCATCCAAATGTGCCGCGAACTGGGCTTTCCACTGTTTCCAGGTTTCACGCCGCAGGCCACGCATACTCTGCTGACTTACGGCTGGCCGGGCAATGTACGCGAATTAAAAAATGTGGTGGAACGTTCAATGTACCGTCACGGCAACAGTGAATTCCCTCTCGATAATATCGTCATTAATCCATTCTCCCGCAGTCACGACGCTATGACACCAACTGCTGAATTCAATAATGACGGCACTTCTCTTCCCGTTCTGCCCATCGATTTAAAACAGTGGATGGCAAGCCAAGAACACCAACTCATCATGCAGGCATTACAGCAGGCAAAGTTCAATCAACGGCGAGCGGCTGAGCTACTGGGACTGACCTATCACCAGCTACGCGGCATGTTGAAAAAGTATGATATTCAAGTCAATGCAGAGGATGAGTGAATTTTAGACAAAAAAAAGCCAGCACCCGGCTGGCTAAAAAACTGGAAGCAATGTGAGCAATGTCGTATCGGGTAAGGAATACCAGAGGGCTTCGGTATCGCTGACTCGATGGAAATGATGATAATGGTTATCAGTATCATCTGTAAAGATCTTTATTGAGAATTTTTCTCATTTCCATGGGAAGACTAATGTCATTGGGCGGCTTTAGAAAGCCTGGCAACGTTCATCTTGGCTTTTCCAAAGCCAAGCAAAATGTAAGTTTCGATCTATTAACACCAGAGAAGTGACTGTTTCGGCTTCTCAAGCGCGGTTCTCAATGTAGCCTTGCGGCCTAAGCCGCCTAAAGAACGCAGGCCGCGCCCTATAGAATCCCGGGCTTTTTGATACTTAAACTCGGTATACAGCAGAGGCCATGTTTTAGAAACTTCCGTTATAGCGCAAATTTCATCCCATTCGGGATGCCCGGCTGCGGATACGAGCCAACGATAAAACTTTTGTCTCTTAATCACTTACCGGTGAAATTTTGAGTGCGCTTAGCGACTTTTAAATCAACGGCAAAAACAGAAAGGTAAAGGTAAAGGTAAAGGTAAAGGTAAAGGCAATTTTGGCCTTTGAATTTAAAAAGCTTGGTGGCGCACTCAAAATTTCACTGACAAGTGGTGGAGAGACAGCGAAGCAGGCTCGAACCCGACGGAAGGCATGGCGGAGCCATGAAATTTGCGCCTGTCACGGTGGTAGCTGAAACATGGCCTAATTAGAATTCGATATAAATCAATAAATAGGCGCCGGATTGTAAAGGGATGCGCCCTACATCCCTTTACTCGGTTTCGGCTACAGGGCTGCATTGAACACTGTGATTCAAAAAACCGAAACATTCACTTTGCTTAGCTTTGGGAAGGCCAAAACTTACTTTACCTGGCTTTGGAAAAGCCAGAAATCGCCCAAAGCACGGTCATGTTTCACATCCTGTTGGGCCAACTGCCAGTTTACGATACACTTATCCCATTGCTTACTCACAACTGAAGTTTTTATGCGTCGTTTATCCTTATGGATGCTTTTATTGGCCGGAGTTTCTGCGGCATCTGTTGCTATTGCCGCCCCACAGACTGAACAACAGAACTCGTCTGTTGCGCCGGTTATTTCTGCACAAAAAGATATTCGCCAAAGCGGATTTGTTTACTGTGTTAACGGCATGGTAAATACTTTTAATCCGCAGAAGGCCAGTAGTGGTCTCATTATTGATACGCTGGCAGCACAGTTGTATGACCGCTTATTGGATGTTGACCCCTATACTTATCGTTTGATTCCTGAATTAGCACAGAGCTGGGATGTGTTAGATAACGGCGCAACCTACCGCTTTCATTTACGCAAAGATGTTCCTTTCCAGACCACGCCTTGGTTCACGCCAACTCGTCTGATGAATGCTGATGATGTGGTGTTCAGCGCTGAGCGTGTACTCGATCCACAAGCGCACTATCACAATGTCAATGGTAGCGAATATCCCTACTTCGACAGCCTGCAGTTTGCAGATACAGTAAAAAGTGTCAGAAAAATCGACCAATACACCGTTGAATTCAAATTGAAAGAACCGGACGCGTCGTTCCTGTGGCATTTAGCAACGCATTACGCGCCAATCCTGTCGGCGGAATACGCCGACAACCTGGTCAAAACGGGGCATGAAGAAGAAATTGATCGTGAACCAGTAGGAACCGGGCCATTCCAGTTAGTCGATTATCGTGCAGGGCAATACATCAGATTGGCGCGCAATAGCCAATATTGGAAAGGTATCCCGCGGATGTCACAAGTGGTTATCGATATTGGTGTTGGTGGCACAGGCAGGCTATCAAAATTGCTCACAGGTGAGTGTGATGTTTTGGCATATCCGGCGGCCAGCCAGCTCTCTATTTTACGCAATGACCCTCGCCTGCGCCTTACGCTGCGTCCGGGAATGAATGTGGCTTATTTAGCCTTTAATACTAACAAACCGCCGTTAAATGACTTACGTATACGCCAAGCGGTGGCACTATCTATTAATAATCAGCGCCTGATGCAGTCTATTTATTACGGCACGGCAGAAACCGCCGCCTCTATTTTGCCACGCGCATCTTGGGCTTACGATATTAATGCTAAGGTAACGGAATATAACCCCGATAAAGCAAGAGAAATCCTCAAAAGCTTAGGCAAGGAAAAAATGACCTTGCATCTGTGGGTGCCGACGGCTTCTCAGTCTTATAATCCTAGCCCATTGAAAACCGCTGAACTTATTCAGGCCGATTTGGCGCAAGTGGGTATAAAAGTGATCATCGTGCCGGTTGAAGGACGTTTCAAGGAAGCACGGTTGATGGAAATGAACCACGATTTAACGCTAACCGGTTGGGCCAGCGACAGTAATGACCCGGACAGCTTCTTCCGTCCGGTGCTAAGTTGCGCTGCTATCCACTCACAAACCAATTATGCGCATTGGTGCGATCCCGCGTTCGATAATTTGCTTCATCAAGCGCTGCTCTCTCAACAATTATCGCAACGTATTGACAACTATCAGCAGGCACAAGAGATTCTAGAACAGCAATTACCGATCTTACCGCTGGCTTCTTCGCTGCGTCTACAAGCCTATCGTTATGATATTAAAGGGCTCGTGTTAAGTCCTTTCGGTAACGCTTCCTTTGCCGGCGTCTACCGAGATAATGCCAGTAATGAAGACACCTCTTCTCCG
Organism: Rouxiella sp. Mn2063; assembly: GCF_049319665.1. Classification (NCBI taxonomy): domain Bacteria; kingdom Pseudomonadati; phylum Pseudomonadota; class Gammaproteobacteria; order Enterobacterales; family Yersiniaceae; genus Rouxiella; species Rouxiella sp. Mn2063. The sequence continues at coordinate 428,984 of NZ_JBMOUD010000003.1, read as the reverse complement.
CATCCTGCCGTGGAGTTAGCCCAATGATCATCTTTATCTTAAGACGCTTGCTGCTGCTAGTTATCACCCTGTTTTTACTGAGTCTCGTGGCTTTCAGCCTGAGCTACTTCACCCCTTATGCCCCGTTGCAAGGCGCGTCATTATGGGATGCCTATCGCTTCTTCTTTAGTGGGATATGCCAGTTTGATTTTGGCGTATCGAGTATTAATGGCGAAAATATTAGTGAGCAGCTCAAAGCGGTATTCCCGGCCACGATGGAGCTTTGTATTCTGGCCTTCTCGTTCGCGCTGTTGATAGGGATCCCACTGGGTATTCTGGCTGGCGTGATGCGCGGTAAGTGGCCCGATATTGCGATCAGCACCCTTGCGCTGCTTGGATTTTCTATCCCCATTTTCTGGCTGGCGCTGCTGCTGATCCTGTTTTTCTCGCTACAACTGGGCTGGTTGCCAGTATCGGGGCGAATAGATTTACTCTATCCCCTACCACATGTTACCGGGCTTGTGTTGGTTGATGCCTGGCTATCACACTCGCCTTATCGTCATGAGATTATGCTCAGCGCACTTAGCCATATGATACTGCCTATCGCAGCATTGGCCGTTGCACCGACAACCGAAGTCATTCGTCTGATGCGTATTAGTACTGACGATGTTTTATCGAAGAATTATATTAAAGCCGCTGCAACACGTGGATTATCCCGTCTGACAATTATTCGCCGCCATGTTTTACACAACGCCTTGCCGCCTATCATTCCCAAGCTGGGTCTGCAATTCTCCACGATGTTGACGCTAGCGATGATCACTGAAGTCGTCTTTAACTGGCCTGGCATTGGCCGCTGGATGATTAACGCTATTCGCCAACAAGATTACGCGGCTATTTCGGCAGGGGTGATGGTGGTCGGTTCACTGGTTATCGTTGTTAACGTCGTATCGGATATCCTTGGTGCGCTGATGAATCCTCTGAAACATAAGGAATGGTACTCTCTTCGATAGTTTACTTTTATATTGTTAGGTATTTGCTGCTACAGCATAACGCTAGCGTTAAGTCATGGCATGAAGCCAACCCTGAGGAGTAAAAATGAAACAAGTAGCGATAGTACTTGGAATGACCGTTTTAGCCGCATGCTCAACAGAGCCAAAACCTCCAGTAGCAGGAATGGCTAACCCAGCATCCGTTCATTGCATTAATAGAGGTGGAAAATTGGATATCGTTAAAACATCTGATGGAGAGGCTGGTTATTGCACCTTGCCAAGCGGCGAGCGTATAGATGAATGGACTCTGTTCAGACGCGATAATCAGTAGTAATTTTGAATTTCTTGGTATTTGCTGATAAGCCTCCAACGTTATTCTCTGAACAAAGTTTGGATGATGAAAAATAAAAGACGAATTTTAAAAGGAGGTGTTAAAAAGCAATGCTTCCAAAAACTAGAGGGCTGATTCGATTTAGATTTCGATGCTTTCCACATCGATTAGCCTCAGACACCGAACACATCTCACCGCCCTATCATTTTTATAAAAATAACTACATTTAGGTAGAAACCCTTCAACCTCATGAATAAAATTCGACTCTACGCCGAATCTTTCATTATCATTTAAAGCATTCTCGTTAGACTCACTTAGATGAAATTTTAACCGCCAATACTGCTGTCACAACAACAGCAAATCCCACTAAAGCTAATATCATCCGTAATATATCTAGCATCCTACATCCCTAGCGCTACTTATCCCGCATTAACTTCGCAGGAAGGAGATTTCCGCATGTAATTAATTTAAAAATCATTAATAAACAGCAAGTTGATTAGGCATGGCATTTCATGAATTCCGTTTATCCTTTGCCATCGACCCAGTATATAATATCTTTCACGATACATCACACAAATAAATAGATAACACTGCATTTCAACAAAAATTAATTTCTCTAAAATATAACGAATAATACCGTAATATTCACATACTAATGAACACGTACTTTTAATTAACGGTCATCATACTCTTTACCCTTACTTAGGTATGCCTGCTATAAAAAACCGATTAGAGTCTCATAATACAAAATAAAATAAGTACAATTATCTATTTAAAATAAAACCACAAAATGAATTCACTCTCAGAGGTTTTATCTTCATTCAGCGTTATTTCTAAGGTTCTCAACGCCAAGATATCCACTCTAATTAATGCTTATTAAATAATATTAAAGAAACTTACATTACATAGGCATATCCATCTTTTACAAACTCATCCTCCAGCGCTCAGCGAGTTAAGTAGAAATAGATTGTAACTTAACCGAGTGTACCTCTGACTATCGCAGTACTATCGAGCATTTTTACGGGGCAAATATCGTCGGTCTACCTGCGGCCAGAACTGTCAGATTGACATCGATTTTAGACCGAGAGCGGAACAAGAGAGTTTTATCCCTACATCATGAGTGAAATTGTTGCCTCTGTTCCCTTGCTTGCAACAGTAATATAGAAGGATAATCACCGATGCTCAGTTATATGGGCCTATCATTCACAGAATAGTGCAAAAAAATCAGGCATCCGGTAACTGATAGCCTGACATTCGGCCCAAGTGAGTCAGAAATTACCTCTACTTTGCCTAGGTGCTCTCAACTGCTTTCTCAGTTTAGTGGCGACAAGCAATGTATAGACTCCTTTTGATACGCATAGGCTGCGCACAAAAGGCGTAAATTTAAACGATACAAACCATAGTGAAGTACAGCGTGAGCAAGTATCGAGTTTATATAAGGTAATGATATGATTATTGAAAATAAATCAAAGCAAGCGACAAACAAAAGAATCCAAGCGAATACCTATGCCCTTCGATAATGTATACCGTGAAAAGCGGTTTCCTAGTCCGTTGAGATATACCTGGAGTATTTTCTATCGCGATACGTTGGCGATGATCGGTTTTTATGGGGTTATTGCACTGATTTTCCTGTGTGTTTTTGGTAATCTTCTTGCCCCTTATGCCTTAGATCAACAATTTTTAGGCTATCAACTGTTACCGCCATCATGGTCACGCTATGGCAATATTTCGTTCTTTCTAGGAACAGACGATTTAGGGCGTGATTTGCTGAGCCGCCTGTTGACCGGCGCCGCGCCAACCGTTGGTGCAGCGATGCTGATTACAACTGCCGCAGCATTTTTTGGCATGATCATCGGTGCATTGGCTGGGATTACTCATGGACTGCGTTCCGCAGTACTTAATCATATCCTTGATACATTGCTCTCTATCCCGTCGCTACTGTTAGCTATTATTGTCGTGGCCTTTATTGGACCGAAGCTTGAGCATGCGATGCTTGCCGTATGGTTAGCATTATTGCCACGCATGGTGCGTACCATGTATGTCGCCGTTCACGATGAGCTTGAAAAAGAGTATGTCACGGCGGTTCGTCTTGATGGCGCATCTACTTTTCAAATTTTGCGTTATGCGGTGTTGCCAAACATTCTTGCGGTATTGGTAACCGAGTTCACTCGTGCGCTGTCTCTGGCTATTTTGGATATCGCGGCGCTGGGATTCCTAGACCTTGGTGCACAGTTACCCTCACCCGAATGGGGGGCAATGCTCGGTGACTCATTAGAGTTAGTTTATGTTGCGCCCTGGACTGTGATGTTGCCGGGGGCGGCTATTCTTATCAGCGTGTTACTTATCAATTTGCTCGGTGACGGAATGCGTCGAGCCATTAACGCAGGAGTCGAATAATGCCATTACTGGATATTCGCAATCTCACGATTGAATTTATGACCGCAGAAGGCCCGGTTAAAGCTGTCGATAGGGTCAGTATTAGTCTCACCGCGGGTGAAATCCGTGGCTTAGTGGGGGAATCAGGTTCAGGCAAAAGCCTCATCGCTAAAGCAATTTGCGGGGTCACTAAAGATAACTGGCGAGTCAGTGCCGATCGGATGCGTTTTGACGATATCGACTTATTACAGCTCTCGCCACGTCAGCGTCGCCGATTGATCGGCCATAATATTTCGATGATTTTCCAGGAGCCACAATCCTGTTTAGACCCTTCAGAAAGTATTGGCCGTCAACTGATACAGGCGATCCCAGCCTGGACATATAAAGGAAAGTGGTATCAACGCTTTATGTGGCGGAAACGTCGTGCAATAGAGTTGTTGCACCGCGTTGGTATTAAAGATCACAAAGACATCATGGCCAGTTATCCTTATGAGCTGACCGAAGGCGAATGCCAAAAAGTGATGATCGCTATCGCCTTGGCTAATCAACCGCGTCTGCTGATTGCCGATGAACCGACCAATGCGATGGAGCCTACGACACAAGCGCAGATTTTCCGCTTGTTGGCGCGCCTCAATCAAAATAACGGCACCACTATTTTACTTATTAGCCATGATCTACAAATCATGAATAAATGGGCCGATCGGGTTAATGTGTTGTACTGCGGACAAACGGTAGAAAGTGCAGTATGTGAGGAGTTAATTGAAACACCTTACCATCCCTACACTCAGGCATTGATCCGCGCCATGCCAGATTTTGGCCGATCGCTGCCACATAAAAGTCGCCTAAATACTTTACCCGGCGTGATCCCTTCGCTTGAACATTTACCTATCGGTTGTCGCCTGGGGCCACGCTGCCCATATGCGCAGAAGAAATGTATCGAAACGCCCCGACTTCGCTTGGCAAAAACACATGCTTACGCCTGTCATTTCCCGCTGAATTTGGAAGAGCAATAATGGATGAGACACTGCTGGAAGTCAGAAATCTGAGCAAAACTTTCCGTTACCGCACGGGGCTATTTCGCAAAATGAATCTTCAGGCAGTTAAGCCTGTAAGCTTTACACTACGCGAGCGGCAAACGCTGGCAATCATTGGCGAGAATGGCTCAGGTAAATCAACGTTAGCTAAAATGCTAGCAGGGATGATTGAGCCGACCGAAGGGGAAATTCTGATTGATGAGCGTAATCTCGCATTTGGCGATTTCCGTAGTCGTAGCCAGCAGATCCGTATGATTTTCCAGGACCCATCAACCTCGCTAAATCCTCGGCAACGCGTTGGTCAAATATTGGAGACGCCGCTCAGATTACTCGATGATATGGATGCGCCACAGCGCGAAATTCGCATTAACGAAACGCTTCGCCAGGTTGGATTGTTGCCCGATCACGCCTATTACTATCCGCATATGCTAGCACCGGGCCAAAAGCAACGTATTGGTCTTGCCAGAGCGTTAATCTTACAGCCAAAAGTGATTGTTGCCGATGAAGCACTTGCCTCACTTGATATGTCAATGCGCTCGCAGATTGTTAATATGATGCTGGAACTACAAGAATCCCAAGGGATCTCTTACATTTATGTCACGCAGCATCTTGGTATGATGAAACATATCAGCGATCAGGTATTAGTCATGCACGATGGAGAAGTCGTAGAACGCGGAAATACTGCTGAAGTTTTGGCTGCCCCGTTGCATGATTTGACAAAACGTTTAATTTCCAGCCATTTTGGCGAAGCATTAACGGCAGATGCCTGGCGACGCGATGGTAAAACCGGCTAATTTACGGCCGTAAGACGATGGTTTTACTCTCTTCGTTGATGCATTAACTCTATATTTATTCTGGCATCGCCTAATAGATGCCAGATATCGAATCCCCATCCCCTGCTTACCTAGCCTTTTCTTTTTTAACTATTCCTTTTAGCTATAGGCTATCGCTTAACATTATTTTATCTGGCACACAGTATCGGCAAGGATAGAACCTGAAAATTGTCTCAGGTAAAGGATGCAATCATGGAACAGCAACGCCGAACTGCGCACAACGGCTGGTATCACGAAACCCAAAGCAGCCAGCAAGAGCCTCGGTCTTTTGAACTCGGTGCTCAGCTCGTACAAGACCGCTTCCTTTTAGGACTAGATCAGGATATTGCGCCTTCACTGCGCCAAAACTTACAACAATATAGTGGTTTATTTGCAGCCTCACGTGCAGCCTATAACACGTTGTTCGCGGATGACATATTACTCTCCCGCAGCTGTACATTGTCTTTATATGACCGCCTGAGCAGTGCGTTAACGGTTGCTCAAGTGACTGGCATACAAGTCCTGTGTAGCCACTACGCTGCACGACTTGCACCTTTAGACAGTCCTGATGCCTCACGTGAAAGTAACATCCGCCAGACTCATATCACTCAATTTTCCCGACTCTTGGCAACTCAGCCAACATCAATCACTGCGGATATGTTGCACCAATTAGAAAATGTCGGCTTAAGTACAAAAGATATTGTTACATTTATTCAGCTAATTGGCTTTGTCAGTTACCAAGCTCGCGTATTAGCCGTTATTAATGCTGCGCGGGGTAAGCCTGCTGCCGTATTGCCTGGTTTTCCAGAGCCAGAAAATACCGAGCAACGAGGATTTTCACTACAGATGTTGCAATGGACATCGCGCTTGACGGAAATCAATTTACAACAGGCGACACATCAACAGCTCGATGCGTTAGATCTTAGCGCACCCAACGCTCGCTCCTCTTCGTTCTATCGTCTTCTGATACAAGACGAACGCCTGCTTGAAGAGTATTCAGCTATTTTTTCGCACATCATGCGAGGGGAAAACGGAGAAACTGGGCTTGTGCAAGAATTAGCAGCCACAACCACCTCGCGACTCAATGGTTGTTTATACTGCACTGGTATTCATGCGCGCGCTTATCTGGAGTTAGGGGGAGATAAACAGCAAATCACACGATTGTTTGATGAAAAAAACGGGGAACGTTACGCAACAATCGGCTCTAATGTACTACTCAATAATGTGGCGATACTGACAAGAACGCCACAGCGTTTCGATGCTAAAAGCCTAAATACCCTAATAGCTTCTGGTTATGATGATACCCAAAGCTTTAAAATCCTACTCACCAGTGCGCTTTTTAGCTGGGCTAATCGCTTAATCCAAACCTTAGGCAATGTTCACCCCGTAGCAAAGTGAATAAATAGCACGCAGCTGTGTGAAACATTTTATCCTCATGCTATCGCGCTAGAAACCACTATGTATGCCCAAGAAACTTCGAGTCCCAAATAAGCGGTAACAGAGAGACACATCGGTCAGAAACTGGTTGAAACAGCGCTCGCAGCGCCCCATTGGGGCGAAGCTCATGGATGAGCTGAGTCACCGCAACCAACACTTCGCAATGCAAAGTATGACGACTATAAAGCATGCTAATTTGCCGTTAGGCAGCTTAATCTGAGCAAATTATCAGAGTTACCAGCCTATATTATCTGCATAAGTACTACATTCCTCGTTTTATACATGAAATTTAGTGCTAAGTGGTCAGATAATAAACATCTTAATATTCTCTCATCCCTTACTTAATCCACTCGTAAAACCTTATTATTACAACACCCCATAAACAGTGACTTACGCAGACCAAAACAAGACAATAAAACAATAATACAGTCATATAAACTGCATTAATAAAATACAACAGCATATATAGCCATAAAAATTATGAGCATTATTTAATCAAAATAAAACAGTGCATATTTTCACATACCTAATTTTTAATTCTGCATAACAAATCGAATACAGTTTCATCAGCTTTGAAATGTTAAATGTAACAGAATATGTTAAAGTCCTTGCCTCAGTTACGAAGATAGGGAACATTACTTCCCCTCAATTCATCTTATAACAATGCAAAGCGTGCTCATCTCGCGCGACTTATGCCACACCAGTCTTTCAGACAGGAAAGAAAACAGAGGTCTACGTGTCAACAACCAACAAAATACCTAATGATCCGAATGCCAACGTTAGCGCATTCAAACAACCTAAGGCCTTCTACCTAATTTTCTCGATAGAGTTATGGGAACGTTTTGGCTACTACGGCCTACAAGGGATCATCGCCGTTTATCTGGTCAAAATGCTTGGCATGAGTGAAGCCGAGTCTATTACCCTGTTCTCATCATTTTTCGCCTTAGTTTATGGCTTCGTGGCGATTGGTGGTTGGCTCGGTGATAAGGTGTTAGGAACTAAACGCGTTATTGTGCTCGGCGCAATAATTTTAGCTCTCGGCTACACCTTCATTGCCTATTCTGGGCATAGCATATTCTGGGTTTACTTGGGTATGGCAACTATCGCCGTAGGTAGTGGTCTGTTTAAAGCCAACCCATCCTCTTTGCTTTCAACCTGTTACGCCAAGGACGATCCACGTCTTGATGGGGCGTTCACGTTGTATTACATGTCTATTAATATCGGCTCATTCTTCTCAATGCTGGCAACACCTTGGTTAGCAGCCAAATATGGTTGGAGCGTGGCATTTTCACTGAGCGTGGTTGGCATGTTAATTACGCTGGTTAACTTCATGTTCTGCCGCAAATGGGTAGCAAACCACGGTTCCAAGCCAGACTTCGCACCGCTGCAGTTCAATAAATTGCTGCTGGTATTAGCCGGGGTTGTTGTTCTGGTCTCCTTCTCTGTATGGTTGTTGCACAATCAAGAAATTGCCCGTTGGGCGCTGGCGATCATTACTCTCGTCATCTTCCTGATTTTTGCCAAAGAAGCTTTTGCGATGGAAGGTATTGCCCGCCGCAAAATGATTGTAGCTTTCATATTGATGTTAGAAGCTATCGTGTTCTTTGTGCTTTATAGCCAAATGCCAACGTCGCTCAATTTCTTTGCCATCCATAACGTTAACCACTCTGCGTTGGGTATTACTTTCGAGCCAGAACAGTTCCAGGCATTGAATCCATTCTGGATTATGGTTGCCAGCCCTATTCTGGCAATGATTTATGCCAAGCTAGGCGATCGTATGCCAATGCCGCATAAGTTTGCGATTGGGATGGTCTTATGTTCTTGTGCCTTCCTGGTTTTACCTTTAGGTGCCAGTTTTGCCAATCAGCAGGGGATTGTATCGATTCACTGGCTGGTCTTTAGCTATGCGCTACAAAGCGTTGGCGAGTTGATGATTTCTGGCCTCGGTCTGTCTATGGTTGCCCAATTAGTTCCACAACGCTTGATGGGCTTTATCATGGGTGCATGGTTCCTGACCAGCGCGGGTGCTGCCATTATTGCCGGTAAAGTCGCAGCGCTGACTGCTGTTCCTTCAGATATTACCGATGCGCATGCTTCGCTGGCGATTTATAGCCATGTGTTTATGCAGATTGGTATTGCTACCGCGGTTATTGCCGTTCTGATGCTGTTGACTGCGCCACGCCTGAATCGCATGACTCTCGACAATGTAGGCGGAAAGTAACAGAGTAAAGACGCAAGCCTTCTCTTACTGAAACGCTCCTAAGCAGGGGCGTTTTTTTATCAACACATCATTTCATCTGCCCCCCACACAAATTATTCCAGGAAAAAAAACTCATGTGTTTTAGTAAGACACAAAATGATGCTTAAAAACTCGGGTAAATATCGTCTTATCTTGCCAACATCGTCTATTGCATGAACGATGCTGTTTGTTATTTGCCCCACCAGATTTTTACTCAATATTTTTATTGTGTTAATCATCGTATTAGCCAAAAATGCTAAACCGACTCGAAAAAAACATAAAGAAATAACCCTCCCCTATCAATCAATTCCAGGATGATCGCATGCAGAAAAGAAAAGTCTTGGATGAAGGGCGACAGCTCAAAAGACTGAACGCAGAGACTCGCAAACAAGCCCATGTCCATAAATGGTTTGCCATTATTGCCGCTCTGGATTTTATCTTGGTATTTTTCTACGACCGTGATATTCGCAATCTATTGTTCTCGGGTGCGGTCTGTTTAGTCTGTACTTTCTTGTGGTTGCGAGGTCGCCATCGTTCCAGACGTTATCGTCGCGAATACCTTGAAAAATATCAGCACAAGCAAGATACGACGTGAATAATCGGGGCATTTCCTAGCATTTAACATCCTAGCTTGTTCTGCTATTTTATCTTATAGATGCAAATACATTGGCTTAGAAAGTCAGGCTTCATACTGGCTGAACTCGCCTTTTAACACCACACTCGGTGCGCTGTTGGTTATTTAGTCGAATAAAACACTAAATCCTGCACATAAGTACTGACAACTTATTGTTTTTAAAAAAACTCAAACAACTACAATATTCTTCATCATCGATAGGTAATAATCGTCCGAAGGCTTTAGTTGTTCAAGTTGGTTACGCGTAGGTTACTGAACCTACGCATTTTTCTCTGCTCGGGGTAGTAGCACATGTGGAATGACATTAATGTATGCCAGGCAGTCTTAGATGCGCTTAGCGAAGCTACCGTTTTAAAAGATGATAAGCGCAAATTGGTGTTCATTAATCAAAAAGCCTGTGAACTCTACGGCCTATCGCGTGAGGAGTTAATCGGTAATGAGCAGTCCTTTTTTACCGATGAAATCCAGAGAGCTCGCCAGAGAGACCGCGATATAGAGGTACTCAACACCGGTGTTAAAAGCGTTGCCGAAGAAACATTGATCGATGCTAACGGTAAGCGACGAACCGTTTTAGTACGTAAGAATCGGTTAGTGCTGCAAGAGAAAAAATACATTTTAACCTCCATCATGGATATTTCGTTACAGCGAAACTCTGAAGCTCAAATCCGTTATTTAGCCCGTAATGATGTGCTGACTGGCCTGCCTAATCGCACTTCGCTCAATGATGAATTGGCTCAAATCGCCGCACGCCAACTACACCACCCCAAGCCTTATACGTTGATGTTGCTTAATATTAATGACTTTAATTACATCAACATTAATTATGGCTATCAGGCAGGTGATGCCATTTTATGTGAATTTGCCCACCGGCTACGCTCGCTGATTGGTTTTACTGGCAACGTCTCACGTATTGGTGGCGATGAGTTTTCGATAGTGCTGCACAATGCTCCCACTCAGGATGCCGTGAATTGCCTTGCTAAAGATATTTTAAAGCTCATGCGCCATCCGTTTAACCTGACACGAGCCAATCCATTGCTGACGATCTCCTTTGGTATTGTCATGTTTGGCGTAGAGAACATTACCGCTGGAGAAATCATGCGCCGCGGGAATACTGCGTTGCTTGAGGCGAAAAAACGCGGCAAGAATGCGTTTTCTTTTTATTCAGAGTTGATGGATAGCAGTAGCGTAACGAAAAGGATCATGGTGAAAGCGTTGGCCGAATCGCTGTCTAAACAAGGGGATTTAACCTGCGCTTACCAACCTATTTTGCGCAGCCGTGATGAACGAGTCGTAGGTGTTGAAGCATTAGCACGCTGGACTCATGATGAATTGGGCATCGTCTCCCCGGTTGAGTTCATCACGCTTGCTGAAGAAACTGGCATGGTCACCCATCTTGGGGAAATCATTTTGCGTCAGGCTTGTCGCGATTTAAAAGCATTCCCGCATCTGACCCTCGCTATTAATGTTTCTCCGGTACAATTAGGTGAAATCGATTTTGCCGATAGAATTCTCTCATTGCTTAATGAAGAACAATTTCCGTCCAAACGGCTGGAGTTGGAGTTAACAGAAACTGCGGTGATGAACGCCAACTCTGTCAGCCTGACTCATTTGATACATTTGCGCAAAGCGGGGGTGAAAATCTCGCTGGATGATTTTGGCACAGGATATTCAAGTTTAAGTTTACTGAAGGATATCTCGGTAGATTCAGTAAAAATCGACCGCTCATTTGTACAATATGTAACCGAAGTGAATGATACAGCGGCTATTGTCTCCGCCGTATCGCAGCTTGGCAATAAAATGAACCTTAATGTCATCGCCGAAGGCGTTGAGAATCACCGACAAAAATCCTTCCTGATATCTGTCGGATGCTCGCATCTGCAAGGTTTTTTATTCTCACGCCCGGTGCCAATCGGCAGTTTACAAACATTGCTTGATGAACATTCAAAACTCCTTGCTAGCAATGATGATTAGCAAAAGCTGTTCTGTTGCCCCCCATATTCTGAGCACATAAGCATTATCAATATCACCGCGAGTGTTATTAAATCATTCCATTGGCGACAGCCTCTGATTTACCGCAGACTAGTCGCATGCTGTTAATCAGCCATTCACCGACGAGTTTCATATTATGCCCCACACTGCGTTTTATTTGCTGCCAAGTTTGCCTCCGGCCTTGTATCCCGTTCGGGATATGACTGCGGAATGCCAAGCATTGCGCCAAAGAATAGACGTAGGTCCTAAAGTTGGGAAACAGAAGAAACTCTCACTCATTTGATCAGGCCATGTCCTGTCAAATGAGATAACAGGACGCCGGTGGACTATATCAATTTTAAACACCTTATCCTGACAGTCTCTTTGACAGTTCTTGGTCACTAAGGAGACGTTATGTCGACATTTTCAGGTATATGGGTTCCATTGGTTACACCTTTTCAGCAAGGTGAGATTGATTACCCTGCGCTGACGCTTTTGTGCCAACAGATGATGCAACAAGGGGTTGATGGCGTCGTGGTTTGCGGCACCACTGGCGAAGCACCGATGCTAAGTAAAGAAGAGCAATTGCAGGTGCTAGATGCCGTGCTGGACGTGGTACCTGGTAAGCAAGTGATTATGGGATTATCCGGCACGCATATGCCCACGGTTCTGGCAATGCAACAGGCTATCGAGCAACGCTCTATTGCTGGTGTGCTGATTCCCGCGCCCTATTATATCCGACCTTCCCAAGCGGCATTAGCAGCCTGGTTTACCCAATTGGCGGATAATTCAAGTGTGCCTGTGGTGCTTTATAATGTGCCTTATCGTACCGGCATTCATTTAGAGCTTGAGACTATTTTGCAGCTCGCTGGTCACCCGAGAATCGCTGCTATCAAGGATTGCGGTGGCAGTATCGACATGACTCTTTCTTTGATTGCCGACGGACGCCTTGATGTATTATGTGGTGAAGATACTCAAATACTCTCAACATTATGTTTAGGCGGAACCGGCGCAATTGCTGCTTCTTCTCATCTCTATCCTGAGCGTTTCGTTCGTCTGATCCAGCAAGTAAAATCTGCCGATCTTGCCGCGGCACGACAGACATTTTATAGCATGTTGCCACTGATCCGTCTGATGTTCTCAGCGCCGAACCCCGCTGCAATCAAATATGCGCTGTCATTACAAGGGATAATGCAAAACGAACTGCGCGCGCCAATGTTGGCAGCACCAGCCGAAATTGAAGCGACAATACGTGATTATCTCAATAACCAGCAATAATGATGGCGTTTTGCGAGACATTGCTAACCAATGGAAAAAAACATAATTTTTTTACCAATATGTATGATTTAGCACTGACTTTTTTGCTCAGGGTCACTAGGATAAGCGTAGAATTTACTGCTGCTGTCGCTCTATGTAAAAGCTGTCTATTTAAACAGACAGCCCATTCTACTAGAGAGCCAGCAGATAAACATGGATTAGCATCTTACCCAATAAGCACTGAGATACCGGTAGCATGCAATCGCACAGCTTCCCTGTATCTTTGAGTATGACGGGTATCACCCCTTGGAGATTGTATGAAACTGTATTACAAAGCCGGTGCCTGTTCTCTTTCGCCACACATTATTCTTCGCGAAACAGGTTTGGATTTCAGTATTATTCGTGTTGACCTGGCGACAAAGAAAACCGAACAAGGTGATGACTTCCTGCAGGTTAACCCTAAAGGACAGATTCCTACGTTGCTGCTTGATGATGGCACTATTCTGACCGAAGGTGTGGCTATCGTGCAGTACCTGGCCGATCAAAAACCAGACCGCAAATTGATGCCAGAAGTCGGTTCTATTGCTCGTTATCACGCCCTGGAATGGCTGAATTATATTGCGACTGAATTGCACAAAGGCTTCAGCCCGCTGTTCAATCCAAAAACACCTGATGAGTTTAAAGTTGTCACTCGTGAGGCGTTGGATAAGAAGTTTGCTTATGTTGACTCACAGTTGGCGGGAAAAACTTTCTTGCTGGGTAATCATTTCAGCGTTGCTGATGCTTACCTGTTTACCGTGATGGGCTGGGCGAAGGGGCTGAAATTTGACCTGAGCGCACTGAATAACCTCAACAACTATCTGGATCGCGTTGCCGCACGTCCAGCTGTTGATGCAGCCCTGTCTGCCGAAGGCTTGAAATAAAGACCCCAGGCTAATAAATACTAAAAATAAAACGCCCCGAGGATAATACGGGGCGTTTTACTGTTGGCAGATCTGGCTGTAAAGAAAAACAAACCGGGCCTACAGTTTTACCGCTGGGAAATGGTGTTGAGGATTAACCATTTGATCCTGTGCGGCAACCACCTGAAGCTCGTACTCACCCATTTCATGGGTTTTCAGCATCACTTCATAAACTGCTGCCGTAACATGCTCAAGCGCTTTATCCAAAGCTTCGCCTTTGAGTAGATTCACTAGCAATAAACCACTGGTTAAATCACCGACACCAACGGGCTGACGTTCGCCAAAGTCTACCAAAGGGCGTTCTATATGCCACGCCTGCTCAGCGCTGACCAACAGCATCTCAAAGCGATCGCGATGATAACCGGCACGGCTAAGGTGCTTAACCAAAATGATTTTTGGTCCCTTAGCAATAAGCTCACGAGCACAATTTACTGCTTGCTCAACACTCTCTATGGTATGTCCGCTGAGCATTTCTAACTCCAGCAGATTAGGTGCCATCACATCGCAGTTAATTAATGATTGCTGACAGTGAAAATCCGTTACACCGGGTGCGACGATGCAGCCTTTTTCCGGATGTCCCATTACAGGATCGCAAAAGTACCACGCATCAGGATTAGCGGCTTTCACCTGTTTGACGATTTGTAAAATATGCTCTCCCTGTTCGGAAGATCCAATATACCCACTTAGAACCGCATCACAGGTCTGCAACCGACCAATGTCCGCAATTCCCTGCACAATTTCTGATAAGTGACTTGCGGGCATCACGCAGCCGGTCCAATGTCCATATTGCGTATGATTAGAAAACTGTACTGTGTTCAATGGCCAAACATTAACGCCCATACGGCGCATAGGAAATTCAGCAGCGCTGTTTCCCGCGTGGCCATAAACGGTATGAGATTGAATAGAGAGAATATTTTTCATGAAAAGTCCGATGCCGACGTCATCAGAGTGATGGCGTAAAAAGCCGAAGCGAATAAAAATTTAGCCACAGTGGATCCCTTCCTCTGTGGCTGACACTGTTACTTCCAGTTGATTAAGCAGTAGTTCTTTTTGCCGCGACGCAACAGCGTATAGCGACCAAACAAGCGGTCTGCATCACTGAATTTGTACTCTGGAGAGTCCTGCTTTTCACCATTTAAAGTAATAGCTTTTGAACTAATCATGGTACGAGCCTGACCACGCGAAGGCACTAACTCTGCTGCAACCAGCGCTTGTTGCAGATCCGCATCCGCCTCAAGTTCAATACTTGGCATACCGTCTTGTGCAAGTTGTGCAAAATCGGCTTCGGTCATATCACTCAACGCGCCGGAGAACAGACTGTCAGTAATACGGCGAGCTGCGGCCAACCCTTCTGCACCATGAACCATGCCAGTAACTTGCTCTGCCAGCACATATTGCGCCCGCGGCGCTTTGCCACTGTTTTTATCTTCTTCTTCCAGTGCGTTGATATCTTCAATGCTCATAAAGGTGAAGAATTTCAGGAAGCGATACACATCCGCATCTGCGGTGTTGATCCAGAACTGGTAAAACTTATATGGGCTGGTTTTCTTCGGATCTAACCATACTGCGCCACCCTCGGTTTTACCGAATTTAGTGCCGTCAGATTTAGTGATCAAAGGAACGGTCAAACCAAAGACCTGCTTCTGGTGCAAGCGGCGGGTTAAATCGATACCAGAGGTAATATTACCCCACTGGTCAGAGCCACCGATCTGCAATTCAACTTTATGCAAATCGTATAAAGATGAGAAATCGTAACCTTGCAGCAAGTTATAAGAGAATTCGGTAAAGGAAATACCGCTATCATCGCGGTTCAGGCGCTGTTTTACCGCTTCTTTGTTGATCATCTGATTAACAGAGAAGTGCTTGCCGATATCGCGCAGGAAGGTCAGCACATTCATGCCACCAAACCAGTCGTAGTTGTTCGCCGTAATTGCGCTATTGTCGCCGCAGTTGAAATCCAGGAATGGAGAAACCTGCTGGCGAATTTTTTCGACCCACTCACCAACAGTTTCATTGGTGTTGAGCTTACGTTCGGTTGCTTTAAAGCTTGGGTCGCCAATAAGGCCCGTCGCTCCGCCAACCAACGCTACCGGTTTATGACCGTCAAGCTGGAAACGTTTTAGGCATAATAAAGGCACCAGATGCCCCAAATGCAAGCTGTCTGCGGTAGGGTCGAAACCGCAATACAGTGCAATTGGCCCTTGCGCCAGTCGCTCTGCTAACGCGTTTTCATCCGTTACCTGGGCAATGAGGCCCCGCTCTTGCAATTGTTTAATCAGGTTGGTGCTTGCCATCCAAGACTCCGCTTTTAAAAAATTAAAGGTGATAAAAATTATGCCAATGTGCAATGGGCATAAGCGAGCTGGTTTGCTCTACGCATATTTTATGATGCATATGCCCCATAATGCTCAGACCCACAATGTATCAGTTTTATGCTGCATTAGTTTTGCGGCCAATAGAATAAAGCGCCTGCGATGCAAGCGCTAGGATTTCGCGCAAATTTCGTTGTTTTAAGGGGCAAGTCGGTCTATTTGCCACTGTGGGTTCTCATCTTTAGCGTCATCATTCGCCAGTCGCTGGTAAATAAAGCGGTCATGCAGGCGATTTTCGCCACCTTGCCAAAACTCCATAGAGTTTACTTTGACACGGAATCCCCCCCAAAACGTTGGCAATGGCACTTCGCCCTTGCTGAATTTTTGTTTGAGTTCAAGGAACTTGCCTTCTAATACACCGCGCGCAGAGATACGGCTTGATTGCTGTGAAACCCACGCGGCTATCTGGCTGTCTTTTGGCCGACTGGTAAAGTATTTCATTACTTCAAGGGTAGAGAGCCGTTCAGCTTCCCCTAAAACGATCACTTGCCTGTCCAGCATGTGCCAAGGGAATAGCAAACTAATTTTAGGGTTATGGCCCAGTTGCTGCGCTTTACGACTGCCTAGGTTAGTATAGAAAACCAATCCCCGTTCATCATAATGTTTAAGCAGCACAATACGTTGGTATGGTTGACCATGTTCATCAACTGTACTGACGCACATCGCTGTCGGGTCAGCAATTTTCGCTTCGCAAGCCTGTTTGAGCCAGCGTTCAAATAGCGGCAGTGGCTGCTCCGTCAGGTCATTTCTACGGAGTCCGCCACGCGTGTATTCGCGTCGCGATTGAGCGACATCAAATTGATTACTTTCAGACATCTAGACTCTCTTCTTATTAAATCAGTAGCGGGGACTATGTTTGTCGTTATCGCTATACTGCACCTGGCAAATCAGGATCACAATGCCGATGATTTACCAGAGAGAAAAATCGTTAAAATAGCTAATGGTGCCGCGTGCAATGGCGCTTCAATACCATTGCGATGCAATACCATCATCTATAATTCACTCATCTACAATTCAATACAATCATCGACGATCACCGCACCATCACGCTCAACAAAAGCTGTACGCCCTTTCGACCAGAAGGTATAGCGGCTATCGCTATACTTCGCGCCAGAAGCCGCTACGACCTGGTTCAATTGCAATTGTTGGCCATCGAACAAGAAAGAAACCTGCTGTTTGGTACTATTAGATGTCACTGTCAGTGGCAACGTACCGCATTGGTAATGCACGACTGTACTACTTTGCGGAGGATGAGAGCCTTGATTTGCACATCCCACCAGCGCAAAGGCGCATAACGCTAATATGGTCTTTTTCATCTTTTCACTCCTATTTTTAGGGGAAGCTGATTCAAACAACCGGATAAATTGCCCCTAATACGGTTTCTTGGCTAGCACCAGTTACCGAAGGAAGGTTCCCTGATTGCCCAGACATTGTTCTAAATGCCAGCCAAGCAAAAGCTAACGCTTCCATGTCATCACCGCTAATACCAAAAGCATCGGTTGTACACACTTCAGTTCCTGGCAATAACGCAGAAAGGCGAGCCATCAATAGCGGATTACGTGCGCCGCCGCCACATACCATTAAACGATCGCATCCTCCAACCAATTGGACTTGCTCTGAAATGCTAGTTGCAGTCAATTCTGCCAATGTCGCCTGCACATCCTCTGCAAGTAGCGCAGGGTAATTTCCCAACTGTCGGGTTAACCAAGCCTGATTAAAGTATTCGCGCCCTGTGCTCTTCGGTGCAGGTGCAGAGAAATAAGGATCGGCGAGCATTTGTTGCAATAACGGCCGACAAACCTGCCCCTGGCTAGCCCATTGCGCATCTTTATCATAGGGCAGCGACCGATTACGCCATATCCAGGCATCCATCAGCATATTACCCGGGCCGGTGTCATAACCACGAACAGCTTGCCCCGGCAATAACATGGACAAATTGGCTATACCACCAATATTGAGGATGATTCGACGTTCAGCAGCATCGGCCAAAAGTGCTTGGTGAAAAGCTGGAACAAGCGGTGCGCCCTGACCTCCCCATGCCATATCGCGGCGACGGAAATCACCGACGGTAGTGATCCCGGTGAGCGCTGCCACTCGATTATTATCACCAAGTTGCATTGAAAAAGTAACGTCGCCTTTGGGTTGATGCCAAACCGTCTGACCATGACAGCCAACGGCCGTGATTTCTTCGGGAGAAATACCACACTGATCCAGCAGTCCTTGAACGGCTTGTGCAAACAAAATACCCAGTTGAGTATCGAGTTCGCCTACTTGCGCTAATGTCACTTGCTGTCCCTGACACATACCCAGAATGGCCGTCTTAAGTGCAATAGGAATAGGATGCGAGTAGGTCGCCTGTTGGGCAACTAACCTTTCATCGATAGCGGCCAGTACGACATCTATACCATCAAGACTGGTTCCTGACATTACGCCTATGTAGCGACCTGATTTCATCGATCATCTCCTCACACCTTGGTCTGTATTCAGCCAAACAGTGCTATTGGTTACGTGCAGTTATGTTGATTAGAATTAAACAAGATTATGTCAGTAAAACGCTGTTTTATCTGATTTTTTATCAAAAACGTGATGAGTTCGCTTATTTTTCATTCATTATTACAACGATTAAAATAAATGTTACATTAGGAGATAATTCTCACGAATTCCTGTCGAAAACTTAAACCACCGTTTATCATTAGTTGAAGAGTGAAAAGATAGGATTAACTCCAGAAAGAGTTATTGCGTGATACGCACCCTCAACAGTGAAGTTGAACCGTGTAATTAATCTAAACGCAATCATGGTGTTATGCTTATATTGCGGGTACAAATTAGGAGCTATTTATGATGAAGCGTTTTTTGGTTGTTGCACTCGCGGGACTGACATTGGCGGGTTGTGCGAATGATAACACCCTGTCTGGTGACGTCTATTCGTCTTCTCAAGCGAAACAAGTGCAAAGTGTCAGTTATGGTACTTTAGTGGCTGTTCGCCCAGTGCAAATTCAAGACGACAATAACCAGAACATTATTGGGACATTAGGTGGCGCCGTTCTTGGTGGCTTCCTGGGTAATACTGTCGGTGCAGGTACTGGGCGCAGCCTGGCAACCGCAGCGGGCGCCATTGCTGGCGGCGTAGCAGGACAAAGCATCGAAAGTGGGCTGAGCCGCTCTAATGCCGTCGAGCTGCATATTCGTAAAGATGATGGCAACACCATCATTGTGGTACAGAAAACCGGTAAGTCACAATACTCGGTTGGTCAGCGTGTCACATTGGCAACCAGCGGCAGCAGCGTAACCGTTGCACCGAGCGTCTAATTTTGATGCTGGCGTAATCTACTCGCCGAATGATACAGCCGATACAAAAAAGAAAAACCGAAGGCCAAAGCCTTCGGTTTTTTTATGATTGTGGTACCGCGTTGCTATTCATCATGTCCATGTCGCTGGTACTTTTCTTTTGTTAGTTCTTTTGTTGCAATGCCACAATATTTTTTTCTAACGCCGCTAACATACCTGACAGCCACTCGATATCTTTGGACGATATGCCAAAAACGATTTCTCGGCGAGTCTCCTCTATCACAGTTTCCATCTGGTTGATAATCGGCGCAGCCTCTTCCGTGAGCTTGATACGTTTAGCACGGCGATCGTTGGCGCAAGTATGGCGGGTAATCATGCCTTTCTCTTCCAACTGATCCAGCGTCCTTACTAATGATGGCTGCTCAATCCCGATAGCTTTAGCTAACTGGATTTGCGACTGCTCTGGCGGTAACTTATTGATATTATGCAAAGTTACCCAGTGTGTTTGCGTCAATTCGAGTGGCTTTAGCCGCTCATCAATCAACGCGCGCCAAGCACGAACCAATCGTGCTAGATCTGAACCCAAATTTAATTCCAATTACCCCTCCTCATAATTAGCATGCTAAGATAGCCTACTAAATTTTAGCCTAGTTTACCGAACTTTATGTGTGGATTTGCAAATGTTTTGATTAAAAACTGAATGTAATTAATTAGCGAATGCTACTTAAATACAATCAAACAGATCCACTAGACTTGATATATGTATAACACAATCACCAGTAGAGATTAATCGTGTGATTACGCAAATCCTTCATTCAGGCTTCCCGCTTTCCGATTTGGTATTCGGAGCGTCACTCTATTTCCCACCTATTTTTAAAGCATTTTTAGTTGGTCTGATATTTTGGTTAATCATTCATCGTCTTTCCCGTGACTGGATTTATTCCGGTAATGTTTGGCATCCGACACTAATGGACTTGTCTATATTCGTCATATCAATTGGCATAGCCGTATTACTATTGGTACATGAGTGAGAAATGAAATACAAAACCCTGCAGTACTTCTCAACATTATTGGTTTTCACAGTGGCATTATGCGTCGGTTGGTGGATCTGGAATTATTATATGCAATCCCCTTGGACCCGCGACGGTAAGGTTCGTGCCGAATTGGTGGACATCACACCTGAAATTTCAGGGCGAATTATCGATATTGCCGTACATGATAATCAATACGTCAAAGCTGGGTCGTTACTGTTTACCCTCGATCCTGTTCCCTTTCAAATCGCATTAGATAACGCGCAAGCCGAAGTAGCAAAAGCTTCCGCAGAACTTGATAAAGCAAATCATGAAGCCCAGCGTCGTCGAGGATTAGCTAATAACGTTATTTCTGCTGAATCTTTAGATACAGCTAATTTGACAGCTAAGTCAATGCAGGCAGCCTACCAATCTTCTCAAGCCAATCTCGAGCAATCTAAATGGAACTTAAGTAAAACAAAAATTTATGCGCCCACAGATGGGTATATAACTAATTTACAAACTCGCAAAGGAAACTACGCTATTGCAGGCACGCCTTTAGTTGCCTTAGTTGATATTCATTCTTTCTATGTATTGGGATATTTCGAAGAAACTAAACTCAAGCATATTAAAGTCGGCGATAAAGCCAATATTACTCTATATAACGGTAATTACCCTATTGATGGGCAAGTAGAAAGTATAGGTAGAGCCATCTATGACCAAAGTGTGGAAAGCTCAGCAGGACTATTAGTTGATGTGAAACCAAATGTGCCTTGGGTCAGATTAGCGCAACGCGTTCCCATCCGAATCAAATTGCTTCATGTTCCGGCTGATGCCCTGCTCGTTGCTGGCACCAGCTGTAATATATCGATTCACAACTAAAGGTCATTTTAGTGAATCTCTCTTGGTTACAATGGAACAAGACACTTTGGGGAAGAGCTACAGCCAGTCAATGGCGCTATGCCCTACGCAACTCCATCGCTATGTGTCTGGCATTATGGCTGGCCTTTGTCCTTGAATTAGATGAACCATACTGGGCCTTTACATCAGCGGCAGTGGTCAGCTTTCCAACCGTTGGCGGTGTAATTAGTAAAAGCATTGGTCGAATCATTGGCAGCGTAATAGGGGCTTGTGCGGCCGTATTGATCGCTGGACATTGCTTAAATGATCCTTGGCTATTTAGCTTAGCGATAGCAAGTTGGCTGGGGTTTTGTACTTATATTGCCAACCAAAATCAAAATAATGTGGCTTATGCCTTTGCTCTTTCTGGGTATACCGCGGCAATTATTGCGTTTTCTACCGTCAACGTAACGGATACCGGACAAATTTTCGATATTGCACAGGCGCGTGTATGTGAAGTCATTATTGGTATTCTCTGTGGTGGATTTATGATGATGCTACTGCCGAGCACCTCGGATGGTGATGCATTATTAACTTCACTTCGGCGTATGCATAATCAGTTGTTAGAGCACGCTAAACTGCTCTGGCTTGAAGATAACAACAGTCAGATTCGGTATTCTCATCAAAATCTAATTAGCCAAATATTGACCATGAATCTGTTGCGTATCCAGGCTTTCTGGAGCCACTACCGCTTACGTAAACAAAACAATCTGCTCAATTATCTTCTGCATCAACAGCTCGGCATGACCAGTGTTATCTCAAGTATCAGGCGAATGATGCTCAATTGGCCTGACTCACCCAAGAATCTCAACGAGGTATTACAACAACTGCTTCATGAATTGAGTTCTCCTGACACCAATAAGTATCGCCTGGCTAAAATTCTCGTACAGATAAAACCTCATAACAGTGCCGATTTTCGTCATCAAGCTTTCTGGACTCGCTTGCATGATTTTTGCTGGCTATATCTGCGCACGGAACATTGGTTACAACGGGTTGAGAATGCCAATGTGGCGGAAGTTTTATTACTCGTTGCGCCAAAAGCCAGCAAATTAACCCGTCATACCGATAGTTATGAAGCCGCGTGGAGTGGCTTACGTACCTTTGTTTGTATTCTGATTGCCTGCGCTTACTGGATAAACACCCAATGGAATTCAGGGGGAGCCGGTGTGACCTTAGCAGCCATCGGCTGTGTGCTGTATTCTTCAACCGCATCACCAATAAATAGCATTACCTTGTTGATCAAATCCTTACTGGTGCTATTTATTGCCTGCTATATGATTCGTTTTGGGTTAATGGTGCAATTCGACGATTTATGGGCATTTTACATCCTGCTATTTCCCATTCTCATTACGATGCAAATGATGAAACTCCAGGACAAAACACGAGCCGCATTATGGGGACAATTAATTGTCTTTAGCGGCTCTTTTCTTGAAATGACCAATCCCCCGGTTTACGACTATTCAGCTTTCATTAATGATGGATTAGCAAAAATAGCTGGCGTTATGTTGGCGGGCGTCGCGTTTCAATTATTACGCCCCAGCTCTGACAAACGTAAAAGCCGTCGAATTATTCAAGCGCTGCGTCGAGACTTTATCGATCAACTCAGCCGCCGGCCGCAGTTATCCCACTTACAGTTTGAATCATTGATTTATCACCGTATTAGTCAGCTCAACCAGAGCAACGATCAAATTTCTCGTGACTGGTTATTACGTTGGGGGGTTGTACTACTCAATTGCAGCCATGTCGTGTGGCAATTACGCAAATGGGAAACTCGCTCCGACCCGCTGTCAGCAGTTAAGAATACCTGTATACACTGTCTGAAAGGCATTATGACCGAACGCGGCGTCAGTCATCCGGTATTGGATGCCAGTTTGCGCGAATTACAGCGTATTAGTGAGGCGCTTGCACAACATCATAATGAGTCAGCAAAAGAGTTAGCTGGACTGATATGGCGACTTTACTGCTCACTTTCGCAGTTACAGTTATCGATTTCGACAGAAGAGAAACTCGCTGAGCAAAAAACGGACTTATCCGATCCTTCTGGTAAGCCCGCATAATGATGATTTTATTAAAGACAATAACAAATATCAGCCGTTCATTACGGTACGTCGTAACCTAGCGCCGCCTTGCGAATGCGGAACCATTGCTGGCGATTCATATCCAAATCCAAGGCTTTAAGCGCCGACTTCACTCGTTCAATTCTTCCCGAACCGATGATAGGCAAAGGCTGAGAAGGTAAGCGCATGATCCAGACATAAACCACCTGCTCAATATTTTCAGCGCCAATTTCTTGCGCTACGGCGGTCAGTTCATCTCGTAATGCCTGGAATTGCGGGTCCTTGAACAAGCTGCCGCCACCAAGGCATGACCAAGCCATAGGTTTAATGCGCAGTTGCTGGCATTGATCCAATGTGCCATCCAAAATAGCAGGCTGGTGCGTAGGCGAAATTTCAACCTGATTAGTTACCAAAGCGAACGGCAGACGCGATTGTAATAACGTAAACTGTGTCGGGGTAAAGTTTGACACGCCAAAGTGCTTTACCTTGCCGCTTTGGTGTAATGAGGTGAAGGCTTCAGCAACGTCATCGGCATCCATTAGTGGGTCAGGACGATGGATTAGCAATAGATCAAGATTATCAGTATGTAAGTTTGTCAGCGACTTTTCAGCCTGCGCGATAATATACTCACGGTCGGTGATATAGTGACCAATGTGATTTTTAGGGTCAGCTTTTGTGGCAATGCCACATTTACTGACCAACTGCATTTGCTGGCGCAGCGCTGGCTTTAAACGCAGCGCTTGGCCAAAAGCAGCCTCACATTGATAGCCACCATAAATATCAGCATGATCGGCTGTGGTGATACCAAGTTCAACATGCTGCTCAATAAAAGTGAGCAACTGTTGTGGAGTCATATCCCATTCCATCAGCCGCCAATAGCCACAAATCATCCGCGAAAATTCTGGGCCAATCGCAGCCAGCTTAGTACGATGTTCCATCCTACATTACCTCTCATTATTAGATTTTTAATAGCGTACAGCATCCTAGTCTAATGCTTATTTAAATAGCGAGGTGGGATTTAAAATAATGAGGGTTGTTCTGGTGATACATCGTCATCCGCTGCTTTGTTTACCCGTTTAAGACGTAAGAAACGCTGGTGGCATAAACGCAGTACGTGACGCTTTTCAACGTCGTTCATACTCATCCATTGAAAACGCTCTTCCCTGCTGCGAAAACAGCCTCGGCAAAAGCCATTCGGTCCGGCCTGGCAAATACCACGACAAGGGCTAGGGATGTCGAAAAACTCGAGCTGTTGTGCCACAATTCCTCCGTCTTGCGAGAACATACCCAATAGGCGTTCATACAGTAGAATGACAAATCGCTCCTACGCTATGAAATGTGTCGGATATAGACTTTTATTGAAGACGTTTTACTCTAAACGTGCAAGCCACATCTTGCTTACATTTTTATTTACACTGATTATTGACCTAGACCGCTCGGTCTATTACTCTACAACACATGAACAAAATAGAATCTTCGCATACTGATACCCGAGAACATCTGCTAGCAACAGGTGAAGCACTGAGCTTGCACCTCGGTTTCACCGGCATGGGCCTGACGGAGTTATTAAAAACAGCCGTGGTGCCTAAAGGATCGTTTTATCACTACTTCAAATCCAAAGAGGCTTTTGGAGAAGCGATGATCAAACGCTACTTTGATAAGTATGATGCACATCTCGAAGCCTTATTTAGCAACCCGAAAGGTAATCAGCGACAGCATTTGCTGAGTTACTACGCTATGACCATCAGCAACTTTTGTAGTAGTGAATGTCATACAGCTTGCCTTGCTGTCAAAGTTTCAGCAGAAGTGAGTGACTTATCAGAGCCAATGCGGCATGTCTTAGAACAAGGCACCAGCAAAGTAATAAAACGCCTGCAACATGCTCTTGAGAAAGGAATTGAGGAAGGATCATTACGTATTCCTTTTTCGCCCCCCGTTGCTGCAGAAGCACTCTATTCCCTGTGGCTTGGCGCATCACTGCGCGCAAAGGTTAAGCATTCTGTTACGCCCTTATCTGCCGCAATGGAATGTGTAGAACAATTTTTACAACCACCAGGTACTGAATTTTAACGCTGAATTAGCGTGACAACGTCACTAGTAAGTTAACCATCTTTACTATATGGTTTTATAAAACACCACCTAGACGACCAGTCTATTTATTCCAGGAGTTATCATGACCAAGCTTTTTACGCCTCTTGTTGTTGGCAAAAAAACCTTACCAAATCGTGTATTTATGGCGCCATTGACCCGTCTGCGTAGCATCGAGCCCGGCGATATCCCTACTCCACTGATGGGCGAATATTACGCGCAACGTCATAGCGCAGGGTTGATTATCAGTGAAGCAACTCAAATTTCGGCCCAAGCTAAAGGCTATGCCGGTGCACCTGGATTGCATTCACCAGAGCAGACTGCTGCCTGGAAGAAAATTGTAGCTGGTGTCCACGCTAAACAAGGCCATATGGCCGTGCAATTGTGGCACACAGGCCGTATTTCTCACGCCAGCTTACAGCCGGGCAATCAGGCTCCTGTAGCCCCTTCTGCTATTAATGCCGAAACACGTACCAGCTTACGTGATGAAAATGGCCAAACATACCGCGAAGATTGCTCTACTCCACGCGCACTAGAAACCAGTGAAATCCCTGGTATCGTGAACGATTTCCGCAGCGCCATTGCCAATGCCCGTGAAGCTAACTTCGACTATATCGAATTGCACGGCGCACACGGTTATTTGCTGCATCAATTCCTGTCTCCTGCCTCTAACCAACGTACCGATCAATACGGTGGAAGCATTGAGAACCGCACTCGCCTGACATTAGAGGTTGTTGATGCAGCCATCGCAGAAATTGGCGCAGACCGCGTAGGTATTCGTATTTCGCCAATGGGCCCATTCAACGGCTTGGATAACGGTGAAGATCAGGAAGAAGCAGCACTCTATCTGTTGGATGAGTTGAACAAACGTCATCTGGCTTACCTGCATATTTCAGAACCAGACTGGGCCGGTGGTAAAGCCTATACCGAAGCATTCCGTAAACAAATCCGCGCGCATTATAGCGGCGTGATTGTTGGTGCCGGTGCTTATACCGCAGAGAAAGCGGAAGAGTTGATTGAGAAAGGCTATATCGATGCGGTGGCATTTGGCCGTAGCTATATCGCCAACCCAGATCTGCTAGAACGTCTTAAAGCTCATGCGCCACTTAACGAACCTAAACCAGAAACTTTCTACGGCGGCGGTGAAGAAGGATATACCGATTACCCAACCTTGTAATCGCACTGTAGCACTGGAACAATGCTAATGAGTTTTGCGGCAGCCGTTTGTTACCCTCAACGGCTGCCGCTTTTTTACTTCTGACTATTACTACTCACGTTGATAATTAGGGAGCCTCAATGCGTTTACTTCATACCATGCTTCGCGTCGGTGACTTGCAACGCTCTATTGATTTCTATACCCAAGTTTTGGGCATGCGTTTAGTGAGAACACGCGAAAATGCCGAATATAAATACACCGTTGCCTTTGTCGGTTATACCGAAGAAAGTGAAGGTGCAGTTATTGAGTTGACTTACAACTGGGGCGTCGATAGCTACGATCTTGGCAGTGCCTTTGGTCATCTGGCATTAGGTGTCGATAACGTGGCACAAACCTGCGATGAGATTCGCCAAGCAGGAGGTAAGGTCGTTCGCGAAGCCGGCCCGGTAAAAGGCGGGGCGAGTATTATTGCCTTTGTCGAAGACCCTGATGGTTACAAAATCGAATTGGTCGAATCCAAACAGGCAAAGTAAAACATCAATAAAGACGCACCCAATAAACTCTGACAGCCAAGATTTGATTAGACTATCCCGCCGAAAGGTCTTGGCTACTGGTTTTCTCCCTTCTCTACCTGCATCTGGCGTAAAAGTTTGCCATAATGCGCGCTGAATTCGTTAAAGATAAGAAGCTGATGGCTGATAAAAGTGACTCTAACGCCTTGCGAGGCCGTTTTCGTGGGTTCTATCCCGTAGTAATTGATGTAGAAACCGCCGGTTTCAATGCCCAGACAGATGCATTATTAGAAATTGCCGCTGTAACATTACGCATGGATGATGGCGGCTGGATTGAAAATGACGAGACGCTGCATTTTCACGTAGAACCTTTTGAGGGTTCAATTTTGCATCCTGAAGCCTTAGCATTCAACGGCATTGATCCTACCAATCCACTACGTGGTGCGGTCAGCGAATATGACGCGTTGCATGCCATCTTCAAGGCCATTCGCAAAGGGATGAAAGAGCAGAACTGCAATCGGGCGATTATCGTTGCGCATAACGCTAATTTTGATCATAGCTTCCTGATGGCTGCTGCTGAGCGGGCGGGTTTAAAACGCAATCCATTCCACCCTTTTGCAACTTTTGATACCGCAGCGTTAAGCGGCTTAGTATTAGGCCAAACGGTATTAGCAAAAGCCTGTATTAGCGCAGGGATTGCTTTTGATAGTTCTCAGGCGCACTCAGCACTATACGATACTGAGCAGACTGCTCATCTTTTCTGCGAATTAGTCAATCGCTGGAAACGTCTCGGTGGTTGGCCTTTGCCGATAGCACCAGAAGATATCCGTGATGATGAAAATACGCCCTCACAGGATATCGATTAAGAGCGATAATCCAGCCCCGCAGCAAAAGTGACGTACACGACAAAAAAATGAGCGGCTCATGGCCGCTCATTTTTTCAAACCCAAACAGCTTATTCTGGCTGCTCTTCTTTTGATTTGTATTTTTCAGCAGTTTCTTTGATCAGTTGCTGCAGTTCACCGCGTTGATACATTTCAATTACGATATCGCAGCCGCCAACCAGTTCACCGTCGACCCACAGCTGTGGGAACGTTGGCCAGTTAGCAAATTTTGGCATCTCAGCACGGATGTCTGGATTTTGCAGAATATCAACATAAGCGAAACGTTCACCACAGGCAGAAAGCGCCTGAACCGCCTGAGCTGAGAAACCACAGCTTGGCAATTTAGGTGAACCTTTCATATAAAGCAGGATTGGATTTTCAGAAACCTGCTGCTGAATTTTTTCAATAGTCGTGGTCATTTTTTGCTTCCTCAAGCCATCAATAGGCTGTCACGGTCATTACTCAAACTTGTGCAGAGACTACAACACGTTTATACCCTGCAACTTGAAGTATGATGGGTATAGGTCTGCATAGGTAAACGATATCTACTTACATTTTAATTTATGCTAATGACTACTGCTAATCGACATAAATTTAGTCAGATAAAAGCATCGTTTTTTCTTATCACTATTGTAACGATGACCGAGGCAAGATATAACGCCATTTTTTGTGTGGTTTTTATTGACCCTCGTCTTTAGGCTGGTAAAGTCATGCATCGAGAGCCAAAAAACAGGCATTATATTGTTATCTACTATCTATATAGCAAAGTTCGACAGATCCGAAGTTCGCTGTGTTTATGTGCTAACACTCTGAAATTTGAGTTAACTTCGAACGATTCATGCTGCATTTATCAGCAAAAAAAAAGATATTAACTTTTTCTCACAATATGATCTAGAATCGAAGCAATTCATGCTGTTTTACGCCCCGCTTTTGGGGAATACTGTAACATCTGTGATGTTTAACCTTGGACACTATCGGTAGCGACGCCATGCGGTTATTGTTTACGCTCTTTGTGCTGCTCTTTACCCAGCTGTTTCTTAATGTGGCAAATGCTTCGCCACATAAACGTATTTCCGCAGAACAACGGAAAAGCCACGTCGATCAGACAAAACCTGAAGAACGACGAAAGCGAAAAGTTGTTGCTCGCAGTACTAAGAAAACAAAATCAGCGGCAGTAAATGAGCACCATAAATCGACAACACACAGTAAGAAAGCTGGCAGCCCCAAGCTGGTTAAGCATGCGTCTACAAAGGCGGCCATAGCCAAGCATGAAAAAAACGGACACAAAAAAGAGATTAAGAGTATCACTCACTCGTTAGCGAATGAGGCGGTAACCTGCCCTACTGTGGGTAAAAAAGCGTACGGTCGTCATCACAAGCATAAAGCGGCAAGTGAAAAATGCATGCCGATTGCGATGAGCGCCGCGCATAAAAAACGCTATCAGACAGCTAAATTGACTGCGATGAACAAATTGATGCACCAAGTCGGAAAACCTTACCGCTGGGGTGGGACATCGCCGAATACTGGTTTCGATTGTAGTGGCTTAGTTTACTACGCATATAAGGATTTGATGCGTATTAAGATGCCTCGCACGGCCGATGAAATGTATCACCTGCGTGATGCAGCGCCAATCAAACGTGGTGAGTTAGAATCTGGCGACTTGGTATTCTTTAAGATTTCCAAGCGCGGTGCCGCAGACCATGTTGGTGTTTATCTTGGTAATGGTAAATTTATTCAGTCTCCTCGCACAGGTGAAGACATAAAAATCAGTTACCTTGCGGATAACTACTGGCAAGATCATTACGTAGGCGCTCGTCGGGTCATGACCCCTAAAACGATTCGTTAAATAGTCAGTTAGCTCATCTTTGATGAAGAGCATTTAACGAAGTGTTTCCGTGATAACTGAGAACACACAGTTATCGACAAGAGAATGATAATAAAATAAGGGAAATCCCATTTAGGGATTTCCCTTATTTTTTATCGCTACCCTGCTTTGGCGAAGTCAGTGCTACATTGGCAAAGTAACTAAGGCATCGGTACAGTAGTCAGCCAACAACAACGCCTAGCGACGCCCAACTCAGTGCATCACCGCAGTAAAGCTGAAGATCAAGATCATCGCCAATGCGCAAACCGTGGTGATTAAAGACATTTTTAGATTACTATCCATACATCCTCCTTTCATGATGAACGCCGAGAATACTTATAATCATAACGAGCCAAACAGACATTGGCCATACAACCAGTAGCCACATAAAGAATAGCCATACAATTATTATGCCATTGATATATTCTCATAGCCGCTACCATTTTCCTATGATCTCTAACAAAGAGCGCCATCTTCGTAGTCAGCTTAAATTTTTCTTCCACTTTTCCGCAATATAAGAGAAAATTCGCGGTTACCGCCCTGCGATGTAACGGCTGCTTATCTCAGCCCCCTTTCAGGTTCTCTGCTGAAATCAATACAAACGATTTTGCTGCGTAAAGAAATTATCGCAGTTAAATAAACGCAGGCAAACGATTAACATAATGCTAACGTGCTAGTGCACGCGGGTTCAGGAGTTATTTTTTCCATGGCAACGATTAAAGATGTCGCTAAGCGTGCTGGCGTCTCAACCACGACGGTATCGCACGTCATCAATAAAACACGTTTCGTCGCCGAAGAAACCAAGGAAGCTGTGCGGGCTGCTATTAAAGATTTGCATTATTCTCCTAGTGCCGTCGCCCGTAGTCTTAAGGTCAACAACACCAAATCAATAGGGTTATTAGCCACATCAAGCGAAGCGCCCTACTTTGCTGAAGTTATTGAAGCCGTGGAAAACAGCTGTTTTGCCAAAGGCTATACGCTAATTTTATGCAATTCGCATAACAACCTAGAGAAACAGCGTGCTTACCTCGCCATGTTGGCGCAAAAGCGTGTTGATGGCTTACTGGTAATGTGTGCTGAATATCCAGCAGAATTGCTTGGCATGTTGGAAGAATACCGCGCTATCCCGATGGTGGTCATGGATTGGGGCGAATCGCGCAATGATTTCACCGACTCCATCATTGATAACGCCTTTGACGGTGGGTATTTGGCAGGACGTTATCTTATCGAGCGTGGCCATCGCGATATCGGCGCAATACCAGGCCAACTCAATCGTAATACCGGTGGTGGGCGCTTTAATGGCTTTGTTAAAGCGCTGACAGAGGCCAATATTCCCGTACGCGACGAATGGATTGTTCAAGGCGACTTTGAGCCAGAATCTGGATATCAGGCGATGCGACAGATCCTTTCACAGAAAAACCGTCCTACCGCAGTATTCTGCGGCGGTGATGTCATGGCAATGGGCGCTATCTGTGCCGCTGATGAAATGGGATTACGGGTTCCACAGGATATTTCAGTGATTGGCTATGATAATGTGCGCAATGCCCGTTATTATTCACCGCCACTCACAACGATTCATCAGCCGAAAGAACGCTTAGGTGAGATGGCGTTTACGATGCTATTGGACCGTATTATTAATAAACGTGAAGAACAACAAACCATAGAAGTTAAGCCTAAGCTGGTTGAACGACGCTCGGTTGCTGACGGACCTTACCGAGATTATCGCCGCTAAGCTTGCCATTAATACCCCACTAAGGATGCCAGACTGGCATCCTTTTTAGTTATCACGCAGCCATTCCTGGTTCAGCGTAATACTATCGCCTAAATAGTTAAGTAGCCACGCAAGAGCGGGCGACTGATTGTTCTGATCCCAAGTTAGACAGCATGGACTTTCCGGAAAGGTATTACTTAAGGTCAATGCGGTTAGTTTGTTCTGAGCAATCCAGGGTGAGACCATATGCACTGGCATCATGCCAACACACAACCCATCGAACAAACAATCAAGCGCACAAGTCCAATCAGGTACAACCAATCGACGCTGATTATCCAATGTCCAGGTATCACGTTTGGGAAGATTCCTCGATGTGTCCTCCAGACATAATGCAGGATAATGGCGCAGACTGTCGTCGTGAAGTGTCCCAGGCATTGCCGCCAATGGGTGTGTTGGGCTGACGACACAATGCCAATCCATAAATCCCATATCGCGAAAGTTAAAACGACCGCCTGCAGGTACCGCCCGTGTCGCACCAATAGCGACATCTGCACGACCATCTACCAGAGCATCCCACACACCGTTAAAGACTTCATTATGTATAATCAGCTCGGTATCTGAAAATTCGCGATAAAAGTCTACGACTAATCGCCGGAGCCTGGCTGGCTTTACAATACGATCGACAGCTACGTTGAGTTCTCCTCGCCAACCGTTGGCAACTTGTTGGCATTGGCGACGTGTGGCATTCATTTTTTTGATAAGTGATCTTGCTTCATCAACGAAGAGCCGTCCGGCCGCGGTCAATTCAACATCACGATGTCGCCGTTCAAACAAACTAACAGCCAACCACTCTTCAAGCTGGCGGACCGTATAGCTGATGGCAGAGGGCACGCGATGAAGTTCTTGTGCTGCAGCGCTAAAACTACCGGTTCTGGCAACAGTATCAACGACATCTAATGAATATTCTGACCACATATTTACCTTCAAAATTTTTCACAACAAGCCGCAAATATTAGCATTTCACAAGTTTTTCGCCATCTATTAGACTCCCGCACTCTTCTATAATGATTCGCAGTCTCGCGTTTATCCTTTCAAAACTAATAAAGTTGGTGTCATGAAACCCTCATTTGGATTTTTATTTTATCTGGCAGGCCTGAGTATGCTGGGCTTTTTAGCCACGGATATGTACCTTCCTGCCTTCAGTGCCATGCAAAGTGAACTCAATACAACTGCCGGTGCAATTAGTACTAGTTTGAGCATTTTTTTAGCGGGATTTGCTGCCGGCCAATTGGTTTGGGGACCGTTGTCCGATCGCTGGGGCCGCAAGCCAATTTTGATTATTGGATTAGTATTATTTAGCGCGGGTTGTTTAGGCATGCTGTGGGTTGACGATATTGCATTGCTATTAGCACTAAGGTTTATCCAAGCGGTGGGCGTTTGTGCCGCAACAGTCAGCTGGCAAGCGCTGGTCGTCGATCGCTATAGCCCAAATGTTACACAGCGCACCTTTGCTACTATTATGCCGTTAGTTGCTCTCTCACCAGCCCTTGCTCCCCTGCTCGGTGCATGGACACTTAACCATTTAGATTGGCGAGCTATTTTTGCCATATTGCTGACGATAGGTGTCTTACTATTACTGACGACCCTGACGCTGAAAGAAAGTAAATCTAGTGCAAAAAATGATCAACACTCTCCAAGCCGTGGTTTTATCTCCATGCTAGGCAATCCGGCATATATCGGCAATGTGCTGATCTATTCTTCTTGCTCAGCAGGCTTCTTTGCCTGGCTAACAGGCTCACCCTTTATTCTTCACGATATGGGCTATAGTCCGTCAGTCATTGGGCTCAGCTATGTGCCACAGACTATTGCCTTCTTGGTTGGTGGTTTTGGTTGCAAGATGCTGCTCGCAAGAATCGGTGGGAAAAAACTGCTGCCTTGGCTGCTTACCGGCTACTGTATAAGCATTGTGGCGTTATATATTGTTGCACGTTTTACCGAAGCAACCTTACTAGCACTGATTATTCCATTTTGCCTGATGGCGTTGGTCAACGGAGCCTGCTATCCAATAGTGGTCGCTAATGCATTAACACTCTTCCCTGCCAACTCGGGAAAAGCCGCAGCATTGCAAAATACGCTGCAGCTAGGCTTATGCTTTATTGCCAGCATGCTAGTCTCAGCATTGATCTCACATCCGCTAATAAATACCGTAAACGTTATGCTGAGTACTATCGTTTTGGTCGGAATTGGCTATTTATTGACGATGAGAAAGGGCCTAGAAATGGCACGTAATGCTACGCAAAAAAGTGGCGAAAATGCGATCAAGGCAAAATAATTTATATACGTTATAATCACTTAAATAAGATTTAGACATGCCAAGATTTGCTATTGAGAATGCTCGGTAGCAAGCTTATACTTATTAAGATATTTACAATTACATTTTACAAGATTTTACTTGCAGTCTTTTTGGACACATTTTGTGTGCCATATTGAACGTCATGGATGACTTAACCTTAGTGAAACTAAACTAAGGTATTCTTCTTATATTTCCTTTGTTCATAGTCAAATATCAGACAAGACGGATTAACCGCCTGTTCTCATTAAAGCCTGTAAATAGCCTTCGCTTTGTTAAGCAGGTTAATAAGTCAGAAGAGAAAGTGATGGAGAAGCTATGAGTTCATCGTGTATAGAAGACCAGAGTGTGCAAGATAGTCAGTGGTACCGTATTGCACATGAAATGTTATCAATGGCTGGTATTGAAATAAATGGAACGCGCCCTTTCGATATTAAAGTAAAAAATCCTGATTTCTTTAAACGCGTTTTGCAGGAAGGCTCTTTAGGGTTGGGCGAGAGTTATATGGATGGATGGTGGGAATGTGAACGTCTCGACATTTTCTTTCATAAAGTCGTTCAAGCTGGTCTAGAAAAAAAACTCCCACATCACTTAAAAGACACGCTTCGCATCGCCGTCGCGCGACTGAGTAATTTGCAGTCTCGAAAACGTGCCTGGATAGTGGGTAAAGAGCACTATGACCTTGGCAATGATCTTTTCCGCCTGATGCTAGATCCTTATATGCAATATTCCTGTGCATATTGGAAAGAGGCAACCACGCTTGAGCAGGCTCAAGAAGCCAAACTCAAGATGATTTGCGATAAACTGCAGCTGCAACCGGGCCAACGTTTGTTGGATATTGGTTGTGGATGGGGTGGTTTAGCAGAGTACGCAGCACGACATTATGGTGTTAGCGTGTTCGGTGTAACCATTTCAGCAGAACAGCAGAAATTGGCTCAAGAACGCTGCAAAGGGTTAGATGTCACCATCCTTCTGCAAGATTATCGCGACCTTAACGATCAGTTTGACCGTGTTGTTTCTGTCGGAATGTTTGAACACGTCGGTCCTAAAAACTATCAAACCTACTTTGATGTGGTAAAGCGCAACATTAAACCGGATGGCCTTTTCCTGCTACATACTATTGGCGGTAATAAAACCGATTTAAATGTTGACCCGTGGATCAATAAATATATCTTCCCTAATGGCTGTTTGCCTTCCGTTAAACATATTGCCGACAATACTGAAGGTTTGTTTGTGATGGAAGACTGGCACAACATTGGCGCTGATTATGACCGGACGCTGATGGCGTGGTATGAACGTTTCATTGAAGCCTGGCCTCAACTCGAAGATAACTATTCCGATCGTTTCAAACGTATGTTTACTTACTATTTGAATGCTTGTGCCGGTGCTTTCCGGGCACGAGACATTCAGTTATGGCAGGTTCTACTAAGTCCGACCGGTGTTGAAGGCGGTATTCGCGTTCCACGTTAAGTCATCGATAGCATAAAATAAAAATCGGCCAACTATGGCCGATTTTTTATATCTGAAGATAAAATCCCTTCACGATAATCTCTAACGCATCGCTAATAGCTAACGTATAGCTTATGGCTGTTCTGCCAGCGCTTGCGCTGCGGCCATTGCCGCCTCACGACTGGCTAACACGCGTTCCACGGTATCAACAATCGCCTGAGTTTGCGGGTCGATTTCGATATTAATTTTATCGCCTAAACGCTTACTGCCAAGTGTCGTGCGCTCCAGAGTTTCAGGTATTAAATGTACGCAAAAACGACTGGTGGTGACTTCACCGACGGTCAAACTAATGCCATCTATTCCGATATATCCTTTGTGTAGGATATATTTCATATACTCGGCATGCGGCATACGGAACCAGACCTGGCGATTATTTTCTGATGTTTGAATCTTGGCTATTTCTGCAGTACAGATAATATGACCTGACATCAGATGCCCACCAATTTCATCATTAAAACTGGCTGCACGCTCAAGGTTAACCACGTCTCCGACGTTAAGATCACCCAGGTTGGTAAGACGTAAGGTTTCTTTGATCAAATCAAAGCTAACAAGATCCCCATTCACTTCCGTCACGGTCAGGCAACAACCGTTATGAGCAACGGATGCCCCCAGCGCCAGATTTGGCAATAACTCAGGCGGCATTTTTACTACGTGGGTACGAAAATTAGGTTTTTCATCGACAGACACCAACACACCAGTGCCCTGCACAATCCCAGTAAACATATCTGTGCCCCTTATAAAATACAGATTGCAATCATCTGAGCAGTTTGCCGCAGTTCGTAAAAAAAACCAAATGCAGATAGGTACAAAAGCACCGCCATTGGCTAAAGCTGGAGGATAAAGAGCACTATTTTATTACTCAAGCGAACGAGGTAGTATATCGACGCATCAAAAATCCCCTTTTTAACACGACTTCATCGGCCGTGTTTTCATCCAAGATCATCAACAAAATAAGGTGTGTACGTGCAGAAGTACCTTACAGAAGCGCGTAGCTTACTGGCGCTTGCGATTCCAGTCATTCTTGCCCAAGTCGCCCAAACAGCAATGGGTGTAGTCGATACTATTATGGCAGGATCCGTTAGTGCGACAGATATGGCTGCCGTCGCGGTAGGAACATCCATCTGGCTACCTGCAATACTTTTTGGCCAAGGCCTGCTGCTAGCACTAACCCCGACGATTGCTCAATTAAATGGCGCAGGGCGTCGTGAAAAAATAGGTGACCAAGTGCAGCAAGGCTTCTGGTTAGCCGCTGGCGTTTCCTTACTGGTGATGGTGGTTATTTATAATAGCGATCACATGATCGGGTTAATGCATAACATCGATCCGACACTTGAAGCCAAAGCCATTGGTTATCTGCGGGCAATTATGTGGGGCGCACCGGGCTACCTATTCTTCCAAGTATTACGTAATCAGTGCGAAGGATTATCGAAGACCAAACCAGGAATGGTGTTTGGTTTTATCGGGCTGCTGGTCAATATTCCGGTTAACTATATTTTCATTTATGGCAAATTTGGCGCCCCTGCGCTTGGCGGCGTGGGTTGTGGCGTGGCAACAGGTACCGTGTACTGGGTCATGTTTATCATGATGCGTATCTATACCAAGCGCACTTTCTCTATGAAAGATATCGTGGCTCACTCCCGTTTTGCTAAGCCGCACCTACCGACACTAAAACGCCTGACTCAGCTCGGTCTTCCCATAGCTTTGGCGCTATTTTTTGAAGTGACGTTATTCGCTATTGTTGCCTTGCTCGTTTCACCACTCGGCATCGTCGCCGTTGCCAGCCATCAGATTGCCCTTAATGTTGGCTCGTTGATGTTCGTCATCCCATTATCACTCGGTGTCGCAGCAACTATTCGTGTAGGTTCTCGCTTGGGACAAGGATTACCTGACGCAGCCAAAGTCTCCGCTTATACCAGTATATTTACCGGTATTGTGATGGCCTCGATTACCGCCCTTGTTT
Source organism: Rouxiella sp. Mn2063 (assembly GCF_049319665.1). Lineage (NCBI taxonomy): Bacteria > Pseudomonadati > Pseudomonadota > Gammaproteobacteria > Enterobacterales > Yersiniaceae > Rouxiella > Rouxiella sp. Mn2063. The sequence continues at coordinate 391,305 of NZ_JBMOUD010000003.1, read as the reverse complement.
CGGTTATCTTCCGCGAAAATATCGTCCGGCTATACAACGAGGATCCACCCGTAGTGATCCTGGCTTCGCATCTGATGGTATTCGCCGCCTTATATCAAATCTCCGATGCGATACAGGTTATCAGTACCGGGGTGCTTCGTGGATATAAGGACACCCGCTCCATCTTCTATATCACGTTTGTCGCTTATTGGGTGCTTGGCTTACCCGTCGGGTATTTGTTGGCATTGACCAATTATTTGGTTCCAGCCATGGGCCCAAGCGGGTTCTGGTGTGGATTTATTCTCGGTCTGACATTTGCCGCGATTATGATGACACTTCGTATGCGTTGGATCCAAAAACAGCCGGCATCAATGATATTACATCGAGTTGAAAGATAACCTTTGCCGCCCCACCTGTGCTGGTGATATATCAGCCCGCACAGGGTTATATACCCCAAATAATTGGAGTTGCCTCAAGGCGGCAAGGGAATGACAAATCAGTCTGGAACTGATTTGAACAGCGCTTTGCGCTGGCCCGCAGGGTGAGCCCCAAGGACGGGGCTCATAATCCCGGTGAGCTTACGTGGGTAAGTGATTCGGGTAAGCAACCGCAGCCAACGCAGCGGCAACTTCAAGTATGATGTGTATAAATGTTTAAAAAAACAACGTAATGACTACTCGCGCAGCAATCAAACGCGATATGTCATGAAAATGCATTTTTTCCCTTGCCAGCAATCGGGTAGGTCGTTAATATTCGTCCCCGCTGCTGCCACTGGCAGAAAGAAATACGATGCGTCCGTAGCTCAGTTGGTTAGAGCACCACCTTGACATGGTGGGGGTCGGTGGTTCGAGTCCACTCGGACGCACCAATGCAATACACTCTCTCTTTTATCCTAAAAGTTACTTGTTAAATTCCCGCTTAGTTCTAGCTTCAGATATCTCCTAGTCAAAATATCAAACTTAATCTTAATCACGCTTTCCTTTTATCGCTCTAGATAGTTATGACCTGCCGCCAGAGCGCGTGAGCCGTGCTGTCAGCATTTCGGCTTAAAAATTAGTCACCTTCTCATCCATTTGCGCAACAACTAAGAATTAGTTACCTAAAGCTTGCGCAGCTATACACTTTTTGTTTTGTTTCACGGCCATTAACCCTCTATACTATGCAACATAAATCCGGCATAGCCCTTTCTATCGAATGGATTCAGCCTCTTGATTTGTCGATATTGTCATTATAAAAGTTCTTCTACACTCGCAACGATTAATCATCGTCAAAGCTGCTATGCCTTTGTCGAACGCAACATCACAGTTGCTTCCAACTCATCTTTTTTTAGTAATGTTTTGCTTCACTCAACCAGGTTTCCACCCAATTCTGCGCCAGCGGCTTCGCTGCCTAGCGCCCTCTTTCCAATCCATCACAACTTGTAGATAAAACGTCATGAAAAAGACTAAGATCGTTTGTACTATCGGTCCAAAAACCGAATCTGAAGAAATGTTGACCCGTCTGCTTGATGCAGGCATGAATGTTATGCGTTTGAACTTCTCTCACGGTGATTACGAAGAACACGGCCGCCGTATCAAAAATATCCGTAATGTTATGGCAGCAACCGGCCACAAAGCCGCTATTCTGCTGGACACCAAAGGCCCAGAAATCCGCACCATCAAACTCGAAGGCGGTAAAGATGCACCGCTGGTTGCAGGACAGACATTCGTATTCACTACCGATCAGAGCGTTGTAGGTAACAGCGAGCGCGTTGCTGTGACTTATGCCGGTTTTGCTAACGATCTGAAAGTGGGTAATACCGTGCTGGTTGATGATGGCCTGATCGGTATGGAAGTGATTGAAGTTACCGAAAAAGAAGTCGTTTGTAAGGTACTGAACAACGGTGACCTGGGCGAGAACAAAGGCGTTAACTTGCCTGGTGTTTCTATCGCTCTGCCAGCTCTGGCAGAAAAAGATAAGCAAGACCTGATCTTCGGTTGTGAGCAAGGCGTTGATTTCGTTGCTGCGTCCTTTATCCGTAAACGTTCTGACGTGGTAGAGATCCGTGAACATCTGAAAGCTCATGGCGGCGAACATATCCAGATCATCTCTAAAATCGAAAACCAAGAAGGCATGAACAACTTCGACGAAATCCTCGAAGCTTCTGACGGCATCATGGTTGCACGCGGCGATTTGGGTGTTGAGATCCCAGTAGAAGAAGTGATCTTCGCACAGAAAATGATGATCGAGAAATGTAACCGCGCACGCAAAGTGGTTATCACTGCGACTCAAATGCTCGATTCGATGATCAAAAACCCGCGCCCTACTCGTGCAGAAGCGGGCGACGTTGCTAACGCCATCATCGATGGCACCGATGCTGTTATGCTTTCTGGTGAAAGCGCTAAAGGTAAATATCCTTTGGAAGCCGTGACCATCATGGCGACCATCTGTGAGCGTACTGACCGCGTGATGAACAGCCGCATCGACAGCTTGAACGATAATCGTAAAATGCGCATCACTGAAGCAGTTTGCCGCGGTGCAGTAGAAACTGCCGAGAAACTGGATGCTCCATTGATCGTCGTTGCTACTAGCGGCGGTAAATCTGCAAAATCCGTTCGCAAATACTTCCCGCACGCTACCATCCTGGCTTTGACTACCAATGAAGTTACCGCCCGTCAGCTAATCCTGACCAAAGGTGTTAATACCCAACTGGTTAAAGAAATTGCCTCAACAGACGATTTCTATCGCATTGGTAAAGAAGCTGCGCTGGCTAGCGGTTTCGCACAAAAAGGCGACGTAGTGGTCATGGTTTCTGGCGCATTAGTACAAAGCGGCACGACTAACACTGCTTCTGTACATGTTGTCTAACTGATTCCCAGCGATTCAGCTTTTAAAACGCCGCTTATGCGGCGTTTTTTTTATCTTATCCTTCCTTAAAGCAAATCTTTTAAAATTTTAGGATATTCTGTAAATGGGACTACTCCCATGGAATAAGCCTGTTTTAGCTACTTTTTTTTAAGATTTGTGTAAAAAAAGATGCTTCTTTGAGCGAACGAACAAATTTAAGCATTTACCGATAAAAAATTATTCTCATTAGAAAATGGTTTGTGTAATACTTGTAAGGCTACATGGAGATTAACTTAATCTAGAGGGTTTTATAATGAATCGCACTAAATTGGTATTGGGCGCAGTAGTTTTGGCTTCTACTCTGCTGGCTGGTTGTTCAAGCAACGCTAAAATCGACCAACTGTCTTCAGACGTTTCAACTTTGAACTCTAAAGTTGACCAACTGAGCAACGACGTGAACGCAATCCGTTCTGACGTTCAAGCAGCTAAAGACGACGCAGCACGTGCTAACCAACGTCTTGACAACCAAGCTCACGCTTACAAGAAGTAATATTTACTTCTCATAATAAAATGGCGCACATTGTGCGCCATTTTTTTTATCTAAAGACTCTTTCACAATATTGTACTTTTCCCTGATGCCGCCCTACAAAACGTCCTGTAACGGCTGTAGGCTGCATACAGAGATAAAGTCACCTTGCCATAACTCTATCCTATTAAAACAGCCTACACTGCGTTCTAGACGTTTTAGTCCGCATTCGCGCTTACGGGTACCGCGAATGAAATTTTTTGCGATGCCGCAGCAACATCCACTTCTGCGGTCCCCACGTTGACTAACACCGGCATCCCAGAGCGTCGGGTAATCGCTTGAGTCATAACCTCTTTATCGGTTTCTTTATTGCCCTCAAACGCTTTGATGGCACGAGTTAACACGATAAGCATTGTTTGAGGATCATCTTTTTCCGTGCGAGAGAGCGGCTGGTGCACTTCAACATAGCGTTTACCATCAGGCTCAATAGCAAATTTAATCGGCTGGTTGATCACCTGCACCCGCGTCCCTTTCGGCACACTTTTAAATAGCGCTTCGATATCATCAGGGCGTAAACGGATACAACCGGAGCTGACGCGCATGCCAATGCCGAAATTAGCATTGGTACCATGGATCAAGTAATGTCCTTGCCCCTGCGCTAAACGCATGGCGAATAGCCCCATCGGATTATCAGGCCCCGCAGGAACAACGCCAGGTAAAGTAATACCGTCTTTGAGGTAGGCTTTGCGAATATTAACTGTAGGAGTCCAGGTTGGATTAGGGATTTTTTGACTCACGGAGGTGATCATTTCCGGCGTATTGCGCCCTAATTGACCGATACCGATAGGATAAACAATAACCGTGCCACTATCTTTGGGGTAGTAGTATAGACGCAGTTCCGCAAGGTTGATGACAATACCTTCACGTTTTGTATCCGGCAAGAGCATCTGACTTGGGATGGTCAGTACAGTTCCGGCTTTCGGTAACAGCGGGTCAACACCGGGGTTCGCCTCCAACATCGCGATGAGGCCGATTTTATACTTCGCGGCTACCGCCTCTAGCGGTTTGCCATCATCAGGCACGGTGTAAGTGGTGTTTTCGCCAATCAATCGACTATCTTTCTCAGGCAGAGGATATTCTGTCGCCTGAGTCGCCATCGAGACTACTACAAGCAACAATGCCGTCATCATTGCCATTAATTTTGCTGAAAATTTCATACTACGCCCCATTCATCTGGTTTATCAGAATCTCTGAATTCAGAGGTCATCAGCAAAGCTGATGAGGTCCATACCGATATCCTGCAAGACAAAGACTAGTCAGGCAATAAAAATCAAGACGTTACAAATCACCTCATTAATAACGCATATTCAGAATAAGTTGCAGTTAACACATTGAAAAAATAGAAGTAAAAGGCTTACAAAGGGAGTGGGTTAACTTCTGTTGTTACCCATTCGCGGAAAAATCCTAACGGGTAACAACAAAAGATCGCCATTAAAGCTTAGACGAGTTGAGCAGCTTTATTACGAATAGCGCGGATCATCGCTTCCAATCCCTGTGAACGGGATGGCGTCAGATGCTGGCTTAATTCTAGTTCGGTAAAGAAAGGACGGACATCAAGGTCTATCACTTGTTGCGCAGATAACCCGTGATACACACTGAATACAATAGCTAATAATCCTTTAACGATAGCCGCGTCGCTATCACCTAAGAAGTTTAGTGTCCCGTCTTGTGTTTTGTTCATCACAATCCACACCTGACTCTGGCATCCTGAGATCAGGTTCTGATCCTTGCGATGCTCATCACTCAGTGGGTCAAGCTGTGCACCAAGTTCAATCACATACAGATATTTTTCTTCCCAGTTTGGGCAACGGGAAAAATTACGTACAAGTTTTTGCTTATCTGGCAACGTTGCCATAAAACCATCCAAAATAACGTCTTATCTAACCAATAAACACCAAGATACCCGCGTAACTTAACCTAATAGTTGGCTAATACGCTTCAAGCCAGCCACTAAACGGTCGACTTCATCACGGGTGTTATACATTGCTAATGATGCACGGCACATTGACGGCACGCCAAAAAATGACATCAATGGCATCGCACAATGATGTCCGGTGCGAATAGCAATACCATATTGGTCGAGGAAGCTACCAACATCATAAGCATGGTGTTTACCCAAATTGAAGGCGATCACACCCGCACGATTAGCTGGACCATAAATCTGAATACCAGGCACCTGCGCAAGTTCAGCCAAAGCGTATTGCATCAGTTCCTGCTCATACTCATGGATGGCATCAAGTCCCAACGCATTCACATAGTCGATTGCCGCGCCAAGCCCCATCATGCCACCGGTATTCGGTGAACCGGCCTCAAAACGCCAAGGTGCTTTAGCGAAAGTTGTCCCTTCGGTTAGGCTGACGTGTTTGATCATCGAACCGCCGCCTTCCCAAGGTGGCATCTGATCCAGCAATGCGGCCTTACCGTATAACACGCCGATGCCGGTAGGACCATAAAGCTTATGGCCAGAGAATACGTAGAAATCGCAATCCAGCGCCTGTACATCCACTTTATGATGCATTACCGCCTGAGCACCATCAATCAACACCGTTAATCCTGCTGCTTTAGCCTTAGGAATAATGGTTTCAATTGGATTAACCGTACCAAGAACGTTGGAAACATGCGCTAATGCTAGTAATTTCGTCTGCGGGGTAATTAACGAGTCAAACAGGGAAAGGTCTAACTCCCCTTCTGGCGTCAATTTCCAAACATCGATATGCAACCCACGCTCTTTGGCAATCATCTGCCAAGGAACGATATTCGCGTGGTGTTCCATCTCAGAGATAATGATGCGATCGCCCGGAGAAAGCAGCGTGCGGCCAAACGTATTGGCGACGAGATTAATCGCTTCAGTCGTGCCTTTGACGAAAACAATTTCTTCCGCAGAAGCTGCGTGAATGAAATCCGCCACCTGGACACGCACATTTTCCATCTGTTCGGTCGCTTCAGCACTCAACGTGTGAATGCCGCGGTGAACCGCGGCATAACCGTGCTGGTAGAATTCAACTTCACGCTCAATGACCTGACGTGGCTTCTGCGCGCTGGCTGCGCTATCAAGATAAGCCAACGGCTTACCTTGCACTTCACGGCTCAGGACAGGGAAATCAGCACGAACTCTTTCCAGTGGAAAACTCATTTATTTACCTCGATTTAATCGAGCGGCAATGCGCGCAATAACGATTTCACGCAAGGATTCATTAGCAACCGATTCAGTCAATTCAGCCGCAAAAGCAAAGATGATCATGTGTTGTGCATCTTCACCGCTGATACCGCGCGCGCGCAGATAGAACAGTTGCTCGTCGTCAATGCGACCTACGGTAGCACCGTGGCTACATTTGACGTCATCAGCATAGATCTCTAACTGTGGTTTGGTATCAACTTCAGCCTGTTTGCTCAATAACAAATTGTTATTGGTCATTTGACCGTCGGTCTTCAGCGCATGCTTAGCGACTTTGATCATACCGTTGAACACCGCTTTAGCACGATCGTTAACGATCACTTTGTGCAACTGGCGGCTCTCGCAATAACCTTTGTTGTGCTCAAGGTAAGTACGGGTATCACAAATATCACCATCGATTGGCAATACCAGGCTATTCATCTGCAGCTGAGTATTTTCACCGTTCAACTGCGCGCTGGTATTGTGTCGAGTCAGGCCTGCACCGAGCAAGAAACTGTGGCTAGAGACACGAGCATCGCGGCCAATGATCAAATCATTATGCGCAAAATGGAAGCTCGACTGGCTTTCAAACGCCAGCTTGTAATGCGTGAAATCAGCATTATCACCAATGTTCGCGGTCAAACGTGCGCCGGTAAAATGACCATGATCATTTTGACTAACATAGTGCTCAATGACTTGCGCATTAGCACCGCTCTCAATAGAAAGATGATAGCGATGATGAGCAGTATTCACTTCACGTACTTTTTCGCGACCGCTGCTAATGTGTAACAAATACAGCGGTTTTTCGGCCTGTTTGCCCGCCGCTAAACGAATCACTAAGCCATCTTGTGCCAGGCTTTCGGTCAGATGTAGAAACACTTCTGATTCGATTGCTTCTGGCAGCGTTTGTCGGGTCGCTGGACGTAAGGTTTCTACTTCAAACTCACCAGTTTGTGTATCGCTCAGCGCGGCATCAAAACGCCCGTCAACAAACACTAAGCGGTAAACGTCCAACGGCAAAGCAAACGCCTGCAGCTGTTCAGCGGTAATAGCCTGTTTCTCTGGGGCGAAGAACTGGTTGCCCAGCAATGAAGAAACCGGCGTATATTTCCAGTTTTCCAACTTAGCGTGTGGAAAACCTAAGCGTAAAACCTGTTGCCAGTGATTGTGGCTGTGCAAAGATTGCTCGCCACCCGCGCTTTCAAACAGACGGTAGAACTGCTGCATCGCATGAGAGCTACCGGCTGCTGGTGCATTACTCTTGCTCGGTAAGCCAGCCATAACCCTGCTCCTCTAACTGTTTAACCAAGCTAAAATCACCGGATTTGACAATACGGCCCTGCCACAACACATGCACGTAGTCAGGCTTGATATAGTCGAGGATACGTTGGTAGTGGGTAACAATGATGAAAGAGCGCTTACCATCACGCAGCGCATTCACGCCATTAGAAACGATTTTCAGCGCATCGATGTCCAGACCGGAGTCGGTTTCATCAAGAATACACAGGCTTGGCTCTAATGCGGCCATCTGCAGGATGTCGTTACGTTTTTTCTCACCACCAGAGAAACCGACGTTAACAGAACGCGTCAGCAAATCTTCTGGCATTTTCAGCAAGGAGATTTTTTCTTCGATGAAATCTGAAAAATCGAAACGGTCCATTGGCGGCTGTTCACGGTATTTACGCACAGCGTTGACAGCGGTTTGCAAGAAGAAATGGTTGCTGACGCCAGGGATCTCAACTGGATACTGGAAAGCCATAAACACGCCTTCGCCAGCACGATCTTCTGGGTCAAGCTCGAGTAAGTCTTTGCCATTGAAGACCACTTCACCGTCGGTGACTTCATAATCTTCACGGCCAGCTAACGTTGCAGAGAGCGTACTTTTTCCTGAGCCATTCGGGCCCATGATTGCGTGTACTTCACCCGGTTTGATCTCGAGATTCAGCCCTTTCAGGATTTCCTTCTCTTCAACACGGACCTTTAAATTCTTGATGCTTAACATGTGTATCCTTCGTTTGTGCCTGTGCGCACTTAATTCTGTTGTACTTAAACTTGTGCTGTGTGCTTAAGCGGGCTTATCAGCCGATTGGGCATTACCCAACACTGTGCTCAAGACTAATGGCCAGAAGTTTTTGTGCCTCAACGGCGAACTCTAGCGGCAGCTCAGAAAAGACGTCTTTACAGAAACCATTTACGATCATTGAAATAGCATCGTCTTCGCTAATTCCGCGTTGTAAACAGTAGAACAGTTGATCATCACCAATCTTGGAAGTGGTCGCTTCATGTTCGAGCTGCGCGCTGCTGTTACGCACTTCCACATAAGGGAAGGTATGGGCGGCGCTATCTGGCCCGATCAACATGGAGTCACACTGGGTAAAGTTACGAGCATTCTCGGCAGAAGGCAGGATTTTAACCAATCCACGATAGCTGTTCTGGCTATGGCCGGCAGAAATCCCTTTAGAGATGATGGTCGATTTAGTGTTTTTACCGATGTGGATCATTTTGGTGCCGGTATCAGCCTGTTGCTTACCGCTGGTCAATGCCACCGAGAAGAACTCACCAATTGAGTTATCACCTTTGAGGATCACGCTTGGATATTTCCAGGTAATCGCCGAGCCGGTTTCAGATTGAGTCCAAGACATTTTAGAGCCTGCACCTTCACACAACGCACGTTTGGTGACGAAGTTAAGGATACCGCCGCTGCTGTCTTTGCTCCCAGAGAACCAGTTTTGTACCGTTGAATATTTCACTTCCGCATCTTTATGCAGAATCACTTCAACTACCGCAGCGTGCAATTGATAGCTATCACGCACGGGCGCAGAACAGCCTTCAATGTAGCTGACATAGCTGCCTTCATCGGCAATCAGTATTGTACGTTCAAACTGGCCGGTTTTTGCTGCATTGATACGGAAATAAGTCGACAGTTCCATTGGGCAACGAACGCCCTTAGGGACATAAACAAAGGTACCATCGGAGGCAACTGCCGCGTTTAGCGCCGCAAAGAAGTTATCTTCTGCCGGAACGACCGTACCGAGGTATTTACGCACCAAATCAGGGTATTCATGAATGGCTTCGCCGAATGAGCAGAAAATGACGCCTGACTCAGACAGCTTTTCACGATAGGTAGTGGATACCGATACGGAGTCGAAAATGGCATCAACTGCCACTTCTTTACCTTCACGAACCGGAACGCCAAGCTGTTCAAAGGCTTTTTCTACTTCGCTGGTCAGGTAGTTGTTTTCAGCTGGCGGTTGTTGAGTCGCACCAGGCTGTGAGCCACAGCTATCATCACAGCTTCCACAAGATGGTGCGGAATAATAGCTGTAATCTTGATAGTCCAACGGGGTGTAGTTGGCTTTAAGCCAGTGTGGCTCTTCCATTTTCAGCCATGCATGGTAAGCCTGCAGACGGAACTCCAGCATCCACTCAGGCTCATTGCGTTTTGCAGAAATGGCTCGCACGACATCTTCATTGATGCCGGACGCAAGTTCATCGGTTGCCAATTGAGTAAAGAAACCTTCTTTATACTTGGTCTCTTCGCCGACCCAAGACTGCACGCTGTCTGGAATTTCTACGTTGCTTCGTGACATGTTGGTTACATCGCTTCGTTACATTGCACTTACAGGCCAAAGCTTTCACCACACCCACAGGCATGTTGAGCTTTAGGATTATTAAATTTGAAAATCTGGTTCAGCCCTTCACGGACGTAATCAACTTCGGTTCCGTCAATGAAAGGCATGGCCTTCAGCGGAACAAAAAGTTGGGCACCATTGTGCTCGAAAACCAGATCGTCGGCCGCTGGGTTCTTTGTTAAGTCAAGAACATAAGCAAAGCCAGCACAACCAGATTCTTTTACCGATAACTGTAGCCCTTTTACTTGTGGGTCTTGAGTCATCAACGTCTTCACTTGCTTGGCAGCGGGATCAGTGAGAGTGACGCCTTGCCATACATTATCTTCTAGTGAGAACGTGCCAATAGTTTCGGTTTGCATCTGTCTTACCTCACATCTTCTAGTTAATAGACAAGACCTATTGCCCTATTCTAGTGATTACACTACTCACTTCAACCTCTTGTTTTAAGAGGGTATAGCGATAGATGGTCCTGAATGTATTTCTTTGTATCAATAACAACCTCTGGAGTATTGCCAGCGATTGTTCGATACCTTCATCAACTGATTGAATAGTTTGTCAATTTTTTGTTAAAAATTGACAAACCAGTGACAAACTTGCTTGCACTGCCACTGCTCATTTTGTCCAATTAAAACATTCATCGGAAATACCTATTTATGAATTTAGAGCCATCTATATTCATAAAGCTCTTTTTGTTGTATAACCATACAAAAGAAATGGTTAAAAAAGACCAATGAAAGCGTTGATTCGATGCTCTATTACCCATATGATGCTTTTCAATGTGATAATAATTCTCATTCAATTGGAATGATGCAATGGTTCAATCGATCAACGCGTGGCTGCAACATAAAATTGACGAATATAAATTCACTATTCGCGATGCAACCGTAGATTTCTATTTGGCGCAAGCGGCACTGCAACGTGAAGAAGCTGATATCGGTCAACTCAAACGTTACAACAATATCAGTCTCGACATGGCCAATTTGTGTCTACAAAATGGTGACGATCACAGTTATTTGCATGCGCTAAGCAAACTTCATAACCGATTGATTCTCGAAATAAATAGCCCTCATAGGAAAGATTTATTTCGTGTGCAAAGCTATCACTTTGCGCGACACACGCTAAAACTCATCTGCCAATATTATGCCATGATGGGTATTTGGGAGAAAGCCACCGCCTTCCAAACTGACTTTGTTAAGCGTGTCCCCTTCCAGCTCTAAGACTAATTCTAATTCACTCTCGATAAAAAAAATATAAAAAGGGCGGAACAACACGCGTTCTCCGCCCCTTATTACATCTTTCGTATGATAAACAATCAGATCACAGTTCAATGACCGCTGTCGTTAAACGTGAAATACAGCATAGATGCTGCTCCTGATCGAAAATCTCGATCTGCCACACTTGGTTACGGCGTCCAACGTGTAATGCCCGGCACACGCCACGCACGTTGCCACTGCGCGCTGAGCGAATGTGGTTAGCATTGATCTCAATCCCTACCACATGCTGTTCACCTTGCGTACACAAATATCCCGCCATCGAGCCTAACGTCTCGGCCAGCACAACAGAAGCCCCGCCGTGCAGTAAGCCAAACGGCTGCGTAGTACGAGAATCAACGGGCATCGTGGCTTCAATATGATCTTCCGCTAACAACGTAAACTCAATGCCAACGTGCGCGACCATACATTGCTGACTGCGCTGATTAAGTTGTTCCAACGTCGTTTCGCGTTTCCAGAGTGACATATTATCTCCTAGCGCCGTAACGCATTATGTTGCTGCACCAATGTCCACGTGCAGACCGACTTACATTGAGACTACGAGATCATTTGCAATAACGCCTGCAAAGGATGGCGCAATCCATTTCCCTCGATGCGTTTTACCTGGCTACGACAAGAATAACCGGTTGCTAAACAACGCTGCCTCGGCAAGCGTTGTAACGGCTGGTGCCATGAAAGCTCATAAATACCCAACGAATTCTCGATATTTTTCGTTTCATGCCCGTAAGTTCCGGCCATACCACAGCATCCTACACTGACGTTTTCTAACTTAGCGCCAAAGCGAGCAAAGATATCGCCCCACTGTTTACCACTGGTTGGCAATGCCGTGCTTTCCGTACAGTGCCCAAACAGATACCAAGACTCACCGCTTTGCTGCTGTTCTGGACGTTCTGCCAGTAATTTATTGAGCCATTCATGGACCAGTTCAACATTAAACGCGCCGCGCGCATCACCAAGGATCTCTTTGTATTCGTCGCGATAACACAACACTAAAGCAGGATCGACCCCCACCAGCGGCATCCCCAATTTTGCCATACGATTAAGGAACAACGAGGTTTTCGTTGCCGTTTTAGCAAAGCGCTGTAAGAAGCCCTTAATATGTTGTGCTTTTCCATTCGGTGAGAACGGTAACAGTACCGGCTTTTTACCCAATTTTTCGACCAAGCGCACAAAATCAGCCACCACCTGCGCATCGTAGTAGCTGGTGAACGGGTCTTGAACGATCAACACATAATGATCTCGCTCGCTTACAGGGATGCTTTCTAACTGTTCAAGCGTCATCGTTATCGCGCTATGACCTAACAATTGCTGGCGTAACGTTGGCGAAGATAATAACGGCAAGTCGACCATTCCAACACTGGCGCGGCTCAGCTGCTGTACCCAAGGTTGTTTAAAGAAGAAGTTAAACACCTTCGGCGCACGAGCCATCAACGGCGTATAACTTTCAACACCGGCGACAACATAGTCTCGGGCAGGGCGCAGATAGCGGGTGTGATAAAGCTGCAAGAAGCGAGAACGGAATCCTGGCACATCGATTTTAATCGGACACTGGGTGGAACAAGCTTTACAGGCTAAACAGCCTGACATGGCGTCTTTCACCTCGTGTGAGAAATCATACTCGCCTTTACGGGCATACCATGAGTTACGCGTCTTTTCGATCATGCCACGTAAACTAATGCCCTGCTGCGGCAGCGCTTTTTCCAAAGCAAGCGGGTCAACACCTTGTTCCGCTAATAAACGCAGCCATTCGCGTACCAATCCCGCTCGCCCTTTAGGGGAGTGAATCCGGCTGCCCGTGATTTTCATCGACGGACACATTGGACTTTTTACGTCGAAATTGAAGCACAAGCCGTTACCGTTACACTCCATTGCGCCACGATAAGCAGTACGCACCTCAACAGGAATACGTCTGTCGAGCGTACCGCGCTTAGCAGCATCGACTTTCATCATTGGCGCATTGTTATCCAAAGGCGCACAGATCTTCCCAGGGTTCAGGCGGTTATCCGGGTCGAATGCCGTTTTAATACGCCGTAATTCGTTATAGAGCGTTTCGCCAAAGAAGGCCGGACTATATTCCGCTCTAAATCCTTTGCCGTGCTCGCCCCAAAGCAAGCCGCCATATTTTGCCGTCAGCGCCACCACATCGTCAGAAATTTGCTTAAGCAATATCTCCTGCTGCGGGTCACACATATCCAACGCAGGACGAACGTGCAGCACCCCTGCATCAACATGGCCAAACATGCCGTAGCTTAAGTTATGGCTATCAAGTAAGGCGCGAAACTCAACAATATAATCAGCCAGATGTTGCGGAGGCACGCAGGTGTCTTCAGCGAAAGGTAACGGCTTAGCGGCCCCTTTGGCATTGCCCAACAGACCAACGGCTTTCTTACGCATATTATAAATACGCTCAATGCCTGCCAAGTCACCACAAACCTGGTAGCCAATCACCCCGCCTTCTTGAGCGCTGATGAGGGAATCGAGCCGTTCACACAGCGATGTCACCTGCCCTTCAATTAACTGCGCATCGTCGCCGGCAAATTCAACAATATTTAGGCCCTGCATATCCTTGCCCGGCACGTCAGTAATGTAATCACGCACGCTGTGCCAAACGATATCCTCACGCGCCAGATTCAACACTTTGGAATCCACGGTTTCAACTGACAGTGCCTTGGCCTCCACCATAAAAGGCGCATTGCGTAGAGCGGAATTGAACGAATCGTACTTGATATTAACCAATCGCCGCACTTTAGGGAGTGGCGTGATATTCAGTCGCGCTTCAGTGATGAACGATAAAGAGCCTTCAGAACCGGTAAGAATGCGGGTGAGATCGAAAGTTTGCAGGTCGTCACTCAATACATGACGCAAATCATAACCGGTAAGGAAACGGTTAAGTTTAGGGAATTTATCGATAACCAGTTGGCGATTGTCACGACAACTCTGCAGAACGGTGCGGTAGATACGTCCAACCACAGACTCTTCTTCTGCAAGCTTTTCTGCCAGTGCGGTCGGCATAGCCTGAGTATCAAGCAAATCGCCGCCGATCACCACCGCACGAAGCCCCAACACATGATCGGATGTTTTGCCATAAACCAGCGAGCCTTGGCCGGACGCATCGGTATTAATCATGCCGCCAAGCGTGGCGCGGTTACTGGTTGAAAGCTCGGGTGAAAAGAAGTATCCCAGCGGGCGCAAGTAATCATTGAGTTGATCCTTGATAACCCCCGCCTCAACCTTCACCCAACCTTGCTCTACATTAATATCGAGGATGCGCTTCATATAGCGCGACATATCAACCACGATCCCGCGGTTTAGCGACTGGCCGTTAGTTCCCGTACCGCCACCTCGTGGCGTAAAGACCAGACTCTTAAAGCGCTCCTGCCCCGCAAGCCGTGCCAACAAGGTGACATCAGACGTAGCCGAAGGAAAAACAACGGCATCAGGCAATAGCTGATAAACACTGTTATCGGTCGCCATCGTCAGGCGATCGGCATAACTGGTTGCGACATCGCCGGTAAACCCGTCTTTCTTTAATGCATCCAAAAAGTCGAGCACCAGTTGAATCACGCCCGGCGCTTGAGAAATCTGTGGGATCATTGATTATGACTCTTTCTTTGTTGTTATCTGTATGGATGTTGTCTGCATGAATAAGATTGGCTTTCGCAGCATATTCCTATTCCTTAAACAGCATAAAAACTAACATACTTCGTTTTCTCGCGCTGCGTCTGTATAGACATAAAGATGTAAACAACAACAAAATGCATAATGCCCTGTAAAAAAATCTATAATGTTGCATCCTTAGCAATACGAAAAACGTGTCCTTATCATTACACCGGCAGATAATTGCCATTTGCTCTATTTTTCATACGAGAATGACCGATGAATCTCCCGAGTAGCAATAAACGTTACGACTTACTACAGATCATTTTTGGTGTGCTGTTTATCTCTTTGATGACCATCGCCAGCATATGGATTATTCAACCTTTTATCCTTGGCTTCGCCTGGGCAGGCATGGTGGTTATCGCCACCTGGCCGCTGATGATAAGACTGCAGAGAATACTGTGGGGACGTCGTATTCTGGCGGTTATCGTCATGACGCTACTGTTGATTTTGTTATTTGTTTTACCCATTGCGCTACTTATCAACAGTGCGATTGAGAACGGCGTGCCGTTAGTCAAAATGGCCAGCGACCCCTCTAAATTACACTTCCCGGACCTCGCGTGGTTAGAATCTATTCCACTGGTTGGCGACAAAGCCTATAGCGGCTGGCACGCGCTGATTAATAGCGGGGGCAGCGCATTGATGGCTAAAGTACAGCCTTACGTAGGACAAACCGCCGGTTGGTTTGTTTCACAGGCCGCACATCTTGGGCGTTTTGTGCTGCACTGTTCTTTAATGCTGTTATTCAGCGCGCTGCTCTATAGCCGCGGTGAACAAGTCGGTATGGGATTCCGTCATTTTGCGATGCGTCTGGCTGGTGAGCGTGGTGATGCGGCTGTCGTGCTCGCCGGGCAAGCCATCCGTGCAGTAGCACTGGGCGTCGTTGTTACTGCTATCGTCCAATCAGTATTAGGCGGCCTTGGCTTGGCGCTGGCAGGTATTCCTTACGCGACAATATTGACCGTGGTGATGTTTATCTGTTGTGTGGCACAAATTGGCCCACTGTTGGTACTGATCCCGGCCATTATCTGGTTGTATTGGTCCGGCGATAATACTTGGGGCACTGTACTGCTAATTTGGAGCTGTGTTGTTGGCTCATTAGATAGCGTGCTGCGCCCGGTGTTGATCCGCATGGGTGCAGATTTACCGATGTTGCTCATTCTTTCGGGGGTTATCGGTGGCCTGTTCGCTTTCGGGATGATTGGTTTGTTTATTGGTCCCGTGGTGCTGGCTGTGTCTTATCGACTGATCTCTTTGTGGGTACACGAAGCGCCTGAGCCACAAACAGAAATAGAAGATATTACTAAATTGATTGACGAGTAACCTCACCTATCCTGGCACTAATCAGCAGTATTTTGGTTAGTGCCACGTTTAACCTTTAGTGCTGTTTCTTCATTTCGCTACCTTCCCGTCGTTTTATTTTCATCAACCCTTTGTTATTGAGACAATTCTGACAGACGCCGCGATAACTACACCTTATCCTTATTAACAATTCGGATTTCAACCCCATTATGTATATGCAGGCTTCCCCCCATTGCCTGCATACCCGAAATTGCTGTGTGTAGTCTTTGCCTATCTTCTACGATAGGCTTTTTTTTTGCCTTTTTTATGCCCCCATATCTATAGGTTGCGTCAGCAGCCTGCCAATAAAAAAGCCGCAACCTAAGATGCGGCTTTAACGGCTCACCAGAGAAATCTGGAGCTTACTATTACTTTACGTCGGCCAACGCTAACCAAGTCTGTACCACAGTATCTGGGTTAAGCGACAAGCTATCGATGCCCTGCTCCATCAACCAAATCGCGAAATCTTGATGATCAGAAGGCCCTTGCCCACAAATACCAACGTATTTGCCCTGTTTCTTCGCGCCTTGAATTGCTAGTGAAAGTAGCGCTTTTACTGCTTCATTGCGCTCATCAAACAACTCAGAAACCACGCCAGAATCGCGATCTAATCCGAGGGTAAGTTGTGTCATATCATTTGAGCCGATAGAGAAGCCATCGAAGTGCTCAAGGAATTGATCGGCCAATAAGGCATTCGATGGGATCTCACACATCATAATGACTTTCAAACCGTTCTCACCACGCTTAAGCCCTTGGTTCGCCAATTCCGCAACCACCGCTTCTGCCTGAGCAACCGTACGGACGAACGGGATCATTACCTCAACGTTGGTCAATCCCATATCATTACGTACCCGTTTCATCGCTTCACATTCTAAAGCGAAGCAATCGCGGAAGTTGTCAGAGACATAACGACCAGCGCCACGGAAACCAAGCATTGGGTTCTCTTCGTGCGGCTCATAACGCTCACCGCCAACCAGGTTGGCGTACTCATTAGATTTGAAGTCAGACAAGCGGACGATCACGCGTTTAGGCCAGAATGCCGCCCCTAATGTCGCAATGCCTTCGGTCAGGCGCGCAACATAGTACTCTCTCGGGCTGTCATAACCTTGGATTAACTTAGTAATCTCTTCCTGCAGCGCCGGCTCCTGTTTATCAAATTCTAACAGGGCTTTAGGGTGAACGCCGATCATACGGTTGATGATGAATTCCAAACGTGCAAGGCCCACGCCTTCGTTTGGCAAACAAGCAAAGTCAAAAGCACGATCCGGGTTACCGATGTTCATCATAATTTTCAACGGTAACTCTGGAAGTTCACTGACCTCAGAGCTTTGTATTTTGAAGTCAATCAGGTCTTGATAGATATAGCCCGTATCGCCTTCTGAGCAAGAAACCGTGACATTCTGGTTCTCTTGCAGACGTTCGGTTGCATCACCACAACCCACCACGGCTGGGATCCCCAACTCACGCGCGATAATAGCCGCATGGCAGGTACGCCCCCCACGATTAGTGACAATCGCGGCAGCCTTTTTCATGATAGGTTCCCAGTCTGGGTCAGTCATATCGGTGACCAACACATCGCCCGGCTGAACAAGATGCATTTCACTGATGTTGTGAATGATTTTCACCGGGCCAGCGCCGATGCGGTGACCGATCGCGCGCCCTTCCACCAGCACATTGCCGCGCGAACTCAGCTGATAACGCTCCATCACCTGACCATTTGAGCGCACGGTCTCTGGGCGCGCCTGCACAATGTAGAGCTTGCCATTGTGACCATCTTTCGCCCATTCGATATCCATCGGACGGCCATAATGTTTTTCAATCAATAGCGCCTGTTTGGCTAAAGACTGGATCTCATCATCGGTCAAAGAGAAACGCTGGCTCAGCGCTTCTGGCACATCTTCGATTTGTACCTGTTTGCCGTGCTCCTGGCTCGGTGCGTACACCATGCGGATTTTTTTCGATCCCATCGTGCGGCGAACAATTGCAGGTTTGTTTTTAGCCAGCGTAGGTTTATGGACGTAGAATTCGTCAGGGTTAACGGCACCTTGAACCACCATCTCTCCAAGTCCATAAGCTGAGGTGATAAATACCACCTGATCAAAGCCTGATTCAGTATCAATAGTGAACATTACACCAGCAGCTGCAAGGTCAGAACGCACCATGCGCTGTATGCCAGCAGAAAGTGCAACACCACGGTGATCATAACCTTGGTGCACACGATAAGAGATTGCCCGGTCGTTAAACAACGAAGCATACACATGCTTCACCGCCACTAAGATGGCATCAAAGCCCTGCACGTTAAGGAAGGTTTCTTGCTGACCTGCAAAAGACGCATCCGGCATATCTTCAGCGGTTGCAGAAGATCTCACAGCAAAAGAAGCATCCGGCTCACCTTCAGCAAGTTGCTGATAAGCTTCACGGATATCATTTTCCAGACTCGCCTGGAAAGGCGTCTCAACAATCCATTGTCTAATTTGTGCGCCAGCCTTGGCTAATTGCCCAATATCGTCGATGTCGATTTGATCCAACAACGCATAGATACGATTATTCACGCCACTTTGATCGAGAAAATCATTAAACGCTTGGGAAGATGTAGCAAAGCCGTTAGGAACGGAAACACCTAAATCCGACAGGTTGGTGATCATCTCGCCGAGGGATGCATTTTTGCCCCCGACTTTATCAACATCGTGCATACCTAGTTGGTTGTACCAAATAACATTGCGCAAATCGGGTTCAAGAGTAGCCATGAAACAGTCCTTTAAAAATTCTAACTGCGATTGATTAAGACAAAATATCAATATGGTAGTTAACTGACCAAAACAGTCATTTGAGACTACCATAATGTTTTCCATCTTTGAGACTAGTGAATCGATCCAGCAATTCAATATTTTTTTAGCCGGGGCAATTCAACCAACGGCGTTATCAATCAATCACAGATAAAACCATATTCCCCTTACAAATCAGACAATAATAGAGGTGGTTTTTAATAAAAAAACGATATTACGCTATATGCTGACGCGTTGCTGAAAGCTAAGTAATATCTTAAAGACGTTGTGATGAAATTAAAATATCATTCCATTATTTACGTGGGAATTGTGGGCTATTTCACGTAAATTTATCTGGGCTCAATAATGCATTTCGCGTGTCTGTGCTGACATGAATCATCAATATCAATCACAGTACTAAAAACCAAATAAAATTATGGAGAATCAATTGGATAGGTGCGTATTTTATATTTCTGACGGCACAGCAATTACTGCTGAAGTACTTGGCCATGCGGTGTTGTCACAATTCCCGATCAATGCCACCAGCTTTTCTCTGCCGTTTGTAGAAAACGAAGGGCGTGCCAAAGCCGTTTGCCAACAGATAAATGACATCTATGCCAAAACAGGCATCCGCCCATTAGTGTTTTATTCGATTATTTCGCCAGAAGTGCGCTCAATTATTGCCGGCAGCGAGGGATTTTGTCAGGACATCGTACAATCGCTGGTCGCCCCCCTGCAAAATGAGCTAGGGCTCGAGCCGACCCCAGGCGCTAACCGTACTCACGGGCTGACTGCCAGCAACCTCAGTAAATACGACGCTCGTATCGCGGCCATTGATTACACGCTGGCACATGATGACGGCATTTCTTTGCGCAATCTTGAAGAAGCACAAGTTATCTTACTTGGCGTATCTCGCTGCGGTAAAACACCGACCAGCCTTTATCTCGCACTGCAATTTGGCATTCGTGCGGCCAACTATCCTTTTACTGCTGATGATATGGATAATCTGCAATTACCCGCAGCGCTTAAACCTTTTCAAAACAAATTATTTGGACTGACGATCAATCCAGAGCGTTTAACCGCTATTCGCCAGGAGCGTGTAGAAAACAGTCGCTATGCCTCTTTGCGTCAATGTCGTCTTGAAGTGTCTGAAGTCGAAGCTCTGTTTAGGAAAAATCAGATCCGCTATCTCAATAGCACCAACTACTCGGTTGAAGAGATCGCCGCAAAAATCGTCGACAGTTTTGGAATGAATCGCAGAATGTTCTGATGTTTTCACTCGATTACACTAGCGGCAAGATAAATAGACAGTATCAGCAGATTTATTATGTTGATACTGGTCTATTTTGCTGACAGAAACGGCTATCAATAGTTGAATTGCTCCTGTTTTGAGTTATTGTGATCGTCATCACTTCCCGGTACTTCGGCCGTAGAAGAAATTTTTTAGAGACCCCTCATGTCACAAACAGATGAACTGCGTACGACGCGCATCGATAGCCTGATCACGCCTCAGGCACTGGCAGATAAATACCCACTTTCTACCAACATCGTCGAAAATGTTACCTCTGCACGCCAACGCATTGAAAAAATAATCAGCGGTGAAGATAACCGTTTGTTGGTGGTCATTGGCCCTTGCTCAATTCATGATATTGATGCCGCCGTTGACTACGCTGAGCGTTTAAATGTTTTACGCCAGCGTTATCAAGGCAACCTTGAAATCGTGATGCGCACCTATTTTGAAAAACCGCGTACCGTTGTGGGCTGGAAAGGTCTGATCTCCGATCCTGACTTAGATGGCAGCTATCGCATTAATCACGGTATTCAGCTCGCACGTCAGGTTCTGCTGGCCATTAATGAAATGGGCTTACCGACCGCCACTGAATTTTTGGATATGGTCATCGGCCAATATCTTGCTGATTTGATCAGTTGGGGAGCTATCGGTGCGCGTACGACTGAAAGCCAAATTCACAGGGAAATGGCTTCTGCCCTTTCCTGCCCGGTAGGTTTTAAAAATGGTACCGATGGCAATACGCGCATTGCTATTGATGCTATCCGCGCATCGCGCGTTAGCCATATGTTCCTCTCACCAGATAAAAATGGCCAAATGACCGTTTACCGCACCACAGGTAACCCGGCTGGCCATGTTATTTTGCGTGGAGGCAAAACGCCTAACTACCATGCTGAGCACATTGCTGCCGCCTGTGACAACCTTGCCCAATTTGATTTACCACAGCGTTTGGTGGTCGATTTCAGCCATGGCAATTGCCAGAAACAGCATCGCCGTCAATTAGATGTCGCAGCTGACATCTGTCAACAAATTCGCAATGGTTCGCAAGCCATTGCGGGTGTCATGGCGGAAAGTTTCTTGCAAGAAGGCACACAAGCCATCACCGCAGGACAACCATTAACTTATGGCAAATCTATCACCGACCCTTGCTTAAGTTGGGATGACACCGAAACACTGCTTGCTATGTTAGACGAGGCAGTAGCTACACAACGTTAATCGTTACAAGCCCTAGTATCGATACCCGGGGAATCCCTAATTTCCGGGTATCGTACCAATAAATACCGAGCAATATCATTATTCAAAACATGGACAATTATCGTTCTGTTGATTATTCCCTCGCCGAATCGCGCTATTTCCCTCTTCCCTGCTCAAATTTTTCTTGATGTGCCCCAGCAATGAATTGATAATCATTATCACAATGATATTGATTTACATTACCCTTATAAAAATGAATGATAAGACTCCACTCACATCATTGGAAGAGACTGTTTGTGATACTTCGTCTTCCCTCCTACACCATGCAAACAATGAAAACTGTATCAATAGCGCAGAGCTATTAGGCGCGAGTGGGATGACAATCATCATTCACCAGGGCCAGCGCTATATGCTACGCCAGACTAAAGCAGGGAAACTTATACTAACTAAATGATCGAGGTGACTAACGTCACGCATACTATTGCTAGTCATCGATATGCTGGCAATCCATAAGCTAGTGACGTTATGCCAGCCACCCAGGTCCGATGATCAAGGCAGCCAGCAGCTCTTTATATACCCAATCAACTTCAAGATGAAGGTAGGAGACAATCCGGAATCTTGATGGATGACGGGATAGATTAATTTCTACTACCCATTGTCTCCCGAACGTAGAAACACACACAGAAAATACCAAGAGTCCGGCTGATGCTGGCTGATTAACGAGGAACCGATATTATGACTGTCACCTACAACGATTATGTACAAGCCAAAGAAAACAACCCTGGGAAATATGCCCGTGATTTGGCCGCAATACTGGCTATCAGCGAAGCCCAACTGACATTCTTGCGTGTTGGAAATGGTGCAAAACGCCTAAACGTTGAGGTAAGAACTCTGCTGGCTGCATTAGAAAATGTAGGTAAGACTAAATCGATTACCCGTAATGAATATGCCGTGCATGAGCAAGTTGGTCGCTATCAAAATCAACAACTAGGTGGTCACGCTGGGCTGATCCTCAATCCACGTGCGCTGGATTTACGTTTGTTCTTACATAACTGGAAATACGTGTTTGCGCTTAGCGAAGAGAGCCCACGTGGCGTTCGCCATAGCCTACAATTCTTCGATAACAGCGGTGATGCCCTGCATAAGGTCTATACCACTGATGAAACCGACCTAGCCGTTTGGCACGCATTAGTAGAACAATACACCGACCATGAAAATCTGCCGCTAGCATTGTCTGCACCAAGCAAACCGGTGCAGACTGAAGCTGGCAATCTCGCGACGCTGGACGAAGAATGGCGCGCAATGACCGATGTGCACCAATTCTTCCAACTGCTCAAGCGTCATAATGTGAGCCGCCAGCAGGCGTTCCGCGCTGTCGGTGAAGACTTGGCTTATCAGGTCGACAACGGTTCGTTAACAGCGGTGCTGAATGCCGCTCGTGACGCGCAAAATGAGATCATGATTTTCGTCAGCAATCCAGGTTGTGTGCAAATCTTTACCGGCAAAATTGAAAAAGTGATGCCGCACGGCGAATGGACGAATGTCTTCAATACCGATTTCACTTTACACGTGGTGGAAAGCGCGATCGCAGAAAGTTGGGTCACCCGTAAACCGACAAAAGATGGTTTTGTCACTAGCCTGGAAATTTTTGCCGCAGACGGTAGCCAAATTGCCCAACTATTTGGTCAGCGCACTGAAGGCACTCATGAACAAACTCAATGGCGTGAGCAAATCACCGCATTGAGCCGTGAAGGAGTGGCGGCATGAAATTGAACGCGCGGTTTATTTTAGGCGCACTTGCATTGGTTATTTTACCCCAATACGCCCAAGCAGAAAGAGTGGTAAGTATTGGCGGAGATGTGACCGAAATTGTCTATGCACTCGGCGCAGGTAATGAAGTGGTTGCCCGCGACAGTACCAGCGAACAGCCGCCTGAAGTCAAAAAATTGCCTAATGTTGGCTATATGCGCCAGCTCAATACTGAAGGCATTTTGGCGATGAAACCTTCATTGCTATTAAGCAGCAATTTAGCTGAGCCTTCATTGGTATTGCAGCAGATTGAAGAGCAAAAAGGGGTCAAGGTGGTTCGCGTTCCCGGTACCGCATCGCTGGATGCCGTGCCGGAAAAAATCACGGTGATTGCAGATGCCCTTAACCGCAAGGCACAGGGTGAGAAGCTGATTGCGGATTATCGTCAGCAATTACAAGCCGTAGCAAAGACGCCTTTACCGGTTAAAGTGATGTTTGTAATGAGCTACAGCGGCATGACATCAATGGCAGCCGGGCAGGATACCGCTGCCGATGCGATCATTACTGCCGCCGGCGGCAAAAACGCTATGCAAGGCTTCTCACATTATCGTCCACTCTCCCAAGAAGGCACCTTGGCTAGCGCACCTGACTTGCTGTTATTGACTACCGATGGCGTAAAAGCGCTAGGCGGTATCGATCAAGTTTGGAAGCTCCCTGGCCTGGCATTAACACCTGCGGGGAAACACAAACGCGCATTGGTGGTTGACGATATGGCGTTGCTTGGCTTCGGCCTGCAAACGCCAGCCGTACTGGCTAAACTCCGTCAGGCGATGGAACAGGTAAAATGAGTGATATCAATACGCGAGAACCGATTCGCATCGCACCGCAATATTGGTCGATAGCGTTGTTGGTATTACTGTTGCTCGCACTAATGCTAGCAGCAGTCAATACTGGGGCACTGTCGCTCTCCTTTGTCACGCTGTGGAAACACCCGCTGGATCAGGATCTATGGCAAGTGTGGCTCACTATTCGCTTGCCACGCGTATTGTTAGCCGTTGTTGTCGGTTGGGCGCTCGCCAGTTCGGGCGCCGTGATGCAAGGCGTTTTTCGTAACCCGCTGGCCGATCCCGGACTGCTTGGGATCAGCAGCGGTGCCGCGCTATTCGTTGCTTTATTAATTGTTATGCCCTTCTCCCTGCCGCCAATGTTGGCACTTTATGGACATATGTTCGGAGCATTTGTCGGCAGTCTGGTAGTCGCTGGTATCGTCTTTTTGCTAAGTCGAAGTGGCAAAAACAGCCTGTCGCGTCTGTTATTAGCGGGTATTGCTATCAATGCATTATGCGGTGCGGCAATCGGTGTGCTCACCTACGTCAGCGATGATAGCCAGTTACGCCAGTTTTCACTATGGAGCATGGGCAGCCTCGGTCAGGCACAATGGCCAAGTTTAGCGCTTGCCGTGACGTTGATTCTGCCTGCCAGCATTTGGGCATTAACACTGGCACGCCAACTTAACTTGCTGCAATTGGGCGAAGAAGATGCCCATTATCTCGGATTAAATGTGCGCCGAACACAAATCAAATTGTTACTGATCAGCGCCTTGTTGGTCGGAACATCGGTGGCAATCAGTGGGATTATTGGCTTTATCGGCTTAGTCGTTCCCCATCTTTTACGTATGCGCGTTGGTCCCGATCATCGTTGGCTGCTGCCAGGCGCAGCACTTGGCGGGGCTTGCCTGCTATTACTGGCCGACACCCTTGCCCGCACGTTGGTTGCCCCCGCCGAGATGCCAGTTGGATTAATTACCAGTCTGCTCGGCGGCCCTTATTTCTTGTGGCTGATACTCCGCCCGACCAGGAGCCAAAATGAGTGATGAATCTCAGACGTTGCGCGGCAATAACTTGAGCTATCACGCAGGTGAGCGGCAACTCATTGATCAGATTTCCGTACATATTAACAGTGGCGAAATGGTCGCGCTGATTGGCCCAAATGGCGCAGGTAAATCAACGCTGATGAAATTGCTGACCGGTTATCTCACGCCGTCGACTGGGCAATGTTCGCTATCTGGCAAACCCATGAGCAGTTGGACAGCCTTTGAACTTGCCAGAACTCGGGCCGTGATGCGCCAAAGCAATCATATGGCTTTTGGATTTAGTGTACGTGAGGTGATAACGTTAGGACGATCTCCTCACGGCAATCGCCATCTCCAGCAGGCACTGCGGCAAGTGATGACTGAAACAGACTGCGTGGCTTTCGCCGATCGTGATTATCGGCAGCTTTCAGGCGGGGAACAGCAGCGGGTGCAATTGGCAAGGGTGTTAATTCAGTTATGGCATCCAGAACCTGAACCACGTTGGTTATTCCTTGATGAACCCACGTCGGCATTGGATCTTTATCATCAGCAGCACAGCCTGCGCCTGTTACACCGTTTGACCCGTGAGCGACAATTGGGCGTCTGCTGCGTATTGCATGATCTCAATCTAGCTTCACTCTACGCCGATCGCGTGCTGTTAATGCACCAAGGACGGTTAGTGGCAACCGGAACGCCGGCCGAAGTAATGCAAACCGATATTTTACAGCGCTGGTATCAAGCGGATCTTCATGTTGGGCATCATCCTGATAGCTTGGTCCCTCAGGTTTTTTTGCGTCAATAACATAAAAAAGCAGAGCGTTGTAACGTGTCATCCCACGTTTCACGCCCTGCTTCTCCACCCTATCTGGCTCAACGACTAGCTAGAACAAGATATTTCTAAATGCTTACCCCAATCTGGCGGCAATGCCGCCATCGCATCATACTCAGCTGCATCGCTAAAAGGATTACACAGCGCCTGGTGTAGTTGGGCCAGTGCACTGACATCGTCCTGCTCGGCTTTTTCAATGGCTTGTTGTGCCAGATAGTTACGCAATATGATCCGCGGATTGGCTTTTTTCATCGCCTGTTGGCGAGTTGCATCATCCACATTTTCTTGCTGTAAGCGCTGGCGATAATCCTGGTACCAGCGGTCAAACGCATCACGGTCGATAAAATCATCGCGTAAAGCAGTGTTTTGCTGCTGTTGCTCAACATCACTGAGCAGGCGGAAAGTCCGGGTGTAATCTCTCCCCTCATTCTCCATCATGCTCAACAGGCCGGTAAGGATGTCGTTATCCTGTTTGCTTTGAGTGAAAAAGCCCAGCTTGTTACGCATTGTCTGACCATAAGTTGCCATCAATGCCGGTTCATAAGCATTGAGCGCTGATTCTAGTTGCTCTGTACTCATTAGCCCAGATAGTGCTTGGGCCAGCCGATGCAAATTCCAATAGGCTGCCGCGGGCTGATTATCAAAGCTATAACGCCCTTGATGATCGGAATGGTTACAGATATGGCCGGGCTGGTAATCATCGAGAAAACCGTAAGGACCAAAATCGATAGTTAGGCCAAGAATCGACATATTATCGGTGTTCATTACGCCGTGAGCGAATCCAACACATTGCCATTGTGCTATCAGACGCGCGGTACGTTCAACCACATCTTTAAACCACAGCGTATAACGCTCGGCCGGTGTAGCTGTCAGATTGACGAGCTCAGGCCAATGATGAGCAATAACATAGTCGGCCAGTTGTTGTACTTGTTCTGGCTGTTTGCGGTAATAAAAATGTTCAAAATGCCCAAATCTAACGTGACTTTCTGCTACACGAATCAACATTGCACCGCGTTCTGGTTGTTCGCGGAACACCGGCTCATCGCTGGTAGAGATTGTGAGCGCACGCGTGGTTGGAATAGAGAGGTGATGTAAAGCTTCTGAGGCTAAAAATTCTCGTATCACTGAACGCAATACCGCCCGTCCATCTCCCATACGAGAGTATGGCGTCAGCCCAGCGCCTTTTAGATGCCAGTCAACATAACGGCCATCTGAGAGTTTTTGCTCTCCCAGAAGAATACCTCGGCCGTCTCCTAGCTGCCCCGCCCACACGCCAAACTGATGGCCACTGTACACTTGGGCCAATGGCTTCATGCCAGGGAAAAATCGCTCACCGCACCAATATTCGCGATGATCTTCAGCAAAAAGTGCAGCATCCAAGCCCAACTCTTGAGCCAATGGCTGACTGTGATAAAACAATCGGCTACCTTTAAGTGGCGTAGGATTGAGCTCGGTATAAAAACCGGGTAACTGATCAAAATAATGGTGTTCAAATTGCGGCATAAGCCCCCCTTGCAGCCAGTGTAGAACGCGACGTGCAGGATTAACACCGACGAATAACAGGGATATCACCTTTATGCCTATCATGTGGCCAAGGCGCTTGCTAATAACTCGACTTATCAAGTAGCAAACCGGCAGAAAGACTGCCGGCGTTAGCTTATGGCTTAATGGAACTCAGGCGGGCGGGCTAAAAGGCTATCTAATAGTGCTGGCTCAACGCCTGGCCATAGTAAACCTTTTACTCCCTGAATATCCGTGTCATAGACGGCGGATAAATACTCAGCAGTATCTAAACCATCGATGACGACATTTCGGCAAAAACGATGAACATTTCTCAGTAGCGAAGGCAATATAACTGCGAAGTTTTCTCCAGCATAAAGCCGCCAAAAAAAGTTCTTATCCAATTTAACCCAGCTAAACATCCCATCGAAGATCGGGGCCATGTTGCCATTACCGGAACCGAAACCTTCTAACCAGAGAGAAAAACTTTGGTTTATCTCCGTTAACCTTTTGTTCTTCCTCCCCAACGAAAACTCAGGAAACGACTCGCTCACATTAACATTCACAAAAGGCAGCGCTTTTAGCGCCTCTTTCAACTCCGGGTATTCAATCACTAAATTCGCTAATTTATCTTCAATCGTGATATTGAGACTCACTTTATTGCTCTCAAACCATGCAGCTTGCTGCGTGGCCCAAGCAATTTGCTCTTGTAAAAAGGTATAGCGTTGCTGCGAACTTAAAAGATTTAAAACTAATTCTGTTGGCATAACCAGCTTGCTATCTGTGTTAACAAAACGACAAATTAGTTCCACTGCTAATAATTCACCGCCTCTCGAATAGATAGGCTGACAAAGGTAGCTGCTGTTAAAGGCCGCATCGAATTGTATTCTCATTTATTTTCCAATACGTAAACGGCACAACATTGTTGAAAAGCCTCTCGATTGACTCTTGCTACATAGATAGTGTTTTTCCTACGGAATCGCTACCTAGGTCAAAACAGATATAAAAGAACCAATCCAGTTTGGTGTACAATGCCAGTATGCTCAAAAAGTAGCACCAAGCTTTTGAATGAACACCTACAGTTCAACAATCATTGGTAGAGTATAAAAACACACATAACATCATTCACATCCACTTCAGCCACAAACGCAGCGTTCATCAAACATGCTTCTAAATGCATTAAAATCATACCTTAATAACATATATTCATAAAAATACGCCTTCACATTACCGCTTCTTTGCCTCACGAACGGCCCTCGGAGATCGTCCAATCAGGTGGGGCAATAAATAGTAGTCATAAATCAGCAACGTTGGGGCATTTTGTAAAAAAATTCATCCACAGCGCTATTGGGCAATGTCTTAAATTTTGACTTCCTTACATCACACCTAACCAACTGATAGTTAAAATATAACCAGCGGATGAAAATCACTCGCATTGCGAAACTTTAAACTTTCTGAACACTCCCTAAGATTAGTCCAATGGCGTGTTAGGGTAAAGCCAGTGAAAAATGTTTATTTACAAAATAAATGTCGCAATATTTGAGAAACAGAGAATCGAAAAACACGTAATCTATTTACGGCTAGGTCTATTGAATGCGCTCGATTCACCATCTCGATAGCCCTCTCAACTCTTTTTGCTGTTGAGCAAAAAGACCGTCTTACTACATACGACCGAGATTGCACGCTTTACATAGACTCTGTCCCAGCCCAATGACCAAGGTTTGCGTCACAAAAAGAGAATGCGCTGCCTAGCCCATTAGTCGAAAAATACAATCTTCAACCGCCAAATTGAGCCAGGGGTCGGTCGAGTTAGAGAACAAAAGTCGTAAGCCAGACTTGATATTTTTGATCGCATATAAATTTTCAACATGCTATCAAGCATTCTATGAGGCAAATACACCCCCACATCAAGGTTAAAGTGAATTAACCTTAATATTTTTGATGGATATACAAGCCATACCTATTAACTTTTCATTAGCACTCTTTCACTATAGTCGCTTTTAAAAATGTCATACGAATTTCTTCACTATTTTGTGTTTTTTATTTCACGATTAATTGAGCAATTAAAAAACCAACAACAAACGAACAAAAACAAAGCAATTGTTTGATTTCAAAGCAATTAAACAAAGTGAATATAACAAAAATTTAAGCATGCTATTGAAACAAACTATTTATCAAATGAAACCATCTTGAACCCGTAAAAATTAGTTATTTAAGTAGTTATCGACATCAATCCCAATAAATTTATCTAATTAAATATAAAGGTATGATTTCTTATCTGCTCTTAGCATGCCATCTATTATAAGCAGCGATTGCCATTTAGATCGAATTACGAACAGCTTGGTAAGATTTTTGTTATAAAAATAATTAATAGATGAATAATAAAAAGTAATACATCATTCATTATTAAAACTATTGCGAACCATTTCCGTAATAGTCTTCTCTTTGACGAACAATAAAAATCTTATATTGCACGACACATCACTTGTTATGGTATCTAGGTTTTCGCTACAGAAATTAGGCCGGCGGCAGGTGATAAGGTGAGAGAGGCAACGCTTGTACTCACTTCCCGGTCAAATTACAAAATGATCGAGTCGCCCTCACATCGAAGGGCGATAGAGATAGAGGAGTACCGAAAATTTAAACCTAACGAATTGACATTATATTCTGCGGGCCTGCCAATAAGTTTTACGCCAATAGACATTATCTAACGAGGAGCGGATCACCCCACGGCTGGTTGAAGCATGAATGAATTTTCCATTGTTATCATAGATGCCTACATGCAACCCATATTCTCCTTCACCCGTTTTGAAGAAGACTAAATCACCGGGTAATAACTCTTTACGCGAGACTTTGGTTCCCAGTTTAGTTTGAGCGATCGTTGTCCTGGGCAACACAATACCAAAGCGATCGCGGTAAGTACGGAACACAAAACCAGAGCAATCTACACCGCTACGCTCTAACCCACCATAACGATAAGGCGCGCCACGCCATTGGCTCAATTGGGCATTGAGTTGTTTAACCACATGTCCAGAGTTAGCCATGTTCCCGCTAGGGAGCGGAGCATGACTACTACAACCACTGAGAACCAGGGCGAATAGCACTAAAAAAGAGTAGAACAGACCTGTACGCTTGTGCATCGACTTTACTTCCTTTTCCTTTTTCTTTGCGAAACGCTGCCAGTAGCTCTAGCTAAGAAGGTAACTTACCGTTATCTATAGATTAAAAGAATCTAACGTTATTTTATCCGCCATCCAATAAAAATCGCCGACGAAAATGTAAATATACATAATATCTATAAAAAACACAGGACATAATAACGAGAGAAAGTCGGCGATTCGCCGACTTGAACAAAATTGCAGAATATTAGAAAGGCATTAATTCGCAGGTGTGGCAGCAGGTTTGCTATGAATCAACCAGACACCCAGCATGATAGAAATCGCGCCGAGCGTCTTCAGCCAGTAGGTTGGTTCATTAAACCAAGGTAAGCAAACTGCCCCCAGATAGACCAACGCGTAGCTTAAGCTCAACAGCGCATAGGCCCGGTTCAGCGGTAAAATACGCAATGCAAAGAACCAGCACAGCATAGAAATCCCGTAACCAGCAATCCCTGCCCCCACGACCAGTATCGCGGTGATGTTGTTAACAACAAAAGCGAGATTCAGATCGGCGAGAGAAAAGAGAGGAAGATGTATCATTCCCCACTTCATCAACAGTTGCGCAGCACTGACCAGTAGTAAACTACAACCACTCCACAAGTAACCTTTCATTGATTGCTACTCATCATGCTTTGATGCTCATTAACAGTATCCCTAGCATAATCAACGCCACGCCATACCAATGCCGCCTGTCGATGACTTCACCAAAAAACCAACGAGCGCTGAGCGTAATAAAAATAAAATTCACACTCAACATCGGGTAAGCCAGACTCAGAGGCAAAAGCTGCAATACCCGCAGCCAAACGAGCAACGCACATCCCATCAGTGCCATCGCCAGTAATAACCAACGAAGGGTCAACATCAAAGAGCTATCGCGGCCGTTTTGCCCTACCTGCGCGGCCTGCTTTTGGCAAAGCTGGCCAGCACAGGTGAGGATGCTAGCAACCAGAACTAGCAAATATCCTATCATGGCAGTTTTTTGTAGAAGAAGAGTTCTGTCCGGCCTGATTGAATCACACTGTCGGCAGGAGGAAGCCCGGTTGTATTACCTTCCAGATCGTCAGTTTTCACCACCAATGACACATTGCCTTCAAGTCGCGCTTTTTCCAGCCATGCAGGGAAGCCAGGTGCACTGATAAAACGCCCTACGGCATCAGGGTATTTCAAGCCATATTCCAATTCACCTTTGCCATCATACATAATGATGTCACTGCGTTTGAGCACCCAGGCCAGAGAGGTGGCAATACCGACGTTTCCAGTTAATACATAACGGCTGTCTCGCAATAACTTAATATTGTTTGTGACAAATTGCTGCTGCAACTTCGAGTCAACGATCCTTTGTGGCAGAGCCTGCCCGACTAACAAACTTAATACCAACGGACATGCTGCAGCCCAGTACCAACGCTTAGCTTGCGTCAGACTAAGTAAGCCTGC
This sequence comes from Rouxiella sp. Mn2063, assembly GCF_049319665.1. Taxonomy (NCBI): domain Bacteria; kingdom Pseudomonadati; phylum Pseudomonadota; class Gammaproteobacteria; order Enterobacterales; family Yersiniaceae; genus Rouxiella; species Rouxiella sp. Mn2063. The sequence goes on along the minus strand of NZ_JBMOUD010000003.1, from coordinate 359,090 downwards.
CAACGCCCAGACTGCAAAGCAAAGTACACCAATTAGCATACGGTTAATTTCGGACGGACCGTACAGCTCTCTGATGTGACCAAACGGCAGACGCCCAGACATCACCACCAGCGCAATAACAGCCAACGAGCCAAAGATAATATTGATGATGGCATTAGCTTTCAGCGTGCGGCGCGCACCAGCCTGACGAAGCTGGTCAAGGTAATCGGCCATCAGTAACGCTAAAGGCGCAAAGCAAGGCAGAATATAGGTTGGCAGCTTACCTTTGGCGATACTAAAGAATATAAGTGGCAATAGAACCCAGCTGAGTAAGAAGAACAGCTCTGGGCGCATAACTCGCTTTTTCCATCCGTTAGCCAGTGAACCAGGTAATAGCCCCAACCAAGGCAGTGAACCCAGACACAAGACCGGGATAAAATACCAGAACGGGGCTTTATGCTGTGCATCTTGCTCAGCAAAGCGCTGAATATTTTCTACCCAGAAGAAGTAGTTCCAGTAATCGGGCTCCCGATGCGCAATCGCCAACACCCAAGGCAAACTAAGTAGCACGGCAACAATAACGGCCAGCGGCCCCCAGCCAAATAACGTTTTAAAACGCTTTTCACGCCAGACCACCGGGATAACAGCAATAACCGGTAACGCCAGTGCCAGAAAACCTTTGGTCATGAAGCCCATACCACAGGCCAATCCCAAAGCAATCCAACTCAGCGCCTTCTGTTTATTTCCACTCGCACGTAAACAGAAATAGCTGAATACCATCGCGGCGTTAATCCACAGCGTCAGCATCGGGTCCAGTACGCTGTAAGTCCCTATACTGAAGACCAACGTGAAGGAGAGATAAATCAACGTTGCGGTGTAAGCCGTTTTACGGTTGTGCCAAAGTACATTTGCCAACCAAAACACTAATAGTGCGCTAACAAAGGTGCTGAACACCGAACCAAAACGTACAGCAAAGTTGCTGTCGCCGAAAATCATTTGGCTAATGTTATTAAACCAGTATCCCGCGATAGGTTTTTCAAAATAACGCAGTCCAAGGAGATGAGGAACCACCCAATCTCCACGTTGCAGCATCTCGCGGCTAATTTCAGCGTAACGAGTTTCATCAGGCTGCCATAACAAGCGGGCATTAATCGGAATCAAATAGATGAGGGCGAAAAAAACCAGGAGGAGTAAACCCCAGACACGCTTATATGCTTTCAACATCAGGCTTGACCTTCTTGCTGACAACCCAGCCACCCTTCCCGTCCGGGAAATGCGGAACGAACAACTTGCCCAACAGGCAACGTTGTAATATCAGACGGCAAAAGCTCGCCTAAGGGACAAAATTCAATACCGGCGGCTTTAGCACGCGTCAGTAAATCATCGAACATCGCCGATAACGACATGCCCTCCACTTCGGTATGGATGGTATAAACCGGGACGCCTTGATCCTTGAGCATCGCATCAAGAATAAAGTCGTTGAAGCTATCCGCTGTAACCTGACTGCCAATAACTTCATCGTAGGTCGGTAATGTAACCGGAATTTGCACGGTGCCTAACGTACCATCGTCAAGTCGTGGACGGAAAGGTACCGTACCTCGACAATCACTGTTATAACGGAAGTTAAATTTTTGCTTCACTTTCAACACGCGACCATCAGCACGCCACCCAGCTACCGCAGAGCAATCAATCGGGCGACCAATGCTTTTTTCTAGCGCGTTAACCCCTTTGCGAACTTCTAGCTCAAGGCGCTGTTCTGACCATTTGCCGACTTTAGCTTGCCAACCTTGGTGATCCCAGGCGTGGAGGCCGATTTCATGACCTTTATCCGCACTCAGTTTCATCAACGGCGCACAGTCTCGGGAGATCACCTTCCCAGGCCAAGCGGTACCGGCAACTAAAATATCAAGCCCGTAAAGTGAAGCAGCGTTGGAGCGCAGCATCTTCCACAGAAAGCGGGGACGCAAAAGGCGCCATAAATGGCGCCCCATGTTGTCTGGCCCGACGCTGAAAAAGAAACTGGCTTTAATTTGATGTTTGTCGAGTAATCTGAGTAATTCAGGGACACCCTTGCGGGTGCCACTCAACGTATCTACATCAATTCGTAGACCTATTTTTTTCATGCCAGTCAAACTGTTAACCCTTATCGGCAGGGAAATCGACAGAACGCAGGAAGAAGTCGAGCGTATCGTCAACCGTTTTTTCCATTGCGACTTCAGGCTTCCAATTCAGCAGGCGTTTAGCATTTTTGATGCTCGGAGTGCGGTGTTCCACATCCTGATAACCTTTGCCATAGTAGCTGCTGCTTTCAACCATTTTGAAACCAGCGAACGGAGGGAACTGATCGCGCAGTGGGTGTTTCTCAAAGCTGCGCAGTAACATTTCCGCCAATTCACGGATGCTAGCTTCATTGGTTGGGTTACCAATGTTAACGATTTGACCTTCGCACAGGCCATCACGGTTTTCGATAATGCGGAACAGTGCTTCAATTCCGTCGTTGATGTCGGTAAAGCAACGTTTCTGCTCACCACCGTCGATAAGCTTGATAGGAGAACCTTCAACCAAGTTGAGGATCAACTGGGTAATAGCGCGTGAACTACCGATACGTGCAGCATTCAAGTTATCCAGACGCGGGCCCATCCAGTTGAACGGACGGAACAGCGTGAATCGCAGGCCTTCTTTCACACCGTAAGCCCAGATCACACGGTCCAATAGCTGCTTGGAAACCGAGTAAATCCAACGCTGTTTGTTGATCGGGCCAACAATCAGACGTGATGAATCTTCGTCGAATTCTTTGTCATCACACATGCCATAAACTTCAGATGTGGACGGGAAGATAATGCGTTTTTTGTACTTAACGCAATCACGAACGATTTTCAGGTTTTCTTCGAAGTCCAGTTCGAATACACGCAGTGGGTTACGGGTATATTCGATCGGCGTTGCGATAGCCACCAGCGGCAATACAACGTCACATTTCTTGATGTGATACTCGATCCACTCGGAGTGAATGCTGATATCGCCTTCAACAAAGTGGAAGTTCGGGTTATCCATGAAACGGGTCACAGCATCGGAGCTGATATCCAGACCAAAGATTTCGTAGTTACCATCACGCAGCAAACGTTCGCTCAGGTGGTTACCGATGAAACCGTTCACACCGAGGATCAATACGCGAGTACGGCGCTTAAGTACTGCTGTTGGACGTTGGCTCAGGCGAACATTAGGCATAATACCCATTTCTTGTGCCAAACGAGTGCCCTGAACATACAGACCAGAATCATTCTGACCGGCGAGGATCTGCAACGCACCTTCACCACAAGCAACAACCAAAGGATCGTTAGACAACACGGTACCCGGCTGTTTGTCATGCGCAGTGTCGAGCACGCTTGCACGCCAAATAGTCATTTTACGCTCACCAAGGAAGCTAAATGCACCAGGGTAAGGTTCAGTTACCGCACGGATCAAGTTGTTGATCTCTGTAGCTGATTTGTGCCAATAGATTTCACCATCCGCGGCAGTACGACGACCAAAGTAAGTAGCTTTGGATTCATCTTGTGCCGTCAGGGTGAAGCTGCCGTTAAGCATGGTCGGCAATACGTCTTTCAGCAATTGTTGTGCCGCTTCGCGCACTTTTGCGTGCAGGCTTAGCGCAGTATCTTGCGCATCAATAGCAACCGCACGTTGGCTAACAATATCACCAGCATCTGGACGTTTAACCATCTTATGCAGGGTCACGCCAGTTTCTGCTTCACCATTGAGCAATGCCCAGTTAATTGGTGCGCGGCCACGGTATGCTGGCAACAGAGAACCATGCAGGTTAAAGCCACCTTGAGGTGCTAACGCCAGCACTTCTTCGCTCAGCATATTGCGGTAGTAGAAAGAGAAGATCACATCTGGCTGCAACTCACGGATACGATTTACCCACAGAGGATGGTTAACATCTTCTGGTGCAAAGACCGGCAGGTTTAGATCTGCACCGGTGCGAGCAACTGAAGAGAAGAAATTGTTCTCTTCTGGGGAATCTGTGTGGGTAAATACCGCTTGAACATCATAACCGGCTTCAACCAGAGCTTTTAAGCCCACGCAACCAATATCATGGTAAGCAAATACAATCGCTTTCATTACTCTTCTTCCTGGCTTTTGTCAGCAGAGCGTGCTCCGACAACTTTCTGAATAAAATAACGGGGACGTGCACGAACATCGTTATAGATACGGCCGATATACTCACCGAGTAATCCCATACCTACAAACTGCGCACCAATAAACATAAACAGCAAAGCAAATAGCGTAAAGACGCCTTCCGCAGCCCATGCCGGGCCGAGAACCAAACGCATCAGGATCAGTGCTAATGCCAGCACAAATCCGAACAAAGCAATCACACTGCCAACCACGCTTAGCATACGCAATGGTGTGGTAGTCAGACAGGTGATCAAGTCGTACATCAGATTGATGAGTTTCATCAGGCTGTATTTGGAATCACCAAATTCACGCTCAGCGTGCTGTACAGGAATCTCGACGGTCTTTTTAGCAAAAGTATTCGCCAGAATAGGGATAAAAGTGCTGCGCTCATGGCAATGCAACATGGCTTCGATGATGTGGCGACGATAGGCGCGCAACATACAGCCATAATCACCCATTGATTTGCCAGTAGCACGTTGGATCATCATGTTGATGACTTTAGACGCGCTTTTGCGGAACCAAGAGTCACGACGATTAGCACGAACCGTACCAACAACGTCATAGCCCTCTTCCGCTTTAGCAACCAAACGTGGGATCTCTTCCGGCGGGTTTTGCAAATCCGCATCGAGTGTGATCACTAAGTCGCCGCTAACATGGCTGAAACCCGCCATAATGGCAGAGTGCTGACCATAGTTACGGTTGAGCAGCACAGCAATGATGCAGTTTTCTGGAATTTCAGCCGCTTCGGTCAGCATTTCAACTGAACGATCGCTGCTACCATCATCAACCAGAATAATTTCAAATGGCTGAGCCAGTTGGCGGCAGGCCGCTACAGTGCGCGACAGCAAAGCAGGTAAGCTGGCTTCCTCGTTATAGACGGGTATGACTACCGATACTTTACTAATTGAATCAAATTGAGCCACTACTTCGTCTCCACAATGGAAAAAAGGGCTGCGACGACTCGGTCAACATCGCTGTCCTGCATATCAGGGAACATTGGCAAGCTACAAAGTCTGGCTGAATTCCAGGTACTGTTAGGCAAGTCAACATCCGGGTAACGCTCACGATAGTATTTCTGGGTATGTGCGGCGCGGAAATGCAAGCCGGTACCAATACCCAACGCTTTCAAGCGTTCCATCAACGCATCACGGCTGATACCACAACGCTCTTCATCGACGCGGATCATAAACAAATGCCAAGTATGCAAATGCGGATAATCAGGAACACTCATTGGCAAGAACGGAGAGCCCGCCAATTTTTCCAAATAAAGCTGAGCCAATTCGGCACGGCGTGCATTCATCTGAGCCAGGCGTTTAAGCTGAACAACAGCAATGGCAGAATGAATATCGGAAATATTATATTTAAAACCAGGCTCAACGACTTCAGCCTGTGGACGACGGCCTTGCACCTCACGATCAAAGGCGTCAACGGCCAGACCATGGAATTTCAGTGCGCGAACTTTCGCAGCCAATTCATCGTCATCGGTGACCACCATGCCACCTTCAGCACAGGTCATGTTTTTGATGGCGTGGAAAGAGAAAATAGCGGTACCTTGCGAACCAACCCAACGGCCACGATATTGACAACCCGCAGCATGGGCGGCATCTTCGATCAGTGGAATATTGTGCTGTTTAGCCAACGCGATAATTGGATCAAGGTCTAACGGCGCACCTGCATAGTGAACCGGGATGATCGCTTTGGTCTTTGGCGTAATAGCGGCTGCAATATCTTCAGCGCTTACCATCAAGGTATTAGGATCGACGTCAATCATTACCGGCTCTGCGCCCAGTAATACGATCATGTTGAGCGTGGAAACCCAGGTTTGTGAAGGTGTAATCACTTCATCTCCCGGGCCAATACCTAATGCCAGCAGCGTGACATGCATACCACCCGTCGCTGAACTTACCGCAATGGCATGTTTGCAGCCATAAGCTTGGGCAAAGTCTTGTTCAAGTTGATGAGTCTGAGGACCGGTAGTGATCCAGCCGGAGCGCAATACGCCTTCGACCGCTTTAATCTCATCTTCTCCCATCGATGGGCGAGAAAAGGGTAAGAACTGTTCCATGACACTTATCCTGCGTTATTGACCGCTGACAAATAAATAGCACACTCTAAAACGAAGACATTTAACCGTGGCTAAACGTCTATCTAATAGAGTCACTAAATCATTGCCGTTTAAGCTTAATTTAACCTTAAGAATATTCAATATATATGCCGCGCCAAATAGTAATGCGGAGCAACACTACGCGCTGTAAAAAATGCATACTCATTGATAAACATCAAATCGGCTATCATCAGGACAAAAAAACGCCATGGCGCATTTTTGCCAGCTTATTTATCGCACATGGTACATAAGTAGGGCATGTTGCCTGCACAGATAAATCTTCGGCGGCTATTTTACACATAATTTTGCGATATCATCATAAATAGTTACGATGTTATTGGCAGTTATGACATCATTAACCATGCTTTGCCCGCCACGGCATTGAGAACAAACTCAACATCAAATATTTTTGATAGTCTTTCAGGCTGCATGACTTCATCAACCTTGCCGGCTGCTTCGATTTGCCCCTGCGACATCAGCCAAACATCATCGGCGAGCTGTAAGCTATGATTGAGGTCGTGATCGCTAATAATTGCCGTGCGCCCTGTCGCGCAAAATTGCTCGATTAACCCATCCAGCGCTCGCTGTTGAGCGATATCAAGGCTATTCATCGGTTCATCAAGTAACAACAATTTACTCAAAGGATTAATATCAGGCCACACTTGCAACAAAGCGGCCACCAGCCTTACCCGTTGCCATTCTCCTCCAGATAAATTGTTGATAGGTTCAGCTAATTTATCAAGCAGGCGCAATATGCTGCACAGATGATTAATCGTTTGTTCAAGCTGGGCTACCTGCACAGTCGCTGGTTGATGCAGAGAAAGATATTGAAAAACCGGCATCACGGATACCGGCAATTGCTGTTGCGACAGATAGGCTCGTCGCTGTGCCAGCTGCCATCCGGTCAGTTTATCAAGTGCAATGCCATCAATAAGAACCTGACCTTCACCTGATAACATCCCGGCTAAACGAGCAAGCAGACTGCTTTTCCCCGCACCATTTGGCCCAATAATATGTATCCGACGGCCAGCTGGTACCTGCGTAGTAAATGCCGAAAATCGTCCGGGTACTGATATCTGTGATAGCTGTAACATTAGATACCTTTATTATTTTCGGCCATAAACTACTTATCTGTGACAATTTAGCTTATTTACTCAAATATGCCAGCAGAATGAGGACATTAGTTGGCGAGTGCTTGTTTGATTGCCGCCACCAAAATTGGATCCTCAGGCGTCATATCCGGTGCAAAGCGGCCAATTACCTGACCATCGCGCCCAATCAAGAATTTCTCAAAATTCCATAAAATATTGCCAGGTTGTTTAGGTTCACGCCCTTTACTGGCTAAGCGCTGATAAAACTCACTTCCTTCAGGCTTGGTCGCTTCCGGCTGAGCCGCAATCAGTGATTGATATAATGGATGGCGATGTTCGCCATTAACCTCAATTTTGCTAAACATAGGGAATGTTACGCCAAAATTAGTGGTACAGAAGGATTGGATCTCTTCTTCTGTACCTGGCTCCTGGGCGCCAAACTCATTACATGGGAAACCAAGCACTTCAAATCCCTCGCCATGAACGGACTGATACAAACTTTCCAATCCTTCATATTGCTTGGTCAGTCCACATTGTGATGCCACGTTCACTACTAGCAATACCGATCCTTTATAAGCACCCAGCGTGGTGTTTTTACCATTGATGGTAGTAAGTTCAGTATTAAAAATTGCGTTGCTCATAACGTTAACTCCTTGGTTAATAAATATGAAAAACAAATATCGTTGATGAGTGGCAAGCTCAACTCCCCTGCTTTCAAGACTTTTCCACCTTGAGCAGTAGCCAAATAAATAGCGGAGCCCCCAGCGTTGCTGTTACCACGCCAATAGGCAGTTCCGCGGCATAGAGCGCCACCCGAGCAATCACATCAGCAAGTAATAGTACGCCGGCCCCCGCTAAAGCACAGCCCGGCAGTAAACGTCGCTGGTCTGTCATACCTCGCAGGCGGAGAATATGCGGGATCACTAATCCAATAAATCCGATAACCCCCGCCAAAGCGACACTCAATCCAACAATCCAGCCGACAGAAAGTACTAAAAGATTACGCCATAGATTAAGCGGCAAACCGAGTTGTTGCGCCTGCTGTGAACCTAATGCCAGAAAATTCAGCGCATGCCCTTGCCAACAAAGCCAGACTAATGCTGGCAACAGTAGCAATCCTAGCCAACTCTGGCGCCAATCAACACCGCCAAACCCACCCATCATCCAATACATCAGTTGGCGTAAGTCCAGATTACTACTGAAGTACACGGCCCACGTCATCACTGCGCTGCAAATAATTCCCACCGCCACACCGACTAATAACAGCCGGGCATTACTCAACCGTCTTTTTGCGGCAAAGTACAATAATACAAAGGTCATTAACATTGCGCCCAGTACCGCAGCAAGGCTCAAGACCCAGATGGGAAGTAATCCATTGCTCAATACCACACACAACACCAGAGCGACACCCGCGCCATTTGCCACGCCGAGTAAACCGGGTTCTGCCAGCGGATTTTCAAATAATGACTGCATCACTGCTCCCGCAACCGCCAGGCCAGCTCCAACCAACATCACCGCCAAGGCACGAGGTAAACGCAGTTGCCAGACAAAAAGACGTGAATCGCTATCCCACCAATGATTAGGCCACAGCCAGCGCTCGCCCGCGCACAAACTGAGTATCAGAACAAATAGTGCAAGTAACGCCAGTTGCCATAAACGATGAAAATCCCGGCGTTTATGCTGTTGCTGTAAAAGGTCAAAAGTTGTCTGTGCAGACAATGTTGAAGATGTTGACGGCCTGGATGTTGAAGACGTGGTGTTTTTTTCAGGTTGAGGCGTTTGAAGAGGCCCGAATTTTTTTAGAGGCATAAATGGGCTGCGTCCTGTCACTACTCTGTCAGCAAAGACAGTAAGCCAACACGAGTTATCGGTAATGACGCTATCCTACTCACATTACCTATCGAGCTCTAGTAGATATGTAAATATCCCCGTCATACTTCACGTTGCTTCTGCGTTGGCGACACACACTGACCCGAATCACTTACCAGTTTAAGCTCAACGGGATGCGTTCCCTTGCTGCCTTTAAGCAATGCCAATTATTTTGGGTATAGATTGATAAAACGAAGGCCGCGTCATCAGCGGCCTTGATTGGGAGGGGAAATGAACTCTCAGTGTTAATAAGGATGCCCATTAGGTGGGATCGGTTGGCCGTTGTCATGCCAGTCTCCATGCCCTCTTCCTTGAGGATGCTGCACAGGGTAGCGACTTGCATTGTAATGTGCTGGCGGCGCTGCACGCTCCCAGTGGTTACCGTACCAATACATCCCGTGGTTATTACGTTCTCCAATGTAGTGACCTTGGTGTGCTCTCCACCACTGCGGCGGACGCCAGTCGTAACCATCCCAATAGTAACCACGCGTGTCACGCTCACCAATATGCACAGAGACCCCAGGGACATTGACATCAAGCGTTACACCGGCGTGTGAAACCGCAGGGAGTGCCAGTATGGTGCAAAGCAGTAAAAGAGACTTGTTCATATTATTTACCTCATTTATTTCTACGAGGTTTTTATATCAAGACGAATAAACCTAATGCAGCAGATTAATTCCTATTTTCATTTTAATTTCGCCGTCCTTACAGGAACAGGACAATTATTACGGTACTGCAACACCCGTAAAAAAATAAAATAAACGTCAGCATTATTAATAACAGTCACATGTCTTAACAGTAGTCTAACAATAGCTATTTATTATTTTATTTATACTCGAGATGTTTACTCATAAATAGGATATTACTATGCGTCGCATTTTAGCTGTATGTGCTGTTGTCATGGTCGCCTTTAGCTTGAGCGGCTGTATCTTACCGCCACACTGGGGCCACGGCGGTGGCGGCTACCATGGAGGTTATTACCAAGGGCGTTAATATATTTCCACCATCCTCAAGCAAGGGCTAAGCAAGTACCCTACCAGAGTTTATTTTTGACACTCTGGAAACTGTATTTCCCTTGACTACGCAATCATATTAAAAGGAGCTTAGGCTCCTTTTTTTTAATTTTAGATCATATGATTATTTTATATAGGGAAGGACATTTCAATTTAAATACCACCCCACAATCAATGCAATTAAAACAATCTATCAAATTATTCTTGTATGATATATTGGTTTAACGTTTTCTTTGCACACGACCTAGTCATTCATCAAAATAATGATGGCTATATAAGTTAAGAAGCGAACAAATAATCAACAAGCCACTCAAAAAAGTCGCTGCTTAAGCTGGAAAAAAGACAAAAAAAAGGCCGCATTCGCGGCCTTTTTATCAGACGGGCTTACTCTTTTGGAGTAGCGTTCTCAACCCGGCTTTTTAACTTCTGTCCTGGACGGAAGGTCACCACACGGCGCGCCGTAATTGGAATGTCCTCACCAGTTTTCGGGTTACGCCCCGGACGTTGGTTTTTGTCACGCAGATCAAAATTGCCAAAGCCAGACAATTTAACTTGTTCACCATTCTCTAAAGCACGACGTACTTCTTCAAAGAACAGTTCAACCAGGTCTTTGGCATCCCGTTTGCTAAGCCCAAGCTTTTCAAACAGGTGTTCTGACATTTCAGCTTTAGTAAGCGCCATAGGTTCAATCCCTCAAGGATGCTTGGAATCGCTGTTTTAGAGCCTCTACACATTTTGCAACAGTAGCGGCGATCTCCTCTTCTTCCAGTGTACGGGCGGTATCCTGCAATACCAAGCTGATAGCAAGGCTTTTGTAGCCCTCTTCCACGCCCTTTCCTCGGTACACGTCAAATAAGTTTACGCCAACTATCTGATTTGCGCCAACTTTCTTACACTCGGCCAAAATATCGTCTGCGGGAACGTTTTCAGCAACCACAACCGCGATATCACGACGGTTTGATGGGAAACGAGAAATCTCGCCCGCATCAGGCAGCACGCGGTCTGCAAGCTTGTTCCACAACATTTCAAACACAATTGTGCGACCATTAAGATCCAGCTTACGTTCCAGCTCTGGATGGACTACTCCAATGAAACCAATGCGTTCGCCACGTAAATAAATTGCTGCACTTTGACCTGGATGTAATGCAGGATTACTTTCCGCCTTGAACTGTACCTCATCTAATTTTCCGGTAAGTTCAAGAATCGCTTCAAGATCACCCTTCAAATCGTAATAGTCAACAGCTTGGCGAGCTAAATCCCAATGTTCTTCATTACGGTTGCCCGCAATCACACCAGACAGCATGACATCCTGACGGATACCCAAGTCTGCTTGTGTATCAGGCACAAAGCGCAGGCCGCTCTCGAATAAACGAACGCGACCTTGTTGACGATTCTGGTTATAGACCACAGAGCCAAGCAATCCTGTCCACAGCGACAGACGCATTGCCGACATCTCAACAGAGATCGGGCTTGGCAGAATCAGGGCTTCTTCACCTGGATGCAGCAACGCCTGAACTTTAGGATCAACAAAGCTGTAGGTGATCGCTTCTTGGAAGCCGCGATCGACCAGCAGATTTTTCACGCGTTTAAGTGAAAGATCGGCTTCGCGGTGACGAGTCATTTCCAAATTAGCTTTTACCGGCACATTAGGAATGTTGTCGTAACCGTAAACACGAGCGACTTCTTCAACCAAGTCTTCTTCGATTTGCATATCGAAGCGCCAGCTTGGTGCTTTAGCCGTCCAGGTATCGCCCTGCTTTTCAACCTGGCAACCAAGACGTTGCAGAATATCGGTCACTTGCGCGTCTTCAACATGATGGCCGATCAGGCGATCGAGTTTCTCGCGACGTAGTGTAATCTGAGCTGGTTTTGGCAAATGGGCATCAGAGGTAACATCAATCACCGGACCTGCCTGGCCACCACAAATCTCTAACAGCAGCGCAGTGGCGCGCTCCATTGCTTTATATTGCAATTGCGGGTCAACGCCGCGCTCGTAACGGTGTGAAGCATCAGTGTGCAATCCCTGACGACGAGCACGACCTGTGATCGACAGCGGGCTAAAGAACGCCGCTTCGAGCAACACATCGCGGGTTTGTTCATTAACACCTGAATGTTCGCCACCGAAGATGCCGCCCATTGCCAGCGCTTGCTGATGGTCAGCAATAACCAGCGTATCGTCATTGAGCTTAGCATTGGTGCCGTCGAGCAACGTTAACGGCTCGTCTTTATGCGCCAAACGTACAATAATTCCGCCCTGAATACGGTTCAGGTCGAAGGCATGCATCGGTTGGCCCAGTTCCAGTAAGACGTAGTTAGTAATATCGACAACGGCATCGATAGAACGGATGCCACAACGACGCAATTTTTCAACCATCCACAATGGTGTTGCCGCCGTGATATCAATGCCTTTAACCACACGGCCTAGATAACGTGGGCAAGCTTCAACTGCCTGAACCTCAATTGGCAAAGTATCGGTAATCGTCGCCACAACCGGTGCCATGACAGGCTCGCTAAGAGGTAACTTGTTCAGCACAGCTACATCGCGGGCGATACCGATAATGCCAAGGCAATCAGCACGGTTAGGCGTTACACTGATTTCAATAGTATTGTCATCAAGCTGCAGGAACTCGCGAATATCGGTACCAACAGTGGCATCCTGTGCTAATTCGATAATCCCATGCTGGTCGCTAGTAATTCCCAGCTCAGAGAATGAGCACAGCATCCCTTCAGAAGGTTCACCGCGCAGTTTTGCTGCTTTAATTTTGAAATCACCAGGTAGCACCGCGCCTACGGTGGCAACAGCCACTTTCAAACCTTGGCGGCAGTTTGGTGCACCGCAGACGATATCAAGCAGGCGATCGCCGCCAACGTTAATTTTGGTCACACGCAGCTTATCGGCATTTGGGTGTTGGCCGCACTCAACCACTTCCCCCACAACAACACCGTTAAAAGCACCGGCAACAGGATCAACACCATCAACTTCCAGGCCTGCCATGGTAATTTGATCGGATAATGCTTCGCTGCTAATGGCTGGGTTTACCCACTCACGCAACCAGAGTTCACTGAATTTCATGTGATATTCCCGCCTTACTTAAACTGTTTGAGGAAACGCAGATCGTTTTCGAAGAATGCACGTAAATCGGTGACGCCATAACGCAACATGGTTAAACGTTCCATTCCCATGCCAAAGGCGAAGCCCGAGTAGACTTCAGGGTCGATACCGACATTACGTAATACATTCGGGTGTACCATGCCGCAGCCCAGTACTTCTAACCATTTACCGTTTTTACCCATCACATCCACTTCCGCAGAAGGTTCAGTGAATGGGAAATAGGATGGACGGAAACGAACCTGCAAATCAGCTTCAAAGAAGTTATTCAGGAAATCGTGCAATGTGCCTTTCAGGTTGCTAAAGCTGATGTCTTTATCAACGATTAAGCCTTCCATCTGATGGAACATCGGCGTATGTGTCTGATCGTAGTCATTACGGTAAACGCGACCAGGCGCAATGATGCGGATTGGCGGCTGTTGGCCTTTCATGGTACGAATTTGCACGCCAGAAGTCTGGGTGCGCAACAAACGGGTAGCGTCAAACCAGAAGGTATCGTGGTCGGCACGCGCAGGGTGATGACCAGGAATATTCAGCGCGTCGAAGTTATGGTAATCATCTTCAATTTCTGGGCCTGTGGCGACAGAAAAGCCCAGCTCACCAAAAAAGGTCTCGATACGATCAATAGTACGAGTAACCGGATGCAGGCCACCATTTTCAATTCTGCGTCCTGGCAGGGAAACGTCGATAGTTTCTGCTGCCAGACGAGCATTCATCGCAGAGGATTCCAGTTCATTTTTGCGCGCATTTAACGCATCTTGAACTTCTTGTTTAGCCTCATTGATGACTGCACCTGCGGCTGGACGATCTTCCGCTGGCAATTCACGCAGCGTAACCATCTGCAAGGTTAAATGGCCTTTTTTGCCTAAGTATTCGACACGCACCAGATCTAATGCGGCAACATCTTGGGCACTCTCTACGGCTACCTTGGCACTGGCAACCAGCTCGGCGAGATGTGACATTGCTTTCCTCTTCTTTCAGTCTTTATAGACTGATGTGAAATAAACCGTTGATGTAAGATTTGTAATCAATAAACCGCTCGAAGGCGCCTATCTGTACTCTACAACGTGATTGTTGCCAGCCGGCTATTTTCATCTTAATAGGGCTGAAAACAAAAAAGCCTCCGCTAGGGAGGCTTAGGCGCTACTTTTCGTTTCTTCTCTTACGCGCGAAAGCCTTCCTGATTCAGGCGCTAAAGTAAAAAAAGAAACGGAAAATAGCAGTATTCATGCTTGTGTGACCTTTTCGGTGACTAGATGTCGAATGGCATTAATAACATCAAGCTATCAAACGACAGGTTTTATTGATGCAAATATAAAAGAGGGAGCAAGCTCCCTCTTTCACCTGACTTACGCCAGAGCTGCTTTCGCTTTTGCGACCAGTGCAGAGAATGCCACTTTGTCGAATACTGCGATATCAGCCAAGATCTTACGGTCAATTTCAATAGAAGCTTTTTTCAAGCCGTTAATGAATTGGCTGTAAGACATGTCGTTCTGACGAGCTGCTGCGTTGATACGCGCGATCCACAGCTGACGGAATTGACGTTTCTTTTGACGACGGTCACGGTAAGCGTATTGACCAGCTTTGATAACAGCCTGGAACGCAACACGATATACGCGCGAACGGGCACCGTAGTAACCTTTCGCCTGTTTTAAGATTTTTTTGTGACGTGCACGTGCAATCACACCACGTTTTACGCGAGCCATATGCTCTCCTGAGTATTATTCTTGATTAAAAAGTTAGTGTTATGCGTACGGCAAACATGCGACGACAAGGCCCAAATCGTTCTTGGATACCATGCCTTTAGGACGCAAATGACGTTTACGCTTAGTAGCTTTTTTGGTCAGAATATGACGCAGGTTAGCGTGCTTACGCTTGAAACCGCCATTGGCAGTCTTTTTAAAGCGTTTAGCGGCGCCACGTACTGTTTTGATCTTTGGCATTTTACATTCCACTTCGCATTGTTATTAACATGAATCAATAGGGCGAATCAAACCCACACAACGCAAGCGCTGCGCGGGTCCAATTACTTGTAAGCCTTACTGTTTCTTCTTAGGTGCGAGCACCATGATCATCTGACGGCCTTCGATCTTCGTAGGGAAGGATTCGACAACGGCCAAATCAGAATCTTCACACAGGTCTTTACGGACGCGGTTAAGCACTTCCATACCGATCTGTTGGTGCGCCATTTCACGCCCACGGAACCGCAGGGTGATTTTGGCTTTATCGCCATCTTCCAGAAAGCGAACCAGGTTGCGTAGTTTGACCTGATAGTCGCCATCATCGGTACCAGGTCGGAATTTAATTTCCTTAACCTGAACAACTTTTTGCTTTTTCTTCTGTTCTTTCGTCGATTTGCTCTTCTCGTAGAGGAACTTGCCGTAATCCATAATACGGCAAACCGGCGGCTCGGCATTCGGACTGATTTCGACTAAATCAACACCAGCTTCCTCAGCTTTTTCAAGAGCTTCATTCAGACTGACTATACCAATCTGCTCGCCATCGACGCCAGTTAGGCGAACTTCTTGCGCGCGAATCTCTCTGTTAATGCGATTAGGACGCGCTGGTTGAACTCGTTTTCCGCCTTTAATACTTTATTCCTCCAATTGATGAAGACTTCTGCTGCGGATTTCCACTAGCAGTTTGTCAACGACTTCGCTAACGTCCATGACTCCCAAGTCTTTGCCGCGGCGGGTACGAACAGCAACTTTACCTGCTTCGACCTCTTTATCGCCACAAACCAACATGTAGGGAACACGACGTAGCGTGTGCTCGCGGATTTTAAAGCCAATCTTCTCATTTCTCAAGTCGGCTTTAACGCGAATGCCTGCATCTTGCAGTTTTTTGGTTAATTCTTCGACATATGGCGCTTGTGAATCAGTAATATTCATCACAACTACCTGTACCGGAGCAATCCAGGTTGGGAAGAAGCCCGCAAATTCTTCGGTAAGAATACCGATGAAGCGCTCCATCGAACCTAAAATCGCACGGTGAATCATTACCGGCACTTTACGGTCGTTGTTTTCGCCGATGTAAGTTGCATCTAAACGCGACGGTAATGAAAAGTCGAGCTGCACGGTACCACACTGCCACGCGCGATCCAAACAATCATACAAGGTAAATTCAATTTTTGGTCCGTAGAAGGCACCTTCACCTGGTTGATAGTCAAATGGAATGTCGTTTTCTTTCAGCGCAGCGGCCAAATCTTCTTCAGCACGAGTCCACATTTCGTCGGTACCGATGCGTTTTGCCGGACGGGTCGATAGCTTGACCACAATCTTTTCAAACCCAAAGGTGCTGTACATATCGTAGACCATCTTGATACAGCTGTTAACTTCGTCACGAACCTGGTCTTCGGTACAGAACACATGCGCATCGTCCTGAGTAAAGCCACGTACGCGCATCAGACCATGCAATGCACCGGACGGCTCATTACGGTGACAGCTGCCGAACTCAGCCATACGCAGCGGCAGATCGCGGTAAGATTTCAGCCCTTGGTTAAAGATCTGCACGTGGCCTGGACAGTTCATCGGCTTGATGCAATATTCACGGTTCTCAGAAGAAGTTGTGAACATCGCTTCTTTGTAGTTTTCCCAGTGCCCAGTTTTTTCCCACAGCACGCGGTCCATCATGAATGGGCCTTTAACTTCCTGATACTGGTACTCTTTGAGCTTCATACGAACGAAAGCTTCGAGCTCACGGAAAATGGTCCAGCCGTCGTTGTGCCAGAACACCATGCCCGGTGCTTCTTCTTGCATGTGGTACAAATCGAGCTGTTTACCGATTTTACGGTGGTCACGCTTGCCGGCTTCTTCCAAGCGTTGCAGATAAGCATTGAGCTGCTTTTTGTCTGCCCATGCTGTGCCGTAAATACGTTGCAGCATTTTGTTGTCGCTATCACCACGCCAGTAAGCACCAGAGGTTTTCTGCAGCTTAAAGTGATGACAGAAGCGCATATTCGGCACGTGTGGACCACGGCACATATCGACGTATTCTTCATGATGGTACAAGCCAGGACGATCGTCATGGCTGATGTTTTCATCAAGAATAGCAATTTTATACTGCTCACCGCGGCTCGCGAAGGTATCGCGCGCTTCTTGCCAGCTGACTTTCTTTTTAATAACGTCGTAATTCTTTTCAGCTAACTCGTGCATGCGCTTTTCGAGCAGTTCCAAGTCTTCCTGGGTCAAGGTGCGATCTAAATCAACGTCATAATAAAAACCGTTGTCAATCACTGGACCAATAGCCATTTTTGTATCTGGCCACAACTGCTTGATGGCATGACCTAATAGGTGAGCACAAGAGTGGCGCAGGATTTCCAGACCAGCTTCATCTTTAGCAGTAATTATCGCGAGCTGTGCATCAGTTTCGATAAGATCACTGGCGTCAACCAATTCGCCATTAACACGACCAGCAATACAGGCTTTCGCCAAGCCTGGGCCGATATCTAGCGCAACATCCATTGGGGATACGGGACGATCGAACTGACGTTGACTGCCGTCAGGAAGGGTAATAACAGGCATGTTCATTCCTCATCTACAGTGGTGCCCCACACGACAGAGCACATATAGAAATATGGTTATTTAGGGTTTGGAAAGGTTATTGCCGCTATTGAACTTTACTTTGCTCAATATATACACCCATGAGTACGTATATCATTAGACAGCACGTATACCGGATGTGACGCCAAAACCAGCATTTAGTGTAACACCCGTAAAGTGCCCTTTTCCACCTCAGGGTGTTGCCAAGCGCACTTATTTTGCGTGTAATCCGTTCATACATTCGGTTGAAATAATTAAGGATAATATTAAGTGTCTGAAATTTTAGATCTATTTTCCGCCGTCGGGCTGGGGCTAATGATATTGCTACCATTAGCAAATCCGCTCACCACTATCGCGTTGTTGTTAGGGCTTGCCGGTGATATGACCGATGAGGAACGCAATAACCAATCCCTGATGGCCTCGATTTACGTATTCATTATCATGGCTGTCTCTTTTTATGCTGGGCAGCTGGTCATGAACACCTTTGGCATATCTATTCCAGGATTAAGAATTGCCGGCGGACTTATCGTGGCTTTCATTGGTTTTAGAATGTTATTCCCTAAACAGCAGGTGGAAGAGCAAACCATGCTGGACCACAAAAATGAGGAGATGAAAAAACATAGTTCGGCCAATATTGCCTTTGTGCCACTCGCCATGCCTAGCACCGCAGGACCGGGTACTATCGCAATGATTATCAGCACCGCATCAACGATCAAAACTAGCCACTACCCAACGTGGGTATTACACGTTGCGCCAGTGCTGACCTTTCTTTCCGTTTCGGTAATACTTTGGCTGTGCCTGCGCAGTTCTGGAACGATTATGCATTGGGTTGGAAAAAGCGGTATCGAAGCGATTTCAAGGCTGATGGGCTTTTTACTGGTTTGTATGGGTGTTCAGTTCGTTATTAATGGTGTCTTAGAGATTGCTGCAACCACTCACCCAGCCTAAAACGGGCTGAGTGAGTGAAGTAGATAATGCTTATCTCATCGCCAGATAGGCATTATTCACTTTCCATAAATAACGTGGGGCCTGAGGCGCTGGATGTTTTTTCTCTACGTGACGATAAAACTGGTCTGGCGTCATTTGATTAATTTTCGACACGGCATAAGCTCTGTCGTTAGAGAAAGTGCGTAACAACGCCCCTGCCCCATTAACATAAGCTACCGTAGTAGCGTATCGCCGCGTTTGTGGATTGCTGATCCCGGCTAATTGCTGCTGAATCATACTCAGATACGCAGTACCCAAATCAATATTCACTTCTGGATCTTTCAAATCACGTGTCGATGGTTGACCATGACGGCCTTTCAAACGATACGCATCACGCCCTGCTGTCGAGGCTTTCAGTTGCATTAATCCAACCGCATTGGACTTACTCACTGCGCTTGGATTAAACCCTGATTCAACTTGTATAATCGCTCTTACTAAGGTCTCATCAACGCCATACGTTTGTGCTGCCTGGCGAATCACTGTGCCATAAGGGCCTTGGTGCATTAACGACGAAGGCTCAGAAGGCGTTGGAACTATTAGTGCGCTGACCTTTGGTACGGGAGGTTCTTTCGCACACCCCACCAGCAACAGCGCTGTCATCAAATAGGCTATGTTTAATTTCACATTCAGTCTCTCGAAACCAGAACGAAATGCAGCATATACATATTTTGTGAGGAGCTGTATATATTTTTTAGTCTAAGCTGAATAAAGTATTGATCTAGAACATAACAAATGATCGTCGATAAGATAATTCTGGGAATAACGCAGTGTTTTTATGATAATTTAATTTATTACAGACGAAAATTTACAATTGTAATAAGTTAGCCTGATTCTGTTTATAACCCAAATAATTGAAGTGGCCTCAACGCGGTAAGGAAACGCATCCCAATGATAGTTACTCACGTATGTGATTCGTGGCCAACACAGAAGCAACTTCAAGTATGACGGATATATATGCCTTGCTATTAACCGTGCGCTCATTCGATATTTTAACCTGTAAAAACTACCAGATTGCCGGGACAGATTGATTGCTAAAATGGATTGAGAGTAAGACAAATTGAGCGTAAGAAAAGACTGATAGTAAGAAGCACGACTATGTTAAGAGTTCATTAACTGTAAAAATCGATAATTAGTCAGATTTCTAACCAGTCAGAAAGGGGTCAACTATGTGGCAAGCCATTCATCGACTGTTAAACGAGCATTTAGGTAGTGCAGAAATAACTAAGCGCACCGAGTTACCTGGCGGGGATATACATCCTGCCTGGCTGATTAGCCATGGTGAGCATGAAATTTTTGTAAAATGCAATACACGCAATATGTTACCTATTTTCAGTGCCGAAGCCGATCAACTTGCCCTCCTCGCCCGTAGCAATACTGTGAGAGTGCCCGACGTTTACGGTGTTGGCAGTGACCGCGACGATAGTTTCTTACTGCTTGAATATATTCCGCTTAAACCCTTAGATGCTCACAATGCTTATTTACTTGGCCAACAATTGGCAGCACTTCATCAATGGAGTGAACAATTGCAGTTTGGCCTTGATGTCGATAATGAATTAGCAACCATTATTCAACCCAATGCATGGCAGCGTCGATGGCCAACCTTTTTTGCCGAACAACGAATTGGCTGGCAGCTTCAACTTGCAACTGAAAAAGGCATAATTTTTGGTAATGCCGACGATATTACCGAGCAAGTTTATTTGCATTTGCAACATCACCATCCCCAGCCTTCACTGTTACATGGCGATCTCTGGCCACATAATTGCGCTCAGGCGGAGCAAGGTCCTGTTATTTTCGACCCTGCATGCTATTGGGGCGATAGAGAGTGTGATTTAGCAATGTTGCCATTATATCCTAATGTACCGGCTCAAATTTATGACGGCTACCAGAGCAAGTGCCCATTGCCAGACGATTTTGTCCTGCGCCAACCGCTATATCAACTGTATTACTTACTCAATCGCAGTAATCTTTATGGAGGACAACATAACGTGGTCGCTCAGCGAGCGATAGATAGGTTATTGCAGTAAAGAATGCGATCTAATGCAGCAGGAAACTAGAGAGAGTGAGCCCGCATCTTATTGAAAATTCAGGCTCACTTATTTATATCCTTCATGATTGAAGTTGCGTCTACGCTCGTTTATTACCTTGACACAATTTCAATCATTTGGAGTTGAGGTCACATAATTAGGCCTGTTAACTTCAAAGCAAAATAAGCAACGACAGCAATAATGATCGGTAAAATAAATAGCGGGAAATATTGTTTATAAATAGGGGAATTAGGAACATCAATACGTGATTCTATTGCTTCACGCGTGCGTTTTTCACCTTCTTTAGTTTGCTCCATAATCAATTGATCTTGAACGTTTTCACGAATACGTTTTACTTGTTGCGACATTTTCAAGCCCGATGCTTGTAGCGCAATGCCCACAAATATCAGCCAATAAATAATGACAAACATAATATTCGCTAATGTCATACCTACGCCTAATGCTGGTAACGGCGCGTTGTACCAAAATACATTTAAGAATGGAGTATTAAAGCGGACCATATCGACCATCACATGAATAAAGTCGAGAATTACTGCATTAATCCCAGTCGTAGATTTACTTTGCTCATAGATAAAATTGAGTACAGAAATCAGTGTTGAAAGCAACGCAACGATAAAAATCACCCACCCCAGTATCCGCTTTAATACGGCGATGCGCCCGCCCTGTTGATGCGTCATGAATACCCCTTGTAAAAACACCTAAGAACATCTTTCTCGTCGAGCAAGTTTACTCATAGTTAGTGTAAGACGCCCACAGATTTAGTAACTTGCCGTTAAATGCCGCATTTTGTCTGGTCAGTAGTTAAGTGATACCACGCACTATGTTATCCTCCAAACAACCATTTTTAACCAATCAGCAAAGTAAATATACTCATTACACCTCAAGCACAGCTCCTGTCACTGGAGGTGGTAGCGGGTATAGAGCACATAAGGAGCTTGCAACTAATGGCCTATCTACGACCTGTCCACGCAGCAATATTTGATATGGACGGCCTGCTTATTGATTCTGAACCATTATGGCTCCAGGCCGAACTTGATATTTTCAGCCAGCTTGGTGTTGACCTGACTCAGCGACATCTGTTGCCAGACACTCTGGGGCTTCGCATCGACCAAGTCGTTAAAATGTGGTACCAGGCCTTGCCATGGCAGGGACCTAATGAGCAACAAGTTACCGATATGATTATTGCTCGCGCATTGCAACTCATCGAAGAAACTCGTCCTTTGCTCCCTGGCGTTCATCAAGCATTGCAACTATGCCAGGCACAGGGGTTGAAAATTGGCATGGCGTCAGCTTCGCCTTTGCATATGCTGGATAGAGTTATTGCTCTATTTGATCTGCAACCCTATTTTCAGGTTAGAGTCTCAGCGGAGAAACTGCCCTATAGCAAGCCTCATCCAGAAGTTTACCTACAAGCCGCGGCACAGCTTGGTGTAAACCCATTAAACTGCATCACGCTTGAAGACTCATTTAACGGTATGATTGCTACAAAAGCAGCACGTATGCGCTCAATTGTGATCCCAGCCGACGAGTTTAAAGACGACCCTCGCTGGGCCCTGTCTGACGTCAAACTCTCTTCCCTATTGCAATTAACGCCCGAACATATTCTGTAGTTTCTGACGCTTCCTCATCAGAATATATTGGCACTGCGATGGTCGCCTACTTTTTCGGTAACCGTCGCAGTGTTATGTCTCGCTGGGCAAACACACTAAGTTACTCAGCATTCCTCTTTCAGCTGAGTATCATCCTATCCAATGGTCACAAATCAGTCATAAAAATGATATTTAATCTTTAAATATCAATAAATTGACAATTAGTTACAGCGTAACGACTTCCGCCATGATCGCCTTTCCATTACACTGGATAAAATAACAGTTATTTATCTTGGATTTACTATGACTGGGGAAGGTCACCTCATTTTTTCAATCGCTTGTGCCGTTTTTGCGAAAAAGGCGGAGTTATCACCTGAATTAGCAAATGGTGACTGGTGGCACATCATTCCTGGGTCGTTGCTTACCTGTTTACTCCCGGATATTGACCATCCGAAATCGCTGCTTGGTCAGCGTTTGAAATGGATATCTCATCCTATTGCACGTTTATGCGGTCATCGGGGATTTACTCATAGCTTATTGGTCGTATTTGCGGGAATTTTTCTATTCCGTAGCCATTTTCCTCATGGTTGGGTTATTCCGGTTGATGCTCTGCAAGCGATGATTGTCGGCTACCTAAGCCATATTTTGGCCGATATGCTAACGCCCGCCGGTGTTCCTCTGCTTTGGCCTTGCCGCTGGCGCTTTCGCCTACCATTGATCAATAGTAAACAAGGCAATCAGTTAGAACGAACCTTCTGTCTTTGTTTAGTCGGTTTAGCGTTATTTTGGCCGAACTGGTCGCCGATTATTTATGCAGTAAAACCAGACTCTTTCGGTCACTGGATAAAACTATTGCCGGGCATTCTTTGATGCGTGTCTCTCAAACTGGCAACACAAAATAGCTTATTCCAAAAAGAAATAGCCAATTCCTTTTGGATATATAAACCGTTATTACAGAATGTTACTATATTTGCCATAACGCTACGCGTAACGACCCACGCACGTCGGCTGTTGCGCATAGGCAAATAAGCTCACTAAAAAGTGAGTCAACAACACCAACATTTTGGAGTTACGGGTATGAATATTCCGCTCGTTTTAAACGTAGTGGTCTTCGCAGTACTGCTGTTGCTATTGGCTAAATTTAGCAACAAGCAGTGGAGTCTGGCGAAGAAAGTATTAACTGGTCTGGTCCTTGGCGTGATTTTTGGCCTGGCGCTGCAACTGATTTATGGTTCAGGCAATGCTATCCTCGCCTCATCTATCAGTTGGTTTAATATTGTCGGCAATGGCTATGTGCAACTGTTGCAGATGATCGTGATGCCATTGGTCTTTGTTTCTATTCTGAGCGCCGTTGCTAAACTGCATAATGCCTCATCGCTTGGCAAAATCAGCTTCTTGACCATTGGTACATTATTATTCACTACGCTGATATCAGCGCTGGTTGGCGTGTTCGTTACTAAACTCTTTGGCTTGACCGCTGAAGGTTTGGTACAAGGACCACAAGAAACTGCGCGTCTGGCTGCGTTACAAACGACTTATGTAGGCAAAGTCGCCGATCTGACCTTCCCGCAGTTGGTTCTGTCATTTATTCCTAAAAACCCATTTGCTGATTTGACCGGTGCAAGCCCGACCTCAATCATCAGCGTAGTCATCTTCTCAGCCTTTGTTGGTGTTGCTGCCCTGCAACTGGTGAAAGATGATGCCGAGAAGGGTGAACGCGTTTTAGCTTTCATTGATACCTTACAAGCCTGGGTAATGAAATTAGTTCGTCTGGTGATGAAACTTACACCATATGGCGTCATGGCGCTGATGACCAAAGTTGTCGCGGGTTCCAACATTCATGACATTATTAAGCTTGGCAGCTTTGTGGTGGCATCTTATCTTGGCCTGGCCATTATGTTTGCAGTACATGGCTTACTGCTCTCCTTTACCGGTGTTAATCCGGCGAAATTTTTCCGTAAAGTATGGCCAGTATTGACCTTTGCTTTCACCAGCCGCTCAAGCGCTGCCTCAATTCCGCTAAATGTTGAAGCACAAACGCGTCGTTTAGGTATTCCAGAATCGATCGCCAGCTTCTCGGCATCTTTTGGGGCAACCATCGGTCAAAACGGCTGTGCAGGCCTGTATCCAACCATGCTGGCGGTAATGGTAGCACCGACCGTGGGTATCAACCCGTTTGACCCAATGTGGATTGCGACTCTGGTCGGTATTGTCACCTTAAGCTCTGCTGGCGTTGCCGGCGTGGGCGGTGGCGCAACCTTTGCTGCGCTGATCGTGCTTCCTGCGATGGGCTTGCCGGTTACGCTGGTTGCCCTGCTGATATCCATCGAACCGTTGATCGATATGGGCCGTACGGCACTCAACGTGAGTGGTTCCATGACTGCAGGTACTATCACGAGTCAAATACTCAAGCAGACCGATAAGAAAGTGATGGATGCAGAAGAGCATGCGGAATTAGCACATCGTTAAATCCTAACGTTCTAAAAACAAAAAACCGAAGCTCGTCACTTCGGTTTTTTTGTTTTTATAGCAATTTGTTTAGCCAGCATTTAATACATTCGCACAAAAGAATAAACGTAATTAATACGGTGAAATTACAATTTTAATCTATTTATCATTTATAATACCGCCTTACAGCTAATTTTTAGAGGATGGAACCTATGGTAGCCATAATCATTCTTACTATTTTTGTTATCAGCTTTATATATGCCCATTCTCGCGGCAAGGTTAAACAAAAATTTTCTCGTCAGTTGCTCGATCATTCGACGTTTATGGGCCCGGTGAATATGTTTATGACCGGCTTTTCTGCCCTTCCCTCCAAGCCTTATTTCCCTGCGGAGGATTTTCCAGAGTTGCAGAAGCTAACTGAAAACTGGGAGGTCATCCGTGATGAAGCCGTGCGTTTACAGGATCACATCAAAGCCGCGAAAACCAATAATGATGCAGGCTTTAATACGTTCTTCAAACGTGGGTGGAAGCGTTTTTATTTAAAATGGTACGGCGATAGCCACCCTTCGGCAGAAACACTTTGTCCGAAAACCGTTGAATTAGTTAATAGTATTCCGTCAATCAAAGCGGCGATGTTTGCTGAGTTGCCTTCTGGTAGCTATTTGGGTAAACACCGCGACCCTTACGCTGGCTCAGTACGTTATCACCTGGGTTTGATGACACCTAACGACGATCGCTGCTTCATTGAAGTCGATGGTATCAAGCACAGCTGGCGTGATGGCAAACCGGTCATCTTTGATGAAACCTTTGTTCACTGGGCTGAAAACAAAACTGACGAAACGCGTATTATTCTGTTCTGTGATGTTGAGCGAAAGATGAAATGGCGCTGGGCACAGCATGTCAATCATTGGGTTGGTAGTACATTAATGTCGGCCGCCAGCTCACCAAATGATGACCAAGATCGCACTGGCTTTATTAATCGTATATTCAAATACGTATATGCATTGCGTAATGGCGGACAGGCGCTTAAAGCACGCAGCCGTAAAACTTACTACTTGCTCAAATGGATTGTTATCGCCGCAATTCTTGCCGCTATCATCATTCCTAGCCTGAGATAAGTTCGTTTATACAACGACATTTACCCACGAGAATTATTCGTGGGTAAAAAAAATCCTACCCCGCGATTACTATAAAACTTCTTGAAAAAAACGGCCAAACTGTCCCCTCTTCTGCCATGCTTCTCTCGTTGTTTTCCCGACATAATGTCGACTATCCGCCTTTGTATATGTAACAACAGGCGTTAACTCTGGTTACAAATAATAAGCAAATCTGAATATTCAGCATTCGTAAAAATCGATAATTAGCATGATAATATTCTTACCAATTATCATTAACGAAACGCCGATTCACTCAATGACAACGATCACAAATGATGGTTTACCCATACCACAACGTTATGGTGCGATTTTCACCATAGCGCTCGGGGTAACCGTTGCCGTACTTGACGGTGCTATCGCTAACGTCGCACTCCCTACTATTGCTAAAGATCTCAATGCCAGTCCCGCTGCTTCTATCTGGATCGTCAACGCTTATCAATTAGCGATTACTATTTCGTTGTTGTCACTCGCTTCACTAGGTGAAATTTTTGGCTATCGACGCATTTATCAGATTGGATTATTAGTTTTCGGAGGTACATCGCTAGCTTGTGCCCTGTCTGACTCTCTTCTTACGCTGACCGTTGCTCGAATTCTACAGGGCTTTGGTGCTGCGGCCATTATGAGTGTAAATGTCGCTCTCGTTCGTATTATCTATCCGCAGAAATTTTTAGGCCGCGGGATGGGCGTTAACTCGTTGATCGTTGCCGTTTCAGCAGCGGCAGGCCCAACGGTCGCAGCCGGGGTACTTTCTCTTGCCTCATGGCCTTGGTTATTCGCTATCAATGTCCCTATCGCTATATTGGCCTTCTTTATGGGGATCAAGTATTTGCCAATGAACCCAAACAAGAATCAAGGCCAACGTTTTGATTTTGCCAGTAGCTTGATGAATGCGTTAACTTTCGGTTTGCTCATCAGCGTGATTAGCGGTTATGCACAAGGCGTAAACCATTCGCTAATACTGGCTGAAGTTGTTGGATTAGTAGTCATCGGCTGGTTCTTTATACGTCGCCAACTATCGCGTCCTTCACCGCTGTTGCCTGTCGATCTGCTACGTATCCCGATTTTTTCATTATCATTGTGTACCTCGATGTGCTCTTTTGCCGGGCAGATGCTCGCTCTTGTTTCTTTGCCCTTCTTCTTGCAAAACACATTGGGTCTGGATGAAGTGTCAACGGGGCTAGTGTTAACACCTTGGCCACTGGCAACCATGGTCATGGCACCTATATCTGGTCGACTGGTTGAGCGCTATCACGCGGGGATACTCGGTGGTATCGGCTTGGCTATCTTTGCCTTTGGTCTTTTCTCGCTGGCATTGCTACCAGACCATCCTTCTAATCTGAATATTATTTGGCGCATGATTATTTGTGGTGCGGGCTTCGGGCTGTTCCAGTCGCCAAACAATCACACGATTGTTTCATCTGCGCCGCGTCATCGCAGCGGTGGCGCCAGTGGTTTACTCGGCACAGCGCGTCTATTGGGACAAAGTACCGGTGCAGCATTAGTCGCACTCATGTTCAATTTGTTCCCAATGCACGGCACCCACGCTTCGCTGATCCTGGCTGGCATTGTCGCCATTGTCGGTGTCTGCTTTAGCTTATCGCGCATGGCTCAGAAACCAAGAGAGCAAAACAACATTGTCTCCTCTTAAGCCTATTTCGCGTAACAATATGCACAGTCAGTAGAAACAATCAGGCCCGGCAATTGCCGGGCCTGATTGTTTAGAGCAAAAGTAGTATCACTTATTTGATGTACTGGCCGCTGCGCAGCGCTTCGATACGCTTGTCTAACGGTGGGTGAGACATAAAGAGCTCACTCAGCGATTTGGATTTGCCGTTAATACACAGTGCCATCATGCTGCCTGCTTCCTGTGGCTCATGACTGGTTTTCAAACGCTGTAAGGCGGCAATCATTTTTTCACGCCCTACCAACTTGGCAGAACCCGCATCCGCATAGAACTCACGATGACGCGAGAACCACATGGTGATAATGCTGGCCAAAATGCCGAATACTAATTCCAGTACCGTCGCCACCACGAAATAAATCATCGGGTTGCCGTTGCTACTCTCACTGTCATCGTCACGGTTGCCGGAAAGGAATCCGGAGGCAACCTGTGCCAGCAAACGAGAAATAAATATCACGAAGGTATTCACCACCCCCTGAATCAAGGTCATCGTCACCATATCACCATTAGAGATATGGCTAATTTCGTGGGCAATAACGGCTTCCGCTTCGTCCTGGCTCATGCTTTGCAATAGCCCGGTACTTACAGCAACCAGAGAAGCATCACGACGTGCTCCCGTGGCAAAAGCGTTGATATCTTGTGCATGATAAATTGCCACCTGCGGCATCGCAATGCCCGCTTGTTGTGACTGGCGGCGAACCACGTTCATCAACCACTGCTCAGTTTCATTGCGAGGCTGTTCAATGACCTCCCCGCCAACAGATCGCAATGCCATCCATTTTGACATCAACAGGGAAACAAAAGAGCCGCCGAAACCAAACAAACCCGCCATGATAATCAAGCCAGGAATACTGCTTGAACGGATGCCTGTCAGGCTAAGAATCACCCCAAAGACCAACATCACAGCCAGGTTAGTCAGTAGGAACAATGCTATACGCATCATAAAATTTTATTTCCTCTTTGTTATTTCATTGCTATGGCAAATCAAATCGTTTTGCAGATAAAAACTTACGCTGCTAAACAGCGCAAGTCAGATGACGGCGCTTGCTAGATCCTATGGGCTTCCCTACAGGATTCAAGGGTAAACAGGTGAGAAACGACTAAATTAACAATACTTTACAATTGATGTCATTTTATGTCAGCCAATGACTGCACCACCAGATGTTTTAGAGAGAATCAGTATCGAACGTTGGGTAGCAGAGCACCAGGAATGCCGATAAAAAAAGCGCACCGAAGTGCGCTTTTTTTGTTCACTAACCACTTTATCTAAAAACGATAAGCGGTCTGGCTTTATTTCGCCGTACTAGCACCTGACGTACCTTGGGCCTTTTCAAGGTTCTGCAGATCAACAGCAATCTTGTCTGCTTCATCCAAATAAGGATCTGGCCCTACGTAGTCTTTTGGTAAATCATCAAGAGACTTCAGCGGTTTTTTACCTTCACGCGCAAAGCGCTCATTCAGACGAGTCAGACGACGTGCATCGTCTTCCTTATCTTCTTTATCACGCACAGCAAAGTTAAGAGAAACCGTGTTTTTCTTATCTTTCAATGCATTATAACGAGCAATATCTTGTTGAATGTACTGGAACTCAGGGTCATTGGCGATACGTGCATTATGCTCTTTGAGCAGCTCAGGAATGAATGGCTTCAAATCACCGACTTTGGTGTAAGCCGCCGCGCTGATGCTATCCCAAGGCAATGCGTTATCTTCAAACTTCTCACCCGTTTCTGGCGCTTCAATACCGGTTGGCATAATCAAATCAGGCGTAACACCTTTGATCTGCGTGCTGCCACCGTTGATACGGTAGAATTTCTGGATGGTGTATTGCAGTGAGCCTAATGCTGGCCATTCAGGACGCAACATCTGATCGTAAATACGATTTAGCGAACGATATTGCTGAACGGTCCCTTTACCGAAGGTTGGTTCACCCACGATCAACGCACGACCATAGTCTTGCATCGCTGCGGCAAAGATCTCAGAAGCCGAGGCGCTGAAACGGTCAACTAATACCACTAACGGGCCTTTGTAATACACCACGCCATCGGTATCGCTATCCTGACGGATATGACCGTTATTATCACGTACCTGCACCACCGGGCCACTTGGGATAAATAGTCCAGACAGTGAGACAGCTTCAGTCAATGCACCGCCGCCGTTGGTACGCAGGTCGATAACCAGACTGTTAACGTTCTGCTTAGCCATCTTCTGCAACTGCACTTTGACATCGTCCGTCAGACCAACGTAGAAGCCAGGAATATCCATCACTGCAACTTTGGTATTACCCACTTGCTTGATGGTCATTTTCACCGCGCGGTCTTCCAAGCGGATTTTTTCGCGAGTCAGAGTAATAGTACGAGTCTTCGTGCCTTTACCCGCAGGCAAAATCTCCAGACGAACTTTGCTGCCTTTTGGACCTTTGATCAAAGCGACAACATCATCAAGACGCCAGCCAATCACATCAACTATCGGTTTGCCTGTCTGGCCAACACCAACGATGCGGTCACCAACGGCAATAGCTTTACTCTTCGCAGCAGGGCCACCGGCGACGACAGAGTTGATAACAGTGTAATCGTCATCCATTTGCAGCACGGCGCCAATACCTTCCAGAGACAGGCTCATTTCAGTATTAAATTGCTCAGTACTACGTGGCGACAGGTAATTAGTATGCGGGTCAATTTCATGCGCAAACGCATTCATGATCAACTGGAAAACATCTTCGCTGTTGCTCTGAGTCAATCGCTTCATCGCAAAACGATAGCGTTTGGTCAGCACTTCACGAATTTCTTGATCGTTTTTGCCGGTTAATTTGAGGTTCAGCTCATCATATTTGACTTTAGCATCCCACAGATTATCCAATTCACTCTGATCTTTCGGCCAAGGCGCTTTGCTGCGGTCCAGATCAATAGTGTCATTGCCGGTAAAATTCATCGGGCGTTCAAGTACGCTTAACGCATATTGATAACGCTCAAAACGACGTTTCTGCGCAAGATTAAACAGCGCATAAGGCGTCACTAATTTACCCGACTTTAATTCTTCTCCCAACTCGCCACGTTTGCTGGCAAATTGAGCAATATCAGAAGCCATGAATACATTATGGCTGTAGTCGAGCATATTTAAATAACGGTCGAAAATCTTGCCCGCAAAATCGGCATTAAGGTCAAATTGACGGTAGTGCGAACGGGTAAAGCGTGCGGTAACACGCTCACTAACCGTTGCATCTTGCGGATCTTGAGTCAATTGAGGAAGCTGACTGAGTGTAACGGGGGCATTATCATTCGCAAAGCTGGTATTAACCAACAGCGCTCCCGATAAAAACAGGCCCGCGATCATGCTTAATTTAACGAATTTGTTCATGCCTGAGTTGGCCTCCGTATCAGAACTGCAAGTGTTCTGCGCGTACGATCATCGCGAGACCCGAAGAAAGTTGTACGCGAACGCCGTCTTTTGCAATTTCCAAAACGGTGGCATCCATCGCACTCTGCCCAGCACGGACTTTTATTTCCTGGCCAATCTGCAGTGCTGAAATATCTGTAACTGGCACCTGACGCGGTTGGCGAGCCTCACGTGGCGGACGAGGTGGCCGCGGTTTACGATTTTCTTGACCAGCAACGGCGGCAGGGGCATTTTCACGTCGCGGAGCAGGTTTTCTTGCTGCCGGGCGTGGACGGCGCGGCTCGGCATTTTCACCGTTAGCTTCGCGACGTTTTGCCTGTTGTTCAGCACGTTGTGCTTGAACGCGGGCTTTTGCTTCTTCCAATTGTTTGCGAGCATGTTCGACATGCTGTTCTTCCAGCTCGCCACACGCATTACCGTCTAAATCAACGCGCTGAGCGCCAACTTTGACGCCGTACAAATAACGCCAACTTGAGGTATAGAGGCGCAAAGCAGAACGCAATTGTGTTTTGCTTAAATTTTCTTCACTTTGCACGCGCTCTACCAGATCCTGAAAAATACCGATCTTTAATGGGCGTGCTTCACCCTCAGCACTAAAGCACAGCGGAAAACGCTCTGCTAAAAAGGCGATAACTTCTTTGCTACTGTTCAACTTAGGTTGATTTTCCATGAAATTTCCTGATTACAACGGGTTTGCCAACCGGCGCAGGCATGAACAGGCGACATTATAATGACACCATCAGTAAATGCTACGTGATCCGACGATCAACTTGCGATCAAATTGACATATTTTGCTGCATCACTGTGTTCCAGGTGCTGACAAAGCCCTGCTACCAGTGCAGTTAACCCTTTTTCGTCTTCTTCATCAAAGCGTTGATAAAGGGTGCTATCAATATCTAAAACGCCAATAATTTGTCCACCAATGGTAATTGGCAGCACGATTTCTGCGTTACTTGCGGCATCACAGGCAATATGACCAGGGAAAGCGTGAACATCATCGACACGCTGTACGGCGTTTTCAGCAACAGCTGTACCGCACACACCTTTACCTACCGGAATACGCACGCAGGCAATTTTCCCCTGAAACGGCCCCAGAACCAGCTCTTGGCCATCCATCAGATAAAAGCCAGCCCAGTTTACGCCCTCAAGACGCTCATACAGTAAAGCGCTAGTGTTTGATAATGTCGCAATGAAATTATTTTCACCAGCGATCAACGCATTAAGGTCACGTTTTAATTCCGTGTAGAACTCGTCTTTATTCATGTAATAACCATTAAAAAGCTAAGGGTAAATAGCCATCTATGCGGGCTTAGAGCCTATAAAATAAGCATTAAATGCGTATATGAACAAGGTTAATCCGATGTCTATTCTAAAAGACTATCTTACAATGTATGTTCTGCGCTGAGCATGATACGTTATTTTGCCAAAAAAACCTGATTTCTGCTGATTGCCTGTTGTTCAGGCGTGGCCTTCGATAAAATAACAGGCTCCATTTTGATTCACGCCATATGAAAATACGAGCAATATCAAGTCCTTTACCACAAACTCGCTACCAACGTTGTAGTGAGTGTGACTATTTGTTCGCTATGCCAGCCCTGCATCGAACCCAAACGGCACACTGCCCACGTTGTAACGCAAAAGTCGAAAAAGGCAAAGTATGTTCTCTTCCGCGTTTAATCATTATCGCCCTCAGTATTTTATTACTGATGCCTTTTGCCTATAGCGAGCCATTAATTCGTATTCGCTTACTAGGAAGTTCGATTAACGCAAGTCTGCTAGAGGGCATCTGGCAGATGTCAAGTCAGGGAGATCCCCTAACCGCCAGCATGGTGGCCTTTTGTACTATCGGCGCCCCACTCACATTAGCCTGCTCTATTTTATATCTCTATTTTGGTCATCGCTTAGGGATGAATCTGAAACCGGTGCTGCTGATGCTCGATCGCTTGAAAGATTGGGTGATGCTGGATATTTACCTGGTAGGTATGGGTGTAGCCTGCATTAAAATTCAGGAATATGCCGATATCAACACCGGCCCGGCGTTAGTCGCCTACCTGTTGCTGACTGTACTGGTCACATTAACGCTAATTAATCTAAATATTGAGCAACTGTGGGATGAGTTTTACCCGCAACCTCGCCCCAAAGGCGTGCCATCGTCATTACGCCTGTGCCTGGCCTGTAAGTTTACCGGTCATCCAGATAGTCGTGGACGCTGCCCTCGCTGCCACGTGCCTATGCGTGAACGTTACAAACATAGCTTGCAGAAAACCTGGGCAGCACTTATTTCCGCCATTGTGCTACTGATCCCAGCAAATCTGCTGCCTATTTCAATTATTTATGCCAATGGTCAGCGGCTTGACGACACGATTTTTTCTGGCGTGGTGTCGCTCGCAACTTCAGGTAATGTCCCCATTGCAGCCATTGTGTTTATTGCCAGCGTACTGGTACCTTTTACCAAAGTTATCGTAATGTTGACGCTACTGTTGAGCATTCATTTTAAAGCGCATCAAGGACTGAAAACTCGTATCAGGTTGCTCAGACTGGTGCACTGGATTGGGCGTTGGTCAATGCTCGATTTATTTGTCATCTCGTTGATGATGTCGCTGGTTAATCGCGACCAACTACTTTCTTTCACCATGGGTCCGGCCGGGTTCTACTTTGGCGCGGCGGTTATACTTACTATTCTTGCCGTAGAATGGCTGGACAGTCGTTTGATTTGGGATGCACATGCCACAAGAGAAGCCGAATACACCGATTGAAGCTCGGGTTACCAATAGACGCCGGATCTCCCCTTTCTGGTTGTTGCCTTTTATTGCACTACTGATAGCCGGTTGGTTGTTGTATGGCAATTATCAGGATCGCGGCACCACCGTGACTATCGATTTCCAATCCGCAGCAGGCATTGTCGCTGGTCGAACGCCTATCCGTTACCAAGGCGTTGACGTCGGTACCGTGGAATCAATTAGTCTGAGTAAAGATCTGCGCACGATTTCGGTCAAGGTCAGTATTAAAAGCGACCTCGCCGATTCTCTGCGCGAAGGAACACAATTTTGGCTGGTCACGCCCAAAGCCTCTCTGGCAGGCGTATCAGGACTTGATGCGCTCGTCGGTGGTAACTATATCGGTATGATGCCAGGCACTGGTAATGAAAAGGATCATTTCACCGCATTAGATACTCAGCCCAAATATCGTTTGAATACCGGCGAGTTGATGGTGCATTTGCATGCCCGTGACTTAGGCTCATTGAACACCGGCTCACTAGTTTATTATCGTAAAATCCCAATCGGCAAAGTCTATGACTACGATATTGATAGCAGCAACAATGGCGTCACTATCGATGTTCTGATCGAACGCCGTTTTTCGCATTTAGTTAAAAATAACAGCCGTTTTTGGAATGTTTCCGGGTTTAAAGGGGATTTCAGCCTCAGCGGTGCCAGCGTAAAAATGGAAAGCTTGGCCGCCTTGGTCAACGGCGCGATTTCATTAGATTCCCCTGATGATGGGCAACCGGCCAAAAACGACCAATCGTACGAGCTTTATCCAGACTTGGCGCAAAGTCAGCGCGGTGTCGAAATCAGCCTTGATTTACCTAATGCTGATGGTTTAAACGAAGGCCGAACTCCGCTGCTATACCAAGGTTTACAGGTCGGTACATTAACTAAAATCTCCCTACAAGACGGCAATAAAGTAACCGGTAAACTTACCGTCGATCCTTCCGTTTTAGACTTGATGCGCAGCGGTACACGCATTGAGATGAACAGTCCAAAAATCAGTCTTAATGATGCCAAGCTCAGCCAACTGTTAACCGGTAATACATTCGAGCTATTGCCGGGGGATGGCCAACCTCAAAAACATTTTGTCGTGCTCGATAGCAGCCAAAAGATGCTGCAAGACCCCGGAGTACTGACATTGACGCTCGTTGCCCCGCAAAGCTATGGCATTGATGCTGGTCAGCCGGTGTTATTACACGGCATTGTTATTGGTCAGATACTAGATAGAAAATTGACCGACCGCGGCATTGTTTTTAACCTCGCGATAAAATCACAATTTAAACAATTGTTGCATAAAGACAGTAAATTTGTGGTTAACAGCCGAGTCGATGTCAAGTTGGGTATTGATGGCATGGAAGTGCTTGGCGCCAGCGCCCAAGAGTGGATTGATGGCGGCGTCAGGATCATTCCAGGCAGCAAGGGCGATCCAACGCGAGAATACCCACTTTATAGCAATGCTGAAAAAGCCGCCGAAGGAATGATTGGCGAGCACCCTGCAACAACGGTGGTGCTGACAGCAAAAAGCTTGCCGAATGTCCAGGCCGGTTCCGTAGTGCTGTATCGTAAGTTTCAGGTAGGCCAGATAATTGACGTCCAACCTAAAGCCAATGAGTTTGAAGTCGATGTCTATATACGCCCCGAATATCGCAACTTACTCACAGCAAAAAGTATTTTTTGGGCTGAAGGTGGCGCTAAAGTACAGCTCAATGGCAATGGACTAACGGTGCAAGTTGCCCCGCTGGATAGAACATTGAAAGGAGCCATTAGCTTCGATAACTTTGATGGCGTTCAAGTTGCCAAAGGCGCTAAACGCGTGCTGTACGACTCTGAAACCTCAGCACGAGCCGTCGGTAGCCAGATTACGCTGCAAACCTTTGACGCCAGCAAACTCTCAGCGGGCATGCCAATTCGCTACTTAGGCATTACCGTTGGCCAGGTTGAATCTCTGCAACTCGATGCACAATTACATCAGGTTGAAGCGAAAGCCGTTCTCTATCCTGAGTATGTTGACACTTTTGCACGAGTTGGCAGCCGGTTCTCGATTGTTTCGCCACAAATCTCTGCGGCTGGTGTGAATAATCTCGATACCCTGCTACAGCCTTACATCAATGTGGAAGCAGGACATGGCTCGGCAACACGCCGGTTTGATTTGCAAACAGCCAGTATCACTGACTCACGTTATACCGATGGATTAGCGATTGTTGTCGATGCTGCTGAAGTGGGATCACTACAAATTGGTACTCCCGTGTTATTCCGCGGTATTGAAGTAGGTACAGTCACCGGTTTCTATTTAGGTGATATGGCAGACAGAGTTAATGTGACCTTACGCGTGAGTAAAAAATACGCTTATCTGGTGCGTGATAATTCAGTGTTCTGGCAGGCTTCTGGTTACAACTTGCAGTTTGGACTCACTGGTGGCTCATTTAAAAGCGGCACCTTCCAGCAGTTCATCCGCGGCGGTATAGCCTTCGCTACCCCGCCATCAACACCTGTGGCACCTAAAGCCGCGAGCGGCCATCACTTCCTGCTCAACCCTGAAGAGCCTAAAAACTGGCAAGGCTGGGGCACCGCTATCCCTAAAAACTGATCTCTACTTCCTAAAACCGCCCCCGGGCGGTTTTAGGAAATTTATATCGTCTGAAAGCTTCCTTCCGTAATCATCACTTTGTTTTATTAAAAGTTAATTATTCTCGCGACTTATCCCACCACATTGCAATTTTAGATAGGAATAATCTTATCCAACAAGTTATTATTGTCTTAGAAATGCCCAGTTAGCGAGAGTCTTCTCCGAAATAAGGCATAACATACCCAATAGGTTTAATGCGCAGGCTCTGCAATTTGCAGTCTGACAGACGCAAATAAAACCTTGCCAGTAGGAGAAGCACTAATGTCGGATGAAATAAAAACCCAATCAGTCGAGCGCAATCTCCTGCGTGAAATGGCAAGTCTGCGCGATATTATCGACAACAATTCCGATTGGATCTGGGAAGTTGACACCCAGGGACGCTACGTTTTTTCATCCAATAAAAGCATAGAGTTTCTCGGTATCTCGCCTGAACAAATTTTGGGTAAAAAACCTTCCGATTTTATGCCCGCCGAAGAGGCTAAATATGTCAGCGCACAATTTGCCGCTATCGCTGAGCGCAGAATTCCTTTTAGCGGCCTGCTGAACCGTAATGTTCGTGCTGATGGCAGTGAGATTATGCTCGAAAGCAGCGGCGTCCCACTCTTTGACGATCGCGGCGTTTTCCGTGGCTATCGTGGCATTGATCGCAATCTAACCGCTCTAAATTCTGCACCTGGGCAGCGCCTTTTTCAGCTAGAAAGCATTTATTCCAACGCGCCAGTTGGCTTGTGTTTTATCGATTTGGAAATGCGCTTTGTCACGGTAAATGATGCCATGGCTACAATCATTGGCCTGCCACACTACCAAGTGATTGGCAGCCTAGTGGGAACTTTTATTCCTGAGCTAGCCAGGCAGTTGGCAGATGAGCTGGTACTCGCAGGACAACATAACGTCGCCCCCGATAAAGAATTTAAGATTGAGAATAGTGAGCGGATTTTCTTTGTTCGCATCAAGCCAGCCTACGATAAGTACAGCAAACTCAGTGGGATATCAGTAGCGATGATTGATATCACCAGCATGAAGCAAATGGAACAAGCATTGCGCGATAGCCAAGAGCACTACCGCAACATGGTGGAGCTTAGCCCGCAAATTTCGTGGACAGCCAATCCTAAAGGGTTATTGAGCGACGTAAGTTCGCGCTTCCAGCGCATCACGGGGATTACCCGACAAGATATTCTGGATGATAAATGGATTCAAAGCATCCACATTGAAGATCGGCGCAGAGCAATTGAAGCTTGGGAACACTGTCTTAAAACCGGCGGGCCTCTGGATATTGAAATTCGGTTTTGCCATGTCGATCGCGGGTGGAATTGGATGCGTATTCGTGCGGCGGCAAGTTACGATTCAGACGGCAGCATCCAGCGTTGGTACGGCACAGCAGAAGATGTCCATGAGCGCAAATTACTGGAATTAAAACTGCTAAAAGCCAATCGTCGTTTAGAGATTCAGGCGAGAACCGACGCACTGACAAAATTACCCAATCGCCGTGAATTCAAAAAAGTACTAAGCCACGAATATATGCGAGCCAGACGCAGCGGCACCCCGTTGACGGTGGTCATGATGGACATCGATTATTTCAAAAACTTTAACGATTTGTACGGACATCTTTCCGGGGATGCCTGTTTGCGTTTGGTCGCCAGGACACTGCGTAAATCACTTAAACGTAATACCGATATTGTCACACGTTTTGGTGGTGAAGAATTCGCTGCTATCCTGCCGGATACCGATCAATCAGGTGCTTTGGTCGTTACGACACAAATTATGGACGCGATTAAAACTCTCGGTATCAAACATAGTTTTAGCGAGTTCAATCGCGTGACATTAAGCGTCGGTATCGCAACATTTTATCCAGAAGTTGATAATAAGATTCATGATCAATCTGATATCGTCAGTGCTGCCGATAAGGCGCTGTATTTATCCAAGAAAAATGGCCGTAACCAAATTAATACCCTGCCCGTGACCTCTTAGCGTTTTAAATACTCCTGCTCCTCACACTTCGGCGATTTGCTGATGCGATGATCGACACCACTCGAAAAATTTGGGGTGGTGTTTTTTCAACCTATCTATTATTCTCAATAAGTGACCCTTACTGGTCATACCTCTACATGAGTAGTTTATGATGCTGAGCATATAAAGGGAGTCATCAATGGGAAAATCGAGCATAAAGATCGGCAGTTATGAAATAGATGACGCTCATCTGTCTTCTGATGAAGCTAAAAGCGGTGATACCGTGCACATTCCCTGCCAATCAGATCCAGATTTATGTATGCAATTAGATGCATGGGATGATCACACCAGTGTCCCTGCGGTACTAAATGGTCAACATTCGATACTTTACAAAGACAAATACGACAAACACAAAGATGAGTGGATTTTACGGTTCGAGTAATCTCA
The DNA here is from genome assembly GCF_049319665.1 of Rouxiella sp. Mn2063. Taxonomy (NCBI): domain Bacteria; kingdom Pseudomonadati; phylum Pseudomonadota; class Gammaproteobacteria; order Enterobacterales; family Yersiniaceae; genus Rouxiella; species Rouxiella sp. Mn2063. The sequence continues at coordinate 320,120 of NZ_JBMOUD010000003.1, read as the reverse complement.
TTAAGGTCTGTGATGTTTAGGCTAATCTGAAAAACCTGCGTTAGTTTTATTTATAAAACGCAGGTTTTTTTATGTAATTTTGCCAAGGTGACAGGGAAACTAACGGCCTGTGTTTTTTATTAAAGCAATGCCTCTTCCTGCGAAGAAACGGCTAAAAGTATCTAACGGTAGCCTCACATTAGATTGTGAAGCAGGCACATCCCCCGAAGGATTATGGAATGTAATGACTCCCTGCTCCACTTGGCTGACTAACACTAAATGGCCGCCACGCTTTGGTGGGGACGATGCTGGTTGGCGAATCGATGGGTGAACTGAGGCGATAAAAAAGTGTTTATTCTCTAACTCACGGGCAATATCCCGCACATCGATATCAACACAAACCTGAGCCTCGATATCCCACTCCTCTCGTACAAAATCAACAAAAGGGGAATAAATCAAACCGCGAATGTTATCCCCTTCGCGCACATAGGTACCATAAGGCAGACTGCGGCGAGTTAATTCCAGAGTAGGGATAATTTCATCACGGGTTGCTGCTAAGGCCATTTTTAGACAGCACATACCGCATACATGGCTGGCCCACTCTATAAATTCATGTTGAGATTTAGCGCCAGATGCGCGCCACTGTGCCACATCTTTTAGCGACAGTCGTTTTGCAACAATCTCAGCGGCCAGCTCCGGCGCTTCCCATTGATTAAAGTAAGGCACGTTAAGCGAAGGGGATAAAGAAGACATGGAATTCTCTTGATGACTCGGCATGATCGACAAAACTGTTAGGCCGCCGAGATATCATCTCCAGCGGCCTATAAGGTATTAGAAGGTTTCAACCAATTTAAATTTCATCAACAATAGCGGCATATCAGGGGCAAACATGTCGTAGGCTTCAAAAAAGCGTTGATGCTCACGACGCCATGACGCCAATGTGCGGTCACCTTCCCCTTCTTCCCAGGCATGCTGTTCAGAAACCAAGTCAAAAGCGACTTGCTTCACCTCGGTCAACTGTACAGCGCAAACGGGGTTGTTACGCCCATCCACGACCACAAAAATCTCTCCAGGCTCTGGTTCACCTTCATCATCAAGATTGGCACAGGTTGCGGTTTTAACCCCCGCAATCACTCGTTGAGCCAATTCATCGGCCTGCGCCTCGTTGTCACCAAAAGACCAACGCTCCGCGGCCTTATACTTTTGTGGGATCTGAGGGATCATAATTTATCCTTTTAATTGATAGTACTCACAGGTGGTTATCAATAAACATTAACACGGATAAACAAGTTTTGTGTGCGAGATTAAGCAAGTCTGAATATCAACATTCCATGATTATACTTTCACGCCGTTAGGCACAACATAAGATGACTCAACCGGCGAATCATTTTGTATAATTTTTTTCTCTGGCTGCAAAAATGCCATACATAACATGCTGCAAAACGACACTAACGCCGTCGCAGAGAACATGGCGCCGTAACCATGATATTGTGCTAACCAACCGCTAAGTATTGGCGCACTGATCGAAGCGACATTCGCAATCGCCAGCGTCATACCGCTGAATGTCCCCACTGAGGATTTCGGCGTCACATCAATAACTACTGACCAATAGATATTATTGACCAAGGCATTTAGCGCATTGCCCAGCGTCATCAACAGAATGATTTCAGTGGGTGACCGCATATAAGGGATCAGCATAAAACAGGTCGCGGTGAGCAGTAGCGTCACCGCAGCAAACAAGTTGCGAGCCAGCCGCAGATTATTAAAACGTTTAAGCAGAGCATCGGTAATGCGTCCGCCAAGCAACACAGTGAAACAAGCACCGCTCCACGGGATCATGGCGATATACCACAGCGATTGCAGATTATAGTTAAAAGTATCCTGTAAATATTTTGGTCCCCAGCTCACCAACACAAAAGTCACGTACAGAAACGAGAAATAACCCAGCGCATTAAGCACCAAAGTTCGGTTCGTGAAAAACACGCGCCACGACAGCGGCTTCTGTGGCATTTCTGGCTGCTGATCTGCACGTATAATCGCCAACTCGCTCGCATTGACCCGCGGATGCTGTTCCGGCGTATCGGTAAAGAAACAGCCGAACGCTACGATGGCAATCAATGAACACAAACCCAGCACGATAAACATACTGCGCCAATCGTGGGTCAGCAGCAGCAAACCTACAGCGATAGGTGCAGTTAACATTGCCCCGACTTGAGTACTCAGCAATCCAATTCCCAGAGAGAACCCACGCTCTTTGCGCGGTGCCCAAACGGAATTGGTCTTATTCATTAGCGCATAAGTTGGCCCTTCAACAAAACCAAACAAGATACGTAGCGCTGCGAATCCTAAAATTGCCGAACCGCCAAATAGCGCCATTCCCACTTGCCCGGCCCAAGCCGTTGCCATCTCCAGCAGTGACCAAAGGATCCCCGCCATCAACCATACTTTTTTGCTACCGATACGATCAGAAAGAAAGCCACCGCATAGCGATCCAAACAGATAGCCGAAACCAAAATAGCCCAGAACCTGGCCTAGCTGTGCTTTGTTAAAACTGAATTCTCGGGAAATATCATTCGCAGCAAATGACAACGCACCACGATCGATATAGTTAATCAGCGCAATGAAAAACATCATGGCAAAAATGCGGTAACGATAGCGGCTATCGGGAAGTGAAGTGTGCATAAACGAATCTCCTGAACATCATGATAGCGATTATCAAGCAATAACAATGCCAGATAGCCACCAGCGGGTAGTTTCAGAAGAGAAGTGATGAGCAAAACTATAACTTAATGAAAATATAGAATTTATTAAGGAGGGATGAATAAAGCAGCAAATTTTGTTGTCACCACAGGCCAAGACTGTGATGAGAAATGGGCAACAACGAGATACTAACGCCCCGCTTTGGACAGGATACCAGCCTAAATTTATCCGTGACTTTACGTGAGTATCAATCGCTTGCCATTAAAAAAGCCGCTCATGATGAACTGAGCGGCTTTTCTATCTTGAACCAATAAGACTAATTACTCATGGCATTGCACCGGCATTTTCTCCGGCCACAAACGCTGGCTTCCTGCGTTATATAATACTCTAACGCCACACTCGTTATCCACGCGAGCCAGCAGTTTACCGCTACTATCAATAAGCATTGATGTATTACTGGTAGATACCGTCGCCATACCGTGATCAAAGGCAGAAACAGCCCTAAATACCGGTGGAATAACAAAGTTACCATTAGCATCGAGATAGCCGTAATGATTACCCACTTCGGCAAAAGCTAAACCTTCAGAAGCTACCCCCAAATCAGCATAATTGACGTTAGTCATAGGGTGGCCCTGCGTGTCAATCCAGGTTTTGCTGCCATCTGCACGAGTAAGCACCGCTTTTCCTGCCAGCATACGGCTGCCCTCACCTTGTACAGTCAAGGTCGGCTTACCGCTGCTATCAACATAACGAGTCGTCATGCCACTCGGCTGATTATCGTAAGCAATAGCCATATCGCTAGCTAACGGCCAATACCATTGACCCGCAGGTAATGTCGCCAGCTGTGTACCTTTGTCATCAATCAGCTCGGTACCTGTACTCGTTGTACGCAACGCGCGTCCATTAACAAAGGCGGAACCTTGACTACTCGTTAATGGAATTTGCCAGTTACCCTGCGCATTAAGGTAGCCTTCCTGCGGCTGGCGAGACAACTTCACCCAATTGCCGACGGCAGTGATCTTGGTCTGCTGCTCGTGCAATTCGACATTGCCCTGTGAATTGAGCAACCAGGATTGGCCTTCTCCTAACGTAGCCAGTAGACGGCCATCATTAAACTGCGTAACCATCAGCCCGTTAGTTAAGCCAATACGGACCTTACCATCGTTGCCAAGAAGCTCAGATTGCAGCTGCGAAGCGGGAACCGTAGATTGATTTTCGGACGAGGCGACCGGTAAGGTACCTTTCCACAGTGTTGAATTAATACGTCTGATACCCGCATATTTTGCATCAGTGAGCAGCTTCCCCTGCTGATCGAGCATGCCCCATAGCCCATCAGGCAATTGAACATCCGCTAATCCGTTGGCATAACTCCCGACCGATTGATAAGTTGGCGCAACGATGGTTTTTTGTGTCAGGACATCATAAATCCCCCACAACGCCCCATCAGCTGCCGTTTCACGATAGCGGAACCAACCGTCACCAATAGATTCCAGCTCGAAGAAATCTGGCAGAGCAAAATGCTTACCACTGACATCAATGACACTCAACTTGCCATCAAGGTAATCAAAAGCATAGCCATGTACGAAAGGCGCGATATTATCTTGCGTCAGAGGCATTAGCGTTTTGCCTTGGGCATCAACGATACCGGTGCCTTGTACGCTTTTTACGATAAAGTGTTGCGCTAACCCGCCGGCAACATTTTCACTGTTATCCGCCGGTTGGATATCTTGCCATTTGTCTTCCAGTTGCACACTGCCGTCGGCTCGTACAAAACCGGCTCCGGTTTTCTCGCTTCCTTCACTCGGGCGAATCAATGCTAATGGAGCACTAGCGCTATTATCGTGAACGGAAATTAACGGCTGGATATGATATCCGACCAAGGTATTCAGGGTTTTCTGACTCAATAATGCTTTACCTTTCGCATCAACAATATTGAGTAGCTTGCCCTCTTTATCACGCAGCCACAAACGCCCATCAATCGTTTCTGCCTGACTAATTTGCGCCAACCAACCTACGGCCTGCGCGCCGCCAATCATCGCTGCAGACTGAGTAATAATGGCATTCACTTTATTCTCGTCGTCGTGCTGAGTAAGTAAATAACCATCAATCACTTGATAGAGTTTGCTACCTGCTGGCAGCGTTAGCGGTTGTTTTCGCCCTGCGACATAGATGCTAAGCGTCTCTTTGCCACTCGAGTCCAACAGAAAATCGCCCTGTGCGCTTAGCCCTGCAGCCTGGCTTTCGTTGAGTGAGCTAATCGGCGCAGCATTATTGTCGAGCAACATGGTTTTATCTGCCGTTTTTGCTAGCCAGAACTGGCCGTTTAATGGCGTAACCGATTGATATTTTTGATCAACAACCGAGCCGTCGGCTCTGATTAATGTCATACCGTCGCTGCTTTTGGCGAGCACCAGACTTGGGTTTACATTGCTCAATGTCATCGCGCTAAATTGTGGCTGAACATGCCAAGCGAGCTCATCATCAGCAATGCCATAACCTTTATCGGCATCGCGGGCGATAAATAAACCTTGGTTAGTAAAGGGCTGGATGATTTCCATTTTATCGCTCGCCACATGGCGGCGGCCATCAGGTGAAAGCAGCACCGTTTTATAGCTCAAGCGCAAACGCACCGGATTGCCATCACTAACCTGTGCATCATCAACCAGTTCGTCTAGCGGCTGGCCGATGGCCTCGCCTTTGCGGTTAATCACCTCGATTTTATTATCGCGAGTGGCTACCGTCAGCTCGGCTTGGGTAAAAGGTTGAACCTCATCAAAAACGGGCTGAATAACCCAATTTCCGGTGGTATCAATGAATCCCCATTTGCCATTTTGCATCGCCGCGGCCAGCGCATAATGGAAATCACCCACTTGCTCAAACGTTGGTTTAATCACTAACTGACCACGATTGTCTAAAAAGCCCCAGCGATGGGCGCTTAACCCCTTTGTCAAGGCTACATCATCAATCGCAAGATTAGCGTCCGGTAATAACACAGCAGCACGGCCTTCATGCACATCACGAATGCAAAGACTCTGCGTCATCGGCAGCGCCATCCGTATTTGCTGCTCAGCCACGTCATTAGGTTGTTTGATAAAGCACGGAGCCGTTTCCGCCCAAGCAGAATGACTCAATGCTAAAGCACTAAAAATGCCGCCAGCCTGCAGAGCAAAGCGAATCGCTAAATTTAATGGGCGTGTAACTCGACTCATTGGTTCCCTCCAGCCGGAGTTGCTGCACAAGTAGGTACTTTCGCTGGCCAAAGGGGATGATTATCCGCCCCGATCACAATGCGTTGATTGCAACGCACGACCACTTTAGCTTGTATCGTACCCTCTTGATTGATCAACTGCACCTGACCTTTAGCGCTGACCCAAGCGCGTTTTTCGCTAAAATCACTTCCCCAGTCATAGCCAGGAGCAATCGCATAACGGCCAGTCGCGTCGATATACCCGACCAGGCTGCCGTAATTATCTTGTTTCACTGCCTGAGCGCGCCCTTCTTTCATCGCGCTAACATAATTGAAATAAGGCCCAATGACTTTTTTCCCTTTGGCATCAATAAAACCGTATAAGCCATTATCACCACGCAGCGGCACGCGATCTTCGCTGGCCCGGCTGGCAATAATGCTGCTCAACCCTGGGTAGCGTTGAATTTCCTGGGCATCGGAATCATAAAGCACCGTTTCACCGGTAGTGTCATCATTCATCGTGATTAGCGGCATTGAGGCTAAAGGCTGTGCATCGTCCATATCTGGCAATGGCTGTGCGCCGCGATCGTCAATCAGTGCAATACGTTTATCGCTCACAACACTTGCCCAGTTGAGTGGAGCAACAAAATCGAGTTCACTGGAGTAAAGAGGGTGAATTTGCCATTGGCCTTGACTATCGATGGCACCATATTGCGCACCAAATTTGAGCAATACACGATTGCCTTTAATCTGCGTCGTTGCGGGAACAATTTGTTTGCTCAGCACTGCACGCCCATCGCTATCCAACAATGCGGTGCCGCCCGCCGTCAGACTAACTAACCAGTGGTCTTGACCGACATTTTGTGGCTTATCTAATAAATCTGGAGAAATTATTTGGCCGCTTGCCGCATCAAATAAGTGATAGCGGGCACTGGCCCTGTCACTAACATTTTGTGGCTCGTTATCGGCAATCACAAATATACCGGCACCGACGGGTTCAGGCTTTCCTGTCCGCGCGGTGTCTGGGGCAATAGCCCAATTACCATCCTGTTGCAGCACGCCCCAACCGGCAGGGCTTTTCGCTAGCGCATAGCCTTGCTGGAAAGGCTCTATTTCCGTCAACACTGGCACGGGTTTAGCGCGCTTGCTGTTAATGTCCCACAGCCCCCAGCGACGCGCATTATTTTCACCTTCGGCGGTCAGCAGAATATCACCGGATATCGCCTGGCTTGTTTGTAGAACGCGGGTCGGTACATCAACGACATTGCCACTACGGTCAATCAGGCGGCGAATAGGTATATTATTTTCAACTTGTGTCGCCCAAGTGTAATTGCCATCAAATGGCGCGATCGTTTTGAATTGGGGCTGAATAATCCACTGTCCATTGGCATCGACTGCCCCCGTCATGCCATTTTCAGTCTGGACAAGTAACGGAGCCTGATGCACTTGTGCATCAATCGCCGACCATTGCGGATCAGAGAATATCGCCCCTTGAGCGTTGAGTATTGCCGGTGTTTTTTTAGTATCAGTCGGCGTTAATATTGCCCAAGGTAATTGCACCGCCGTTTCCGGTGATGCTTGATTGAATGCAGGCTGGTTATTGTCTGTTGCAGATAACGCATTAGCTAGCGGCTGAATATTATATTCATGCAGCGCCTTTAACGTGGTATCGGTCAGCAAACCAACGCCATGGTTATCATAGATTTGTACTAGCTCAGGGGATTTATCGTTAGCGCCTTGCAGCACCCACAGGTGGCCATTTTGCTGTAGTAAGGTCGGCTTGTTGACTTTGAGGGTAATTATTTGATTGTCCGCACCAACCAAAACAACACCTTTGGCGCTGTGCCCAATCAGCCAGTCGCCCCACTCTTGCCAACTCTCCGTCAGTTCAGCAGGAATATCCTGAATTTTCGATAACTTACTGTCTAGTAGTTGCTGATTATTGTTGCTATCTGTGACTATCCAACTGCCGGAGCGCAATGGGCGTACTGACTTGTATTGTTCTTTATTCAAGCTCACACCAAGCTTGTCGAAAAAGGCCCAATCATTCTTGTTCTTAACCGCAACAACATCGCCATTTAGAATAGGTAAATCACGAGTTTTTAATTTGATAGGGTCAATAGCCCATTCGCCATTGTCATCCAAATACCCCCAATAGCCGCTATCGGCACTGTCGCGTTTTTGTGCTGGGATCAAACCAGACTGGGGTTGTTCGATATTCATCACGTCATCAGGAAGCGCCAGCGAGCGGCCAGTTTTTGCATCCCATAACGCTGGTGAAACTTGAACCTGTACGCTGGCGAGCGCTTGGCCATTAACAAAACCGGCGCTATCGAGCGAAGCAGCAAATGGCAAGGTCTTAATAATCGCACCTTTACGGTCGATCAGCGCTAAGCGGCTGTCCGTTACAACCAGTGCGGTACCCTGTGCGTTGAAATCCGTAGCTCGACTAAAACGCGGTTCAATTGCCCAATTGCCTTGAGTGTCGATATATCCGTAGAGATCATTTTTCTTTGCTGCGGCCAGCCCATTAACGAAGCTACTTACTTGCGAAAATGCTGGGCTGATGGCGATTTTGCCACTAGGCTCAATAAAGCCCCATAATCCTTTAGCATCGTGCGTACTTCCTAGTAACACGGCAGCCAACCCCTGCTGGAAAGGCAACTGGCAATTGGCTGCGGTTTTCGCACTGCCACAATCTTGTTGCCAAGCCTGGTCAGCACGGGCTGATAAACTAAAGGTTGCACTCAGAGCTAGGGCTAACGCGCTATAACTCATTGCATTTTTTAATGTGTCGGAAAACATCATCCGATTCCCTTTTGATAGGTGATGTGAGTGTGCGGTGTGCAAATCTGGTAAAATTCTCTGCTTACGGCCAGCATCAACACGACTAACCAGCAAAGTTAAAGGTATATTCAATTCACTACTATTGTCTTATAGGGTGTCAGCTTGTGGAAGAAAAAGCAGCTACTTTATGAGGCCGTAACAGATAGATACATTTAATTGTCGTTAAAATATCCCAATCCTCATCAACTTCACTGTCCAAATATCCAGCCTTTCTCCATTACCACTGAGTAGAACCTCTTTTAACGTTAGCATCTGAGTGTTTTTTAGCCACCATTAATCCATTCAGACAGATGCCACGCCACAGACTGCGCTCAACTCTCTATTGAAAAAAATTCTCACCTTACTTTAGCCCGATATTTAGCAAGATAATCCAAGCTGTTCAGCCAAGCGGCCAAGATATTGCCATTGTGCTTTATGCGCTGCATTCTGTTTTGCAGCTTCCATTACTCATCCAGCGAACTTATATAGCTAAGTTCACTTAGACGCTCAAACATTTTACGTAAACAACAAAGTAGATTACCCGACATGAACAACAGCCAACATTGTACCCTCGCTGACGTAGCCGATCTGGAACCGGGGCTGCGTGAAATCCGCCAACATCTGCACCAACATCCAGAACTTTCCAACCTCGAGGCCGAAACAGCCAAGTTTGTTGCCAGCAAGTTGTTGAGCCTCGGTTATGAAGTGACAACGGGTATAGGAGGCTTCGGCGTCGTCGGGACACTCAAGCAAGGTACCGGCGGACGCACAATCGGCATTCGTGCCGATATGGATGCGTTGCCTATTACTGAGCAATCCGGTGTGAGTTATGCCAGCAAAACTGAAGGCGTCATGCACGCTTGTGGGCATGATGGGCATACAGCAATGCTATTGGGTGCAGCAGAACAGTTGTCCCGCACGCGTCATTTTTCCGGTACGGTACATTTGATTTTTCAACCAGCAGAAGAGATTGGCTTTAATAGCGGTGCACAGCGGATGCTGGCCGATAATTTGTTTGAGCGTTTCCCTTGCGATGCTATCTATGGGTTGCATAACCATCCCGGTTACCCGGTTGGTAAAATTATGTTCCGCCACGGCGCATTTTTGGCGGCCTGCGATACGGCCAAGATTACGGTGCAAGGAAAAGGGGGGCATGCGGCACGTCCACAGCTCGCCGTTGACCCGATTTTAGTCGCCAGTAGTTTAGTGATGGCGCTGCAATCTGTTGTCTCACGTAATATCGACCCGAATCAAACCGCAGTGGTCACAGTCGGTACGCTACACGCAGGACATGCCTCAAACGTGATCCCTGATACCGCCTATATGGAGATCACCATTCGCTCATTTGATGCTGGGGTGAGAAAACTGCTCGAAGAGCGTATTTGCTCATTAGTCACCAGCCATGCACAAGGTTATGGCGCAACAGCCGAGATTGATTACGAACGTGGTTATCCGGTGTTGGTCAATCATAAAGAAGAGACAGACTTCGCTATACAGGTGGCACAAGAATTAATCGGCGAAGAGAACGTCATCACCGATTTAGCGCCAATTTCTGGTAGTGAGGATTTTGCCTATTATCTGCAAGAAAAGCCGGGATGTTTCCTGCGTATGGGGAACGGCAATACCGCGTCTTTGCACCACCCAGCCTATGATTTTAACGACCAGAGTTTGCCGTTTGGTGTCGCTTACTGGACGCGATTGGTAGAACGCTATTTGGCTGAGTAACGTCAGCGATTCATACAAAAACAGGTACGTATGCTGCGTACCTGTGAGTGTGGTGGCAAAGTTGTCTTCGATATCGAGATAGCCGGGCTTAGTAAAGCTAGGGGCGCTCCGGCGAGCAAGCTCGCTACGACCCCAACGCCTTACTTTCCCTAATAACCGACTTTGTCAGCAGTCTGACAGGTACGCATCCTGCGTACCTGTTAAACATCATTTGGTGCGAGTCAGCAAATATTGCCCTGTCGCACTGAGCGAAGTTTCATAATCCTGATAATTACCATCAGCGACCAGTGTCAGCGATTTTGACATCGGGGTAATGGCACATGAGAATTTGACCTTTAAATCATGTTTGCCTTGCGAGACATAGAGATCTGCATATTGATTTTTCTGTAACGCAGCGGCTTCTTTCTGATCGACATACACAATCAACGGGCAGCTTTCGTCCAGAATAGAGCCCTTTATTTGCGGCTGGCGATGAACACGGATTTTAGTCGAACCTGGGTTATCAACTGTATAGGCTTGTAATATCTGCTGCGTTGGTTCGTAGGGACCGCTAGAACAACCGGCTAAAACCAATGCAGCACATATCAAAACTAATTTACGCACGAAACTCTCCAAAAAATAACCAGCTAATACATGAAAGTAAGTAAGAAGACCGTAAAAAAAGAGTGACACAAATGAATAGACAGGCCAATAAGCCATATCTGAAATCATTTGCTAATACTGCTACTAAGAAAAAACCTAAACTATTTTAAATCATCTTAGGCAATAAAGAGTGGACATAAGATGCGGTAACATAGGCTTTAGTAGCCCTAGGTGCTAGCGGGTTTACTTAACTAAACCTTCAATTGACGAAAGCTTTACCTAAAAATGAAAATTGATTCAGGTAAAGCTTATCTGGTATGACTTTTCTCAGCCAAGCGCGGGATTTTCGATATTCAAATCTTCAATTTTAAAAAATTGAACGTGTTTTCAAGTGTTGAACCTTTATAACGGCTCAATGATTTATTTTTAGAAAAGTGCCAATGATGAACTTAACGATTAGCCGATAGTGCGTTGGCAGCAAACAAAGCAATCGCTAAATCTTGCTCAATGGTGGCACCAGAAATCCCTACTGCACCAACAAAACAGTGTTCGGCGTCATAAAGCGCTACGCCACCACCAATACCGACTAAACCACCATTACTGTTTTCTAACGAGTAAGCCGGCGCACCCGGTAGGAAATTAGCGCCTACTTTGTCACTATTGGCTTTAAATAGCGCCGCCGTTTTGGCTTTTTGATAAGCGATATCTATAGTCGCCAGGAATGTGCCATCCATACGTGCAAAAGCCAGCGGGTAAGCCGCCTCGTCAAGAATGCTAATACAAACCGGCGGATATCCCTGTTCAGCAACATAATGTTTGGCTGCCGCAATCACAGCTTCGGCAGCAGCTAAAGTCAGTTTCATGGTTAACTACCCTGATTATTTTCATTGAAGTACGACAGGAGAGCACAAACGACTCACCTGTCGCAGAGAACTAGTGAGATTTATGACGCATATCCGCCATCGCCCACGCGTGAATAGCCAGACCAGCAATAGCCAGTAAAGCACCTACCCAACCGGTAGACTGCCAGCCTAATCCAGCAGAAATGGTCACCCCACCCAGCCAGGCTCCCAATGCATTGGCAATATTGAAAGCAGAATGGTTCATGGCGGCCGCCAGCGTTTGTGCATCACCGGCAACATCCATCAGACGTGTTTGTAATACCGCCGACAGCGCGACCACGGTGCCAACAAGCATCACATTCACAGGTCCCAACCACGGGTTGTGCGCGGTGACAACAAACAGAGCCATAATAATGGCCGCCCAGATAAGCACACGGCGAATGGTCTGTTCCATGGCTTTATCGCCAAGTTTCGCACCAACCAAGTTGCCAGTAATCATGCCAACACCAAACATTGCCAGCACAATGGGGATCATGGTTTCAGGTAAATGAGCTAACTCCAACATCGTTGGCTTAACGTAGCTAAACACCGAGAATAAACCGCCCGAGCCAATCGCCCCGATCCCCAGTGTGAGCAGGACTTGTTTACGTTTGAACGCCGATAATTCACGCAGCGGGCTGGCCGACTTATCACCAGGCTGATAAGGCACCCACAGATAAACCAGCAACATGGTGAGTACGCCTAACCCACCAACAATAGCGAAAGCAGAACGCCAACCGAACCACTGCCCAATACCTGCCACAATAGGTACACCAAGCAAGGTGGCAATGGTCAGTCCGAGTAGCACCATCGATACGGCCTGAGTTCGACGATGTCGCTCTACCAGACTGGCGGCAACCAATGCCGCCACACCGAAGAATGCGCCGTGCGGGAAACCGGCCATAAACCGCGCCATCGCCATGGTGTAAAACGTTGGCGCATAGCTACTGACCAAATTGCCTAGCGAAAAGAGTGCCATCAGCAACATTAAAAAATTACGCCGAGGCAAACGTGCACCTAATACCGCCAATAGCGGTGCGCCAATGACCACCCCTAATGCATAGACGCTTATTAGATGACCAGCATTGGGAATGCTGATCCCTAATCCCTTCGCTGCATCAGGGAGTAATCCCATTATCACAAACTCGCCAGTACCGATGGCAAAACCACCCATACCTAGCGCGAACAGCGCCTTACGATAACCAGGCTGCGTTGTATCCGCAGGCTCGATTACCGCGTCGCTGGCAGACAGTGTTTCATTATTAGTCAATGTTATTTCTCTACTTACAGGTGAAATGAGGCTTAATTACGATGAATAAAGTCAAACCGGGGAGTTTATCAATAACACCCCCAAAAGACGTCAAGATACAGGCCGCGGCCCCAACGGGGCGAGGGCCGCAGCCCCCGGGAACTTAAAGTATGACGGCTATAAACCCTTAAATCACTTACGGCAACGCGATTTTAATTAACCTTGGCGATGCGGCGGTGCCATAAATTCTGGACCAATTGGTTGCGGTATGTGCTTAGCAAGAATGGCATCAATATCAGCAATATCTGCCGCTGATAATTTCCAGCCATACGCCTCATCCACGCCACGTAACTGCTCTGGACGACGAGCGCCCCACAACGCAATGGTCGGCCCATTATCCAACACCCAACGGACAGCAAGGGCCAACATACTTTTGCCAAAGCGCTCCTGAGCTAATTGCGTCAGTTCTTCGACAGCCGCAAGGTATTGTGCAAAGCGCGGAGACTGGAATTTAGGATCAAAGCTACGCAAATCATCTTCTGCAAAAGTAGTCGTTCCCTGCATCCGGCCAGATAGCAGGCCACGGCACAATGCGCCATAAGCTAAGACGACTAAATTATTTTTTTGCGCATAAGGGAACAAATCATACTCAGCCCCACGCTCAAACACATTATACGGTGGTTGCAACGTCGATAGCTTTGCGACGCTAGCAAACTGTTCCATTTGTTCTACCGAGAAATTACTCACGCCAATTGCCAGGATTTTTCCCTGTTGGCGCAGCTTTTCTAGCTCTGCTGCAGTTTCTTCAATCGATACCAACGAGTCTGGCCAATGCACCTGATACAAGTCGATGTAATCAGTACGCAAACGGCGTAATGAATCCTCAACTTCTGCGCGAATACGTGCCGGCGTTGAGTTACGCACGATCTTGCCTTCACTATCCCAGTCTAACGCCACTTTTGTCGCAATAACCGCTTGCTGGCGCAATCCTACCAGTGCATCACCCACCACCGATTCCGAATGGCCAAAGCCATAAACCGGTGCAGTATCAATCAGGTTAATGCCCTGCTCTATTGCCTGACGCAATGCAGCAATCGACTGGCTATCATCTGTACCGCCCCAAAAAGCGCCGCCCATTGCCCACGTACCTAAACCAATACGTGATACAGCGGAAGGAATACCTTCGATTTTAATGGTTTCAATGCTCATAGGTTATGTCCCCAGTAGTTTAGAAATAGAGAGCCGTTTAGAAATAACGAGCAATTTGGAAATGGAGTATAACTCATGTATTGTTGAGTAAAATTCAATGATACCTTGAAGAAAATCATTACTTCCGCATTACCTCTGGCAAAAGCCCGGCAAAGGATGTCATGCAGAAAATATTCTTATGCCGCCTGTTTAGGAAAAGAACATCATGCCTTTACTCACCCGAGGAGAGCTTGCCGATTTAAATGTGTTTGTTGCCGTCTGTCAGCGGCAAAGCTTCAGATTAGCGGCAGCGGCGCTTGGCGTTTCAACATCTGCAGTCAGCCATACAATCCGTGCCCTTGAAGAGCGCCTTGGCGTTAAGTTACTCAATCGTACCAGCCGTTCAGTGGTGCCCACTGAGGCAGGCGCGGCATTAGTCGAGCATCTGGAGAAAGGGTTTGAGTACATTAGTAACGCATTATCTGGATTAGAGCTTTATCGCGAGACACCGATTGGCCGCCTGCGGATTAATATCCCGCGCGATGCATCGCGCTTGCTTTTTAGTCCGATACTGGCGCAATACACCAGCGCCTACCCGAAAATCCAACTGGAAATTACTGTTGATAACCGACTGGTTGACATTGTCAGCAGTGGGTTTGATGCCGGCGTTCGCTATGGTGAAACTGTGCCACGCGATATGATCGCCATGCCGCTAACAAAAAAAATAAGATGGGTTGTGGTTGCCAGCCCACAGTATTTACAGCGCCACGGCGTACCTAAAATGCCAGAAGATTTGTTGCATCACGCCTGTATCCGTATGCGTATCGGCGACGATGCGATTTATAAGTGGGAGTTAGGCAATGGCCCTTGCGCATGTAAAATAGATGCTCCTGGGACACTGACATTTAATGAAACCGATACGATTATCGATGCAGCTTTACAAGGGCTTGGATTAGCATACTGTCTGGAACTGTACGCCCAGCCTTACCTCGACAGCGGCCAGCTTGAAATTGTGATGCCTGATTGGGCCGTTCGAGGAGAACCTATCGTGATGTATTATCCCAGCCGTCGCCAATTACATCCTGGTTTGAAACAGTTAATTGATATGATCCGCGCAAATAATTTATAGCGAGATGAAAGGCGACAAATTTTTATGGATTAACTATTTATAAATAGTTAATCCATAATTTCAGACAACAACGTTTATATTCTTAAAGCTGACTCGTTGAGCACACTATTCAACCTTAGAAGGCATTTTCAAAAATCTCTGCTGAGGTTTTATATGGGTAGCTACATCTTTGGCAACCTGCACGGCGATATTATCCCAAGCCGCTTCCAATACGCTGGTTGTTGTACTACCACCAATCGTTGGATCCTTAACTTTAGAGATATAAATATTACTCCACGTTTTTCCTTCAAAAGTAAAGGTTGCATTAAGCCTCATAGAACCAACATCCATGCTTGGTACCACATTCGTTGTCCCTGCTGAATACTCAAAACCAGAGCTGGCATAATTTATTTTAATAACTAACGGCTCCCCCGTTGGGCTTAAGGTAGTAAACGTTGAAATAGCCTCTTCCACTCTGGAAGTCAGCCCTGGCCCAGTTGGCACTCGAGTCCGTGATAATGAACCAATAAAGGCATCAGCACCTTGGATATCAACTTTGGTTGGGAATGTCGTCGGCTGCCATTGAATGGCTATTTTTTTGTTCATTTTATCGACTGTCATCATATCTTTGATAGCAGTGAAAGAGAGCCGATTATTGAATGGCATGCTTACCGCACATCCTGCTAAAACTATCGTAAATAATCCCATCAATAATTTCTTATACACAACATCATCTCCGTTGATCATCTCCATTCATAAATCATGGCAACTATATTGACAGGCAAAAACTCTGCGCTATTTCTTATCGAAAAATAGCC
Source organism: Rouxiella sp. Mn2063 (assembly GCF_049319665.1). NCBI lineage: Bacteria > Pseudomonadati > Pseudomonadota > Gammaproteobacteria > Enterobacterales > Yersiniaceae > Rouxiella > Rouxiella sp. Mn2063. Next base: position 303,877 of record NZ_JBMOUD010000003.1, on the reverse strand, counting down.
AATATCGCCCCCGATAAATATGTTGCCAGAAATATTTATCACGTTAATGCGTCTTGTGCATTTTTATTTATTCACAGGCGCACTGATTGCAACACAGGCTTGCAGTAAAAATAAAAAATCCATTTCAGAATTGGAATATTTTAAGACTTTATTTTAGCGGTAATAAAATATCCGTTTGCAAAGCATGTTCTGGCAGTTCCTCATTGAGTTGCAGATATTGGAAGTAAACTGGAAATTCCCTCAATTCTTCGCCACTTTGCGGCAACCATGTATTGTATAAGTAATAAACACTATCGCTAATGTTTTCATAAGAACCTACATGACGAACCACGGCACAGCGCCCGGCAGGTAAAGTTTTGGTTATCACACCTTGTACATTCACAGGAACATGGCCGTTGGCCTCTGCACTTAACTCGCCACAGATATCGAAACGGAAATCCTCTCCTGGTGTGGTCAACGGATCATTATCAGTTGAAAAGACGCTCTTTTTAACTGCATCAATGTGATGTAGCGGCTAACACTCACACCGCAATACAAACTGAACTGGCGATGAAAGTGAAAGCGCGAAAAACTGGCAATATCACTGAGTGCTTCAACCGTCAAAGGTGCATCCAAATGCTGCTCTATATAGGCAAACACTTGTTCAAATCGTCGGGCATAACGTATTGATTTAGCATTACTCATTTCACCTCTCTTCTAGACCGCCACTTTACCTGCGGCTGTGGACGTTATCCTGACTGAAATTGCTTTTTTTCATGGAGATAAGAAACCAGAATCATGCGCTAAGACCATCATGAGGATGAACCGGATACTCAACCAGCAAACAAGATTTTTAATTTAATAAAATTGAATAAGTCAGTAACTCAGGCTAAATATATCGTTATAATTAAATTATTATTCTGGAATATATGTATCACTGAAAGGATGAAACATGAAAAAAATCACCTTAGTACTCTCTGGCGTAATGATGGCGATGTCTGCCACTAGCTTTGCCGCGACATCGGATGAATCTACAGAGATGAGCAAACAGCCGCTGGAAAAAGTCGCGCCCTATCCTAAGGCAGATAAAGATATGATTCGCCAGGTTATCTATTTGCCCCAGCTTGAAAATGAAGATAATTTCAAAATCGAGCTGTTGGTCGGTAAAACATTAGAAGTAGATTGTAATCATCATATGATGGGGGGTTCCTTGGTCAGCAAGACACTTGAAGGCTGGGGATACAATTATTTAGTACTGGAAAAACTCTCCCCAGTCGCCTCAACGATGATGGGCTGCCCTGATAATCAAAAAACCAAAAAATTCATTGCTGCCAACCTAAACGATCACGCTATCGAGCGCTATAACAGCAAGCTACCTATCGTCATCTACACGCCAAAAGATGTTGAAGTGAAATATCGCGTATGGACAACCGACAACGCGGTGAAAAGTGCGCAAGTGAAGTAAGGCGGGAATGTTAGCGAAATAGCATCACCTAATATTATTTCACGCCCCGGCGTTGGCAAAAAATTAAGCGATATTCCCTCTAAATCGATACGACATAAAGCTCGTGGCTGACGAAGGCTTATCAGTTATCGTGAAATAAAAAAAGACCGACCACAACTCCTGTGTTCGGTCTAGGGAAATGGCTCTTGGGAGAGAGCCTTGCGCTAAAAGTTGGCATTTACTGTAGGCGGTGTTAAACCTTACAACTTAAAGGATAGTGCAGAGTTGGTCACTTTCCAGTCAAAAATTGAGAATATCGGGATACCTGCGGGGAATATTACGTATTTTGTGACTACTTTCGCAAAAAATGCGGTTTATTATGTGATGAAACAGAGTATCGACAGGGAATCACATATAGAGCCGATTGCAATAACCCGCAATCAGCTCTGATATCATTTTTTAGCAGAGCTTGCTGGCACGTTCGATAAACGGCGCGAGACTCATTTTCTGGCCTGGGTGTTGTGGGTCGTCCAATTGTATGGTGCTTATTGGCTTCGCGGTTACCCTACCCGATTTCACTTGAGCTTCAGCAACATCATTAAGCGGGTATTGTACCAGTGTGCTGTCATTAATCGCATAAAGCGCATGACCCGGACGGCATTGCAGCATCACCTCTTCGCGGCTAAATGCCCACGCTTTGCCGTATTCCAGACGGCTAACGGTGATAATTTCTGGTGCAGCAAAACTGCTGGCTGACAGCGTTAACAGCAGGCAACCAAGCAATGACTTCCTCATGTTCTCTTCCTCTTTGTACTTTTTCACTTAGAGCCTATCCCAGCAAGCGTTTGACATAGGCTCTTATTCGTTCGCATCCACAACTTTTGTGACCCTATTGCCCCGGGGACAACGTGGCCAGCAGGCTAATTAGAGCTAATACCAACAATGACAAACTAAACATGAGCCAGGTAGCACGGACCATGCGCCCTTCGGCCACTTGACGGTTATTAGCCATCATCGGCACCAGCTTGTAGCGGTTGAAAATCGCCACGCCAACCATGATTGCGACGACCACAATTTTGCAGGCTAACAGCAATTGGTATTCAACATGCAGGCTAATAGGCACATTGCGCAAAATAATCAGGCTATTGACGATACCCGTCACGATAACAACCACAACAGCCAAATGCCCGTAGGTAGAGAACCTTAGCAGTGTTGCAATTGCATCCTGCCGTAAAGCAGGTTTTTTGGTGTACAGCAGACATGTCAACAATGGCAGCAAGCTACCAAACCAATAACTCGCGCTGAGCAAGTGTAATGCATGATTACTACGCTGTACCCAGCCTAACATGCCTTCGTTCATCGCTGCGTGCCCGATCAGCGCTTGGCTAATTAATGACAGAGTCACCAGCAGCAGCACACCTATCTCACGCCCGGGCAACCATTGATTTAGCAACAGCAGCACAGTGAATACTGCTAACAGCATGTGCCAGCGCCAAACCTCACCAAAGGTGGTAGTGAGTACCAATAGCCAGACGTTAAGATTGATACTGTCTTGCCAGCCATTCCCCATCATCCCGGCCTGAATCGCTAACATAGCAATTGCCGTGATTGCCATTGCCCAGACGGATATAGCCACCAACCGCTGGTTTTTAGCCACCAGCAGTTGGGAGAAAGTCTTAGGCGGCAACAACCGGATAAAAACCAAAGAGCCAAATAGCTGCATTAACGAGGCAAAATGGATAAACCGGCAAAGAACAAACAGTGTCGCCAGGCTCATAGTTATTTGACAGTGAAAATGTATTGTCCCTGAGTTTTGTGTCCATCAACGGAAACAACGTGCCATGAAACCTGATATTTACCGCTAGTCAGCGGCGTCGGCAGTGGGATCAGAACTTGAGTGTTGTCTTTTTCTGCGAGGGTGAAAGCACCGGTTTTAACAGGCTTGTTATCTGGGCCGTTCACTTCAACTTTGCTGAAGCTTGGCTCAACGCCTTCGCTGAAGCCTAGGGTTAGCTCAGTTGGAGAGCTGGTCACCACGGCATTAGCCGCCGGGGTTTCAGTTTTCAGGTGTGCATGCGCCATTGCCTGTTGTGAAGCCAGACCAAACAATACAACGCCCGCAGTAGCCAAAATACGCAGTGTAGAAGTAGATTTGTGCGACATGATTTCTCCCTAATTTTGAATTAAAAATGTAACGGCCCGGCAACTTTAACGCAAAGCGCCAGAGCGGTCTGTCAAAATTGTTTTTCGGAGATTTCTAAGGGGAGGAAATACGATGAATTGGCACGAAAAGCTAAAAAAATACCGCGTCTGAAGATCAAACGCGGTAATACAGATACCCACAATAATCGTGTTGTATCCGAGAAGCAAAACGTCGCCTACACGGACACAACGTCAAATGCGGCAGGTCATTAGGACTGTTGACTCTGTCCTACCATACCCTTCAAATCTTTATCAACGAAGAACAGACCATTGCCGGTGTTGCTCACCAAGCTCAGTTTATCCAGCACAGATTTGAACAATGTCTCTTCTTCATGCTGCTCTGCAACATACCATTGCAGGAAGTTGAAGGTTGAATAATCTTTTGAGGTCATCGCCGCATCAACCAATTCGTTGATACGTACAGTGATCAGTTGCTCGTGTTCATAAGTCTGTTGGAACACATCAGCCAGAGAAGCGAAATCAGTTGGCGGTGCGGCAATAGCGCCCAAAACAGGCAACGCTCCGGTATCGCTCAGGTATTTGAACAGACGTTGCATGTGGCCCATCTCTTCTTGAGAATGTTCTCTTAAGAAAGCAGCTGCGCCTTCAAAACCTTTTTCGCTACACCAAGCGCTCATCTGTAAATATAAATTAGCAGAGTAAAACTCAAGGTTAAGCTGGTCATTGAGTTTGGTAATCATTTCTTTCTTAAGCATAACGGCTCCATGAAATTAACTTTCAAGTAATATTCGGCAGGTGACTTACGTCATTTCAGTTATTATGCCAAGTTGAGGATAAAATAAAAACAAATATTTAAAAGCAAAAGCAATAATTTAACCATAAAATTACAACATGTTGATTTTAAAACACTTAATAAACCAACCAAGTTGTTATTGATAATTATTCAATAAAATCACTTTACATTAAAGAGAATCATTCTTATTCCTAATATAATATTTTATATATCCCCTCTTCATTTAAATTATGCCAATAAGAATAAATATAAATGATTGTGAATATCAATTAGATTAATTAAATTCTAAATAATAGCGTTCATTGAATCAATACTAAGACCGTTCACCTGTTGTCATGTGTCTTGTACAATGACGCCAACAATGCCTGTAACGGGCTTTATTCCATACATCACCCAATCAGCAGGAACCGTGAATGAACCGCAACTTAGCTGAAATCAGCAAAGAAGAGATGGATAAGATCAATGTTGATCTGGCCGCGTCCGGCGTAGCATTTAAAGAGCGCTATAACATGCCGGTGGTGGCAGAAATTGCCGAACGTGCGCAACCAGAACACTTACGCGAGTATTTCCGCGAGCGTGTTGCCCACTATCGGGCTGAATCACACAAGTTTTCGCGCCTGCCTTATGAGCCCAAAATGAACTAATACGTTGCAGCCAGAGCGGAAGGAATCACGCCTCCGCTCTGGCCCAAGGAACTACGCGTCAGGTTGCTGCGTTGAGAGGTTAGTTTTGGCATATTGTGACGATTTAAAATTGCTATAAAGCAATGCGATAACAAAAAGAATCGCCTGTAGAATTACAATACAGGGTCCAGTAGCCCCATCAATATGGAAGCTTATCAGAGTACCCACCACACAAGAGAACACGGAAGCGATTGTCGCTACCAGCAACATACGGTCAAAACTGCGGCACAGCATAAAAGCAATGATGCCCGGTGCAATCAGCATCGCAATCACCAGAATCACTCCAACGGCTTGCAACGACGCAACAATGGTCAACGCCAGCAGGCATAATAATCCGTAATGCAATACTCTCACCGGCAAGCCGACCACCCGCGCGTGGTTAGGGTCAAAACAATACAGCATAAAGTCTTTACGTTTTAACAACACCACAGCCAAGGCAAAACCAGCAATCCACAGCGTTTGCTGTAACTCACCATCGGTAATGCCCAAAATATTACCGAATAAAATATGGCTTAAATGTTGATCCGTATCGACTCGGGCAAACAACACTAACCCAAATGCAAACATGCCAGAAAAGACAATACCCATCACCGTATCCTCTTTGACCCGACTATTTTCCTTTAGATAGCCGGTGGCAATCGAGCAGAATATGCCGGAGAGAAAAGCGCCAATGACCAATGGGATGCCCATCACGAAGGCCAAAACAATACCCGGTAAAACCGCGTGTGAGATGGCATCACCCATCAGCGACCAACCCTTCAGCACCAAATAACAGGACAATACGGCGCACACGACGCCTGTCACTATCGCCGCAAGAATCGCTCGTTGCATAAAAGGATAAACAAAAGGCTCAATGAACCATTGCAGCACGCTGTCCATTAATTGCCCTCCAAATGTTTCTGGCGCGATATACGCCGTTTGTTAGCCACTAAACCATGTTTAGGAGCAAACAAAAATGCCATCAGGAATATCAAGGTTTGTAAGGTAACGATCACCCCGCCGGTGGCACCGTCGAGGAAGAAACTCAGGTAGGCGCCGATGCCACTCGTTAACGAGCCGATTATAATGGCGATGATCACCAGTCGCTTAAAACGATCGGTCAGCAAATAGGCCGTTGCCCCTGGCGTTATCACCATCGCAATCACCAAAATAGCGCCAACGGTTTGCAACGCGGCAACGGTACAAGCACTGAGCAACGTAAAGAAGATGATTTTCAGCCGCAGCGGCGATAGGCCAATCGTCACCGCGTGGCTTTCATCGAAAAATACCGCCAGCAGATCTTTCCACAGCAAACACAAAATCAGTAACGATACGCCGATAATGATCTCGACTTGCAGCACGTCCTCATCGGCAATTCCCAAAATATTACCGAAAATAATAGTCTGCACGTTTACCGATGTCGGATTAAGCGAGACTATCAGTAAACCAACGGCAAAGAAGGTCGAGAAGATAAAGCCAATAATGGCGTCTTCACGTAGCCGGGTAATATGACGTACCAGTGTCATTGCCAACGCCGCCAGCATTCCGGTAAAAAATGCGCCAACGGCGTATGGCAAGCCTAAGGCATAAGCGCCCGCAACGCCCGGCACGACAGAATGTGAAAGCGCATCCCCCATTAACGACCAGCCTTTGAGCATTAAATAAGCCGAGAGGAAAGCACAGACGGCGCCGACGATGGCGCTGACCCAAATAGCTTTGATCATATAGTTGTAATTAAACGGCTGGAGCAAAAGTTCAAGCATTAGCGAGGTTTCTCCTGCTGCTGACTTTGGGCAGGTGGAGAGCTTTTGGTCTGGCCGTAGAATACGGCGGGCCGTTCATCATCGGTTAATACCGTGACGGTTCGCGGGTCGTTATCGTCGTGTAACGCGCTACCGGAGAGATTAATGTGGCGCAGTACGCCGCCAAAGGCCAGTTCAAGATTATGTTGAGTAAAGGTCGTTTCTGTCGGGCCAGCGGCCAATACGGTACGATTAATCAAGATCACCCGATCGCAAAACTCTGGCACACTCCCCAGATTATGGGTTGAAACCAAAATAAGATGGCCTTCATCACGTAGCGCACGCAATAAATCGATAATCGCATTTTCCGTTTTTACATCAACACCGGTAAAAGGCTCATCAAGTAGCAATACCCTGCCCTGTTGCGCCAGCGCGCGTGCCAGAAACACGCGTTTTTTCTGTCCACCGGACAGTTCACCAATCTGGCGACCACGTAACTCACTTAGCCCAACGCGCTCTAATGCGTTATCAACCCTTAAGCGGTCTTCTTTTGACGGGATACGCAAAAAATTCATTTTGCCATATCGTCCCATCATCACCACATCTTCTACCAAAACCGGAAAATTCCAGTCAACGTCTTCAGACTGTGGGACGTAAGCAATAACATTATTTTTTAATGCATTGGCTACGGTTTTTTCATTAAGCATCACGCTGCCGGTCGTTGGTCGCACCAGGCCCATAATACTTTTAAACAAAGTAGATTTACCGCTACCGTTTACGCCCACCAGCGCGCAGATCGTGCCACCTTGTAAAGAGAAACTGGCGTGTTGAATCGCGGTATGACCATTGTTGTAAGTCACACTGACATCATCAACAACTAATTGTGACAGTCCCAAGTTGTCATCACTCATTGACCGAATCCCGTGGCGATAGTGTTAACCGTGACGTTGAGCAAATCGATATAGGTTGGCACCGGGCCATCGCGTGTTGATAGTGAATCGACATATAAAACACCGCCGTATTTTGCTCCGGTTTCTTTAGCCACCTGTTTAGCGGGTTTATCAGAAATAGTGCTTTCGCTAAATACCACCGGGATCTGCTGCTCACGCACGGTATCGATCACCCTACGTACTTGTTGTGGTGTCCCCTCTTCATCAGCATTGATTGGCCACAGATAAACCTCTTTCATCTGATAGTCTGTTGCCAGATAGCTGAACGCGCCTTCACTGGTTACCAGCCAACGCTGTTGTGGTGGAATACGTGAAAGACGCTCTCGCAGCGGTGCATCCAGTGCCGAAATCTTAGCCGCATAATTTTTGGCATTACGGTTATACACCTCGGCATTAGCCGGATCGTATTGCACCAATGCTTTTCTAATATTTTCAACATATATCAATGCATTGCTTGCTGACATCCAGGCATGAGGATTCGGATTACCGTTGTAAGGCCCTTCGCGGATAGGCAGCGGCGTAATCCCCTCAGTGACTACTGTGGCAGGTACATGCTTAATGTTTTCAAAGAAACGCTCGAACCAACGTTCCAGATTCATACCATTCCATAAAATTAGGTCCGCGTGCTGCGCTTTAACAATATCGCGTGGCGTGGGCTGGTAATCATGAATTTCCGCACCGGGCTTGGTAATAGATTCGACGGTCGCCGCATCGCCGGCCACATTTTGAGCAATATCTTGAATAATCGTGAAGGTTGTCACCACCCGGAGCTTTTTCTCAGCCTGTGCGACATTGCCAATGAGCATCATCAACAGCAATACGCTAAGTAATAACAGGGGAAAGTGAGCAATAAAGCGGGGTTGGTGCGAAGGGTTCAAAGAGGGTTTGATTATCATGATGTCATTCCTTAACTTCAAATGAAAATGATTATCAATATCATTTGAAGTTAAGTCAACCGCAACGGGCTAATTATGACAAAACATTACAAACAGTAAGTTTCCAGATTAATAATAACTGAACGCGCCCGATAAAGCGCGTCCACATTAATTCTAGCCCCAACTTCAACTTAAGCTTTGGCAAAGCGCTGATTGGCACGGATCAGTTGATCGAGGATACCAGGCTCATCAAATGAGTGCCCTGCTCCTTCAATGATATGCAGCTCAGCTTCTGGCCAGGCTTTTGCCAGATCCCACGCATTTTGTACCTGACAGGCCATGTCATAGCGGCCATGGACAATTACCGCGGGAATATGACGGATGCGTTCAACATTGCGCAACAACTGATCATCAGAATCCATAAATCCAAGATGAGTAAAATAATGATTTTCAATGCGGGCAAACGCTAAAGCGAAATCATCTTCGCCAAATGCTGAGGATTCAGCCGTTGGCAACAAGGTGACGGTTTCCCCTTCCCACAAGCTCCAGATTTTTGCCGCTTCAAGCTGCACCGCACGATCCGGCGATGTAAGACGTTTACGATAAGCGGCCATCACATCTTTGCGTTCATCTTCAGAGAGAATTGACAGCATATTTTGCCATTTTTCTGGGAAGAAGCGCGATGCCCCCTCTTGGTAATACCAATCCAACTCTTGTTTTCTGAGAGTAAAAATACCGCGAAGGACCATCTCGCTGACATGTTCAGGGTGTGTTTGAGCATAGGCTAAAGCCAGTGTAGAACCCCATGAACCACCGAACACTAGCCATTTATCAACGCCAACTAACTTGCGCAGGCGTTCAATGTCATCAACTAAATGCCAAGTCGTATTATTATCTAGACTGGCATGGGGCAACGAGCGCCCGCATCCGCGCTGATCAAAAAGCAATACATCGTAATCATTCGGGTCAAACAGCTGCCGGTGTATCGCCGAACATCCACCTCCAGGTCCGCCGTGGATAAACACCGCCGGTTTTCCTTGCGGGTTGCCACTACGCTCCCAATAAATTTGGTGCCCATCGCCGGTATCTAATAAACCGCTGGCATACGCTTCACGTGCGGGATAGAGCCCTTTTAATTTTGTCATGACATTTCCCGTTATTTTCCAGAGTTTTTTCTTTGTGGAGCCAAGGGTGTTTAAGCGTGCCTTATCTATCTGCTTTCTTGATTCGTCCTGCTTAATTCATAACAGCTTATCGTGACCACAGGGTCAATCCAAAACGGCCCGTTAATAGCAAAAAAGTCTATTATTTTCGAACGATAGCGCATTTTTCCTGCAAATCAGTATGAAAAAACCGCGTTGAAACCGTGCCTGAAGAATAAAAAATAATCACCACACAAACAGCAGATTATCTGAAACTGCAGATTCTCCACTTGCAAGTTGGCATAAATGGGCAGTTAATGACGGAGCAACCCCATCCACTAGCTTAAGAGAGGCAATGATGAGTAAAGGTATGGATAGCAAAAAGAATGCGAAGAAAAAGCCATTGAAAACACCTGCAGAGAAAAAAGCAGAAAAACGCGCTAAGAAAGCAGCCGCCGCATAATCAAGCCACGCATTTAAAATAAACCCGCATCAAGCGGGTTTTTTGTTAGCTCTTTGGAGGCATCCAAAGATGTGCAAGTAAACAGATAGTAAGCATCACAAAAACCACCCGCTATCTGCTATTTATTGTTATGCGTTATCGCTTAACGCCAGCACAAATGCATATTCCAAGGCAATATCTTCATAAGCCTTAAACCGACCCGATTTACCGCCGTGTCCTGAATCCATATCGGTATGCAGCAGCAACTGATTGTTATCAGTTTTCAGCTCACGCAGCTTAGCGACCCACTTGGCGGGCTCCCAGTATTGAACCTGAGAATCGTGTAGCCCGGTGGTGACCAGCATATGTGGATAATCCTGTGCGACGACTCGATCATAAGGGCTGTATTGCAGCATATAATCGTAATACGCTTTCTCGTTCGGGTTGCCCCACTCGTCATATTCGCCGGTCGTTAGCGGAATAGACTCATCTAACATAGTCGTCACGACATCAACGAAAGGCACCTGGGCTACAATGCCGCGATACAATTGTGGAGCCTGATTGACTACCGCTCCCATCAGCAGACCGCCGGCGCTGCCGCCCATGGCATAAACCTGCCCGGAGTGAGCAAATCCATCGGTAACCAACTGCTCGGTAACATCGATAAAATCGTGGAAGGTATTAAGCTTATTAAACAGCTTACCGTCGTCGTACCACTGCTGGCCTAAATCAGCACCGCCGCGAATATGTGCCAAGGCAAACACGAAGCCGCGATCCAGTAAACTCAGGCGACTGCCGCTAAAAGCCGGGTCCATGCTACTGCCGTAAGAACCATAGGCATAAATCAGCACTGGATTTTGCCCAGCCTTGAATAAATCCTTACGGTAAACCACAGAAACCGGCACCTGAACGCCATCACGTGCTGTTACCCAAACTCGCTCACTACGATAATTGCTCGGGTCAAAATCCTTCACCTCTTGCTGTTTGAGCAAGGTACGTTGACCGCTGTCGAGATCCAGCTCATACAAAGAACTTGGCGTAGTCATTGAGGAGTAGCCGTAACGCAGCAACGTTGTATCGGGCGTTGGATTGTAAGACAACCAGGTCACATAGGTTGGATCGTCAAAGGCCAACGATTTTTCTTCTCCACTTTGCCAATGAATCTGGCGCAGATGTGTCAATCCTTGCTGGCGCTCTTCAATAACCAGCCAGTCGCGGAACAGGCTAAAGCCTTCCAACATCACATCATCACGCGCGGCAATTAACGTTTGCCAGTCGCTTTCATTCGGGCTGGTGCTTTTGTACAAGCCGAAGTTTTTACCGTCTTTGTTAGAGCGAATGTAGAAATGGTCTTGGTAATGATCCAAACCATATTCGTGGTCTTTACGACGGGATAAGAAGAGTTGCGGCGTTGCCTGCGGATCGTTGGCATCCAGCAGCAAAATTTCTGAGGTTGTGGTGCTATCAAGATGAATCAAGATATAGCGGTCAGAAGTGGTTTTATCCAGGCCGACATAAAACGTGTCGTCTTTTTCTTCATAGATCAGTACGTCATCTTGCGGATCGCTGCCAACTCGATGGCGGTAAACCTGATAGGGCAATAGCGTCTTTTTATGCTTACGTACGTAATACAGCGTTTGTGAATCATTAGCCCATTCGGCGTTACCGGAAGTATTACTCAACACTTCCGATGAAAAACTGTCATCGGCCAAATGTTTGATGCGGATATCATATTGGCGACGCGAGAGAAAATCTTCTGCGATCAATAAATGCTGGTTATCCGGGCTAACGTCCAATCCGCCCAAACTATAAAAATCACGCTCGTCGGCGCGCTGATTGCAATCAAGTAGAGTTTGCCACTGCTGGGTTTCAGCTTCCGGCTGACGTAAATAAATGGCGTATTCATTGCCCGGTTCATAACGCGTTTGATAGCGATAACCGTTTTTAACGTAAGGCACAGAGTGGTCTTGCTGTGGAATGCGATCAACCATCTCTTGGTATAGCGTTTCACGCAACGTTTGATGCGGTAACAGCGCCGCATCGGTCCAGGCATTTTCAGCATTAAGGTAGGAGAGCACATCGGGATCGGCGCGTTCATCATCGCGCAACCAATAATAGTCATCAACGCGGGTGTCGCCGTGAATCGTTAACGGATGTGGGCGTTTATCCGCCTTTGGAGGGGTCATCATATCGGGCTCTCTTAGTCCTCTTAATCGTGAACTAAGAGTGACAGGTTTCATGAGGGAAACCAAGAGTGTAACCATAGATGATAAGACCTCTCCCCGAGGAATTGACGGGGAGAGGAGCAAGCACACAACGGTTTTAGCGCAGCATAAATGCCTTGCAGCTCTTACCTTTGATTTTGCCTTCCTGCAAACGCTGTAACGCTTTTTTGGCGCTACTTTTACGAATGGCGACATAGGCATGTATCGGGAACATGTCGATTTTACCGACTTCAGCCGCCGTTAAACCGGCATCACCGGTCAAGGCACCGAGGATATCGCCCGGGCGAATTTTCGCTTTACGGCCACCGTCGATACACAGCGTCGCCATTTCAGGTTCCAGTGTAACAGGCGTTGCCGCCAAGCTTTGGCTGGCCTTCTGCCAGACAATTTTCTGCCGGGTATAATCTTCTAATGCGTTAACACGCCCAATTTCTTGTGGTGTGACTAAGCTAACCGCAACGCCGCGCGTACCAGCACGCCCGGTACGGCCGACACGGTGCACGTGAACTTCAGGATCAAAAGAGAGCTCGTAGTTAATCACCAGCCCCAGCTGTTTGATATCCAATCCGCGTGCGGCAACATCGGTCGCGACTAAAACACGGCAGCTGCCATTAGAGAAACGCACCAAGACACGGTCGCGATCGCGTTGCTCAAGATCGCCGTTCAATGCTAACGCATCAATCCCTTTAGAGACTAAAGTATCAGCCACTTCCTGACAGTCACGTTTAGTATTGCAGAACACCACGCAAGACGCTGGCTGGTGCTGATACAGCACAGCGACTAATAGCTGTAGGCGATTGTGACGGTCAGCTTCGATAAAGACCTGCTCGATATCAGCAACATCATCCCCACCTTCGATTTCCACATTCAACGGCTGACGCTGGAATTTGTTGCTGATACGCTCAATACCATCGGGATAGGTTGCCGAGAACAACAACGTCTGGCGATTAACCGGGGTATAGCTGACCACGTCTTCGATATCATCGCTAAAGCCCATATCCAACATACGGTCCGCTTCATCAAGTACGAGTACTTTAAGATGATCGAGCTTTAATGTGCCTTTACGCAGGTGTTCCTGAATACGTCCCGGCGTTCCCACCACAATATGCGCAGGACGTACCAAAGACTCTAGCTGTGGCCCGATTGGTTGACCGCCACATAGCGTCAGAATTTTAATATTTTGGGTAAATCTTGCCAGACGACGCAGTTCTTTACTGACCTGATCGGCCAACTCGCGCGTTGGACATAACACCATCGCCTGAGTCACAAAATCATTAACGGTGATTTTATCGAGCAAACCAATGCCGAATGCAGCTGTTTTACCGCTACCGGTTTTGGCTTTTGCTCTGACATCCAGCCCTAATAAAATAGCGGGTAATGATGCAGCCTGAATGGGCGTCATTTGGGAATAGCCCAACTCTTCGAGGTTGGAAAGCTGCTCAGCGGGCAAAGTCAGGGTAGAAAAAGAATGCGTGCTCAAGGCGATAACTCTTTATTAGGACAAAAACGGGGCAGCGGCAGAAATAATGGCGCCATGTATTGCGCAAGATGATAACAGACAGAGGCACTTAACGACAAAAAAGCAGCATCAAAAAAACCCGCGGCTAAGGCGGGTTTTAAATAACGTTTCATCTTGCAATACTAGCAACACCTAAAAGGTGTCGCTTAATAGTTATTACAGAGCAACAACGTTGGCAGCAGACGGACCACGTGGGCTGTCTTGGATGGTGAACTCAACGTTCTGACCTTCAGCCAGAGTTTTGAAACCATCGCTAACGATAGCGGAAAAATGCACGAAAACGTCTTTAGAACCATCAGCAGGGGTGATGAAACCAAAACCTTTGCTCTCGTTAAACCATTTTACCTGACCATTTAACTTACTCATTTTACTATCCTTTACACTGTACTTTTCTATATAAAAACAGCCGCCTCAATGGCGACCGTGCGCATATTAACGCATATTCCCCGCTTACACGCAAATTTGCCACCCTCTTACGCAATCGTTTTCGTCATGGATTATTCTCGTATATAATGCGCCGATTCTGCGGTTCCCGAGAAATAATGGGGCGCAGCCGACAATATCCTGTGATCAACGAAAAGTTAGGTACCACGCTATGTTAACCCTTGGAACTGCACTGCGCGCTGGCGCAACCCGCGTTATGTTATTAGGCTCTGGCGAACTGGGCAAAGAGGTGGCGCTTGAGTGCCAACGCTTAGGTCTGGAAGTGATTGCCGTTGACCGCTACGCCGATGCACCTGCCATGCAAGTTGCCCACCGCAGCCACGTGATTAATATGCTTGATGGCGACGCGTTAAAGCAGGTTATTGAGAGTGAACGCCCTGATTTCATCGTGCCAGAAATTGAAGCTATCGCCACCAGCATGCTGGTGGAATTAGAAAAACAAGGGCACAACGTTGTGCCTTGTGCTGAAGCCACGCGTCTGACCATGAACCGTGAAGGCATCCGTCGTCTGGCCGCCGAAACTCTGAAGTTACCAACATCAACCTATCGTTTTGCTGACGATGAAACCATCTTCCGTCAGGCGGTGAGCGAAATTGGCTACCCGTGCATCATTAAGCCGGTTATGAGCTCCTCTGGTAAAGGCCAAAGCCTGATCCGTAGCGAAGAAACGCTGCAACAAGCTTGGGATTATGCTCAGCTAGGCGGTCGCGCCGGTGGCGGGCGTGTGATTGTGGAAGGTTTAGTGAAGTTTGATTTTGAAATCACCTTGCTGACCATTAGCGCTATCGATGGCATTCATTTCTGTGCCCCTATCGGCCACCGCCAGGAAGACGGCGACTATCGCGAATCATGGCAGCCACAACAGATGAGTGAGCTGGCGTTAGAACGCGCAAAAACAATTGCCAAAAGCGTAGTCGAAGCGCTGGGTGGTAAAGGTCTGTTCGGCGTTGAGCTGTTTATCTGCGGTGATGATGTCGTCTTCAGCGAAGTCTCCCCTCGCCCACACGATACTGGCATGGTCACCCTGATTTCTCAGGACTTGTCCGAGTTTGCGCTACATGTTCGCGCTTTCCTCGGCCTACCAATCGGCACTATTCGTCAATTTGGCCCTTCTGCTTCGGCCGTTATTCTGCCTGAATTGACCAGCGATAATGTCAGCTTCAGCGGGTTGGAAAAAGCCTTAGTCGGCTCGAACCAAGTACGTCTGTTCGGTAAGCCAGAAATCAGCGGAAAACGCCGTCTGGGCGTGGCGCTGTCAATCGGTGACACTATTGAACAAGCGGTAGAAACGGCGATCAATGCCGCCGCTGCGGTGGTTGTAAAAGGTTAATCTGCATCGGCGCCGATTTAAGCGCGGATAAAAACAAAAACGGACGCACAAATAGGCGTCCGTTTTTTCATCTCATTTAGGCGTTACTCGTCATCTTCATCATCAAAAATAACCGTCACGCGATCGCCTTGATGTTGTTCACGGATCTCTTGTGCCACGATAGCGATGGCCTCACCACTGCTCATGCCCCCTTCCATTAATTCGCGAATGCGTTCAGCGGCTTGTTGTTGTTCGTTATGTGAGAGTGAAGGCATACCCGTCAGCATGAGAAATTCCTGTTATTAGAGGTGGAGGACGCACAGTATACCCTGATATTGATTGGATGACCTCCTCGTCAGAATCTATGTTAGGATCGCCATCCTACTGCCATATAATAGTTCAGATAACATGCCTGCAAACCACTCCATTGTTTATCACCCATTGCCTTATCATCCTGATGTTTTGTTGGAGCGATTTGCACCTCTGTCCGCCACACCTTGGGCGATGTTGTTACATTCTGGAGCCGCGCAACATGCGCATAGCCGCTTTGATATTTTGGTCGCCGATCCCATTCGCACACTGACCACGCATGGCGAAGAAACCGAGATCTGGGCGCAAAATCAAACGCTCATCAGTGCTGATGACCCCTTTACGCTCGTTGAGCAACAATTAGCGCAAGCTGGGTTACAGGCAACACCCCACGCTGATTACCCCTTCCAGGGCGGCGTAATGGGTTTATTTGGTTACGACCTTGGCCGCAGAATAGAGCAACTGCCAATACTGGCAGAGCGTGATATTAACTTGCCAGATATGGCCGTGGGCATTTATGACTGGGCGCTGATTGCCGATCATCAACGTCAGTGTTTAACACTGGTTTGCCAAGGCGATGCACAGGCTCGTCTCGCCTGGCTGTCACAACAACAAAGCACGCCGCAGCGCGATTTTATGCTCGACTCCGCCTGGCAAAGTAATATGAGTCGCCAGCAATATGGCGAGAAATTCCGCCAGGTGCAGGAATACTTACAAAGTGGCGATTGCTACCAAATAAATCTGACCCAGCGTTTTAGTAGTACTTATCACGGCGATGAGTGGCAGGCGTTTTTACGACTTAATCAGGCCAACAGTGCCCCTTTTTCCGCTTTTTTACGCTTGCCCGAAAATACCGTGCTCAGCTTATCGCCTGAGCGTTTTTTGTGGATGGCAGACCATCAGGTACAAACCCGACCGATTAAAGGCACCCTGCCGCGACTCGCCGATGCTAAAGCAGATAGCCAACAAGCAGAAAAACTGGCGGCATCAGCCAAAGATCGCTCAGAAAACTTGATGATTGTCGATTTACTGCGTAATGATATTGGCCGCGTCGCCACGCCGGGCAGCGTCAGGGTGCCAGAATTGTTCGTGGTTGAACAATTCCCAGCGGTCCATCATTTGGTGAGTACTATTACGGCGACATTACCCACGGCATGCCAGCCAACCGCGCTGCTACGAGCTTGCTTCCCAGGCGGCTCGATTACAGGCGCACCAAAAATCCGCGCCATGCAGATTATTGAGCAACTCGAGCCACAACGGCGCAACGGTTATTGTGGCAGCATTGCCTACATCAGTTGCTGCGGTACGATGGATAGCAATATCACCATCCGCACGTTATTGACCGAGCAAGGCCGCATCTACTGCTGGGCCGGTGGCGGTGTAGTCGCTGATAGTGAGGAACAAGCTGAATATCAAGAAACCTTTGATAAGGTTGGGCGTATTTTGCCGTTACTGGGTATTAACCGTGAATAAAGGATCAAGAATGGTGAATTCATTACCGCATGTTCAATTGCCGAGCGCCCCATCAGCATTAGCTGAATTTATCTGTCGCTTTCAGTTACAGATGCCACCTGCGGTAAAAAAAGCGCAAGGCGTGCGGCAGGCTGCGGTGTTAATTCCAATAATTTGCCATGAGCAACCGACGCTGTTACTGACTAGACGTTCTGATAAATTACGCAAACACGCCGGTCAGGTCGCCTTCCCCGGTGGCGCAGCAGACACTAGCGACACATCGCTTATCTTTACCGCACTGCGCGAAGCTAACGAAGAGGTTGGCATCCCTCCAGAGCAGGTACAGGTGATTGGCACACTCAATACTATCGACAGTAGTACTGGCTACCAAGTGACGCCGGTTGTCGGTTTAGTGTCGCCTCAAGTGCCGTTATTCCCTTGCGAGGATGAAGTCGCCGACGTGTTTGAATTACCTTTATATGAAGCCTTCAACCTCTCACGCTATCATGCTCTGGATATTCATCGAGCAGGCTTGCAGCATCGCGTTTACCTTTCTTGGTACCAACAGCAGTTTGTTTGGGGCATGACCGCGGCCATCATTCGTCAAATGGCGGAACAGGTCAGTATTTAATAATTGTTTTATCCAGCGGCCTTCATTAATACAGATAACCAGCCACTGTAATTTGCAGAGTAGAAACCGTTTGCTTAGTGCCTGCATCACACTTTCCCAACGAATTATTTTATTTCATGCGAAAAAGGCTGTGTAACTGCGCCAGCCATTTTACACTATGCAATTATGATAAGATTCGCTGCAATTTAGAAATAATAAACTTTGTATTAAGCAACGAACAAAACTTACTAATAAAAAATAAACAAAACGTAGGCTAACATCAGGATGTCTAAAACGACCTTGATGGATTGTTCGCTTCTGGGGTTCGCCTAATAAGAGGAGTAGTAGTGTGATTAGCGTTTTCGACATGTTTAAAGTCGGAATTGGTCCATCCAGTTCCCATACGCTTGGTCCAATGAAAGCCGGGAAGCAATTTGTAGATGATCTGCAAGAGAAAGGAATTCTCCCTAACGTCACTCGCGTCGCGGTGGATGTTTATGGTTCTTTGTCTTTGACGGGCAAAGGCCACCATACCGATATCGCCATCATTTTAGGTCTGGCGGGTAATAAGCCAGACACCGTTGATATCGATGGTATCCCACACTTTATCCGCGATGTAGAACAGCATGAGCGTCTGCCACTTGGACAAAGTGGCCATGAAGTTGATTTCCCTCGCGATACCGGCATGGTTTTTCGCAATGAAAATCTCTCACGTCACGAAAATGGCATGCAGATTCATGCGTTTTCCGGCGAAGAGATGGTTTATAGCAAAACTTATTATTCGATTGGCGGCGGTTTTATCGTTGATGATGAGCATTTTGGGCAGCCGGTTGTTGATGAGGTTACCGTTCCTTATCCATTCAACTCAGCGACTGAACTGCTTGAGAAATGCAAAGAAAGCGGCCTGTCGTTATCTGGCTTGATCATGAAAAATGAGCTGGCTCAGCATAGTAAAGCCGATATTGATCGCTACTTTGAAAGCATCTGGCACACCATGCAAGCCTGTATCGATCGTGGCTTAAATACTGAGGGTGTTTTGCCTGGCCCACTGCGCGTACCGCGCCGTGCCCCAGCACTGCGCCGGATGCTAGTATCAAGCGATAAACTCTCAAGCGATCCGATGAATGTGATCGATTGGGTAAATATGTTCGCGCTGGCAGTGAATGAAGAGAATGCGGCCGGTGGACGTGTGGTTACTGCACCAACTAACGGAGCTTGTGGCATTGTTCCTGCGGTTTTGGCCTACTACAACCAGTTTATCGAATCGGTAAGTCCTGATATTTACCTGCGCTACTTCTTGACCTCTGGGGCAATCGGCATTTTGTACAAAATGAACGCCTCAATTTCCGGTGCAGAAGTCGGTTGTCAGGGGGAAGTCGGTGTCGCCTGCTCAATGGCCGCTGCCGGACTGACGGAGCTGCTTGGCGGAAGCCCAGAGCAAGTCTGCGTTGCCGCAGAAATCGGTATGGAACACAATCTTGGGTTGACGTGCGACCCAGTTGGCGGGCAAGTTCAGGTGCCTTGTATCGAGCGTAATGCCATCGCATCGGTCAAAGCGATTAACTCGGCTCGTATGGCCTTGCGTCGTACGAGCGAACCGCGAGTGTCGTTGGATAAAGTCATCGAGACCATGTACGAAACTGGTAAGGATATGAACGCGAAATATCGTGAGACATCCCGCGGTGGCCTGGCAATAAAAGTACAATGCGATTAATTTTAGTTTAAATAACGCTTATTGGCACTCAGGACGCTAAAATCTGAGTGCCAGCCTGTTTTACATCAACTGCCGCAATTAAAGCTGTGGAATAAAGCAACGTACCTCTAAGAAACTGCTTTATTTTCAGGAAATAATCCTTTCTGCGCTTGCCAACAACTACCCCACTACGGCATTCTAAAACATTGTAATACTCACTGTTGCCATGTGGTGGCTCAGTAGCTTGGTAAAAACGTTGTTTTCTGTCCGTAATCATCGGGTCATCAGATTCATATTGCTAATGTTTTAATATACTTACTAGCGACAAAAACGATAAATCCTGCACCTGCATTTTAAACACAAAAAGGATTAGCACGATGCCATTACGCCATATGGATCATGCCAGAAACCGCTACTACCGGCTTTCTATTGCGGCTGTGATAGGCGTCTTAGCACTCTTGCTAACTCTTGGTATTACTTTTTATCTACAAAAAGAGCATATAAGCGACGACCAGCAGGCCATTGCCCATCGAGCAGTTGATAAGTTAGATAAGATTTTTTCTTTGGCAAACAGTAGCCAATTAAATGATAAAATCGTGATTGAACAACCCTGCTCAGACCTCCAACCCGCTATGCGCTACGACATTGCCCATTTGCAAACGTTGCGCACGATAGGCATCGTACGTAACGGGCATATTAGTTGCTCGAGCCTGTTGGGAGAGCGCAATCTTGACGCAGCACAACCTATTTTCAATGGTGACTTTACTCAGTCAACATTGACACTAAGCACGTCATTTATCTCTTCTTCTCCTGCCCCAATTTTGTTGTTATGGAAACCAGTCACAGAAGATCGCCGTAGTGGCCTGTTATATATCTATAATATTCAGTTATTGTCCGATTTTATCCTCTCACCACAGCGCCCATTAGTGAAAAAAATTGTGCTCATTGTTGGGGATAAAAGCCTTGAGCACGGCCAAACTGAGCCAATGCCTACAGCTAAGCTGATTGGAGCACCGCTGTTTACGACACAATCAGCCCATTATAATTTCTCCGTCTCGGTTTATGGTGATAGCGCCGATGCGTTATCGTATCCAGAGTTGTACAGACATCTCCCTCTGTCTGTATTGATAAGTCTACTGTTCGCTTGTGCTGTCTATTTCTTAGCTGGTACGCGTATGAGTCTGACCTATCCTATTAGCAACGCCATCTCCAACCGAGAATTCAAAGTCTATTGCCAACCGATTATTAGCAGCGTAGACGGCAGCTGCATCGGGGTAGAAACGCTATTACGCTGGAAGAATCGCCGCCAGGAGTGGATCTCTCCAGAAGTGTTTATCCCGCTGGCGGAAGAACATAATTTAATCATTCCTCTAACACGCTATTTGATAAAACATGTCCGCGACAATCTGGCGCTGTTCCCCTCTACCCCGCAGTTCTATATCAGCATCAACGTTGCGGCACAGCATTTTGAAAAGATGCAGATTGTTGAGGACATCAATAAGTTGTGGTTTAACGCTAACCCTCAAGTCTCACTCATGCTGGAGTTAACCGAACGCACCAGTTTGCAAGACATTGAAGCAGAGCAAATCAACCAGCTAAAACAAAGCGGTGTTCAATTAGCGATAGATGATTTTGGCACCGGTCACAGTTCCCTAAGTTATCTGAAAACGTTAACGCCCGATGTGTTGAAAATTGACAGGGCGTTCACTGGGGCTATCGGAACGGACGCCATCAATGCGACAGTCACTGAGACTATCATCACGCTGGCACAGCGCCTGAAATTAAAATTAATTGCAGAAGGCGTCGAAACTCGTGAGCAAGCCGAGTTTTTACGTGACAAGCATGTTCAAGCACTGCAGGGATATTACTTTGCACGTCCGATGGCGATTGAAGTATTCCCAATTTGGCTTGAACGTTATCAGAAAGAAGCGATGCTGACGCCAAAAGAACAGCCATCAGTCTAATGCTACGGCGAGAGATAATCTCAACAAGTAGGATGAGAGAAACAATTGAATGTCGCTTTTATGCGATGAGACTCACGGTGATTTGATAAGCGTGGCGACTACTTGAAAAATAGCAGCAGCCGGAGAGAGGGCTGCTGCCAGGTTACTAATGCGACGTTAGGGTTTAGATTTCCCAGTTATCACTCTTCATGATTTTGACGATGCGCACCTGCTCAATGCGATACTCTGACACTTGGGTAATTTCAAAGCGCAAATCATTAATCTCGATCACCTCACCGACCACAGGCATCTGGCCAGATTGCGCCAGTAAAAGACCGGCAAGCGAAGCATAGTCATCTTTCGCGCTTACCAATTCAGATGTGTTCAAACGTTGTTGCAGGGAGTGTAAATCAGTCCCCCCTTTCACTAACCATCCGTCACCATCAGCGACAATTTCAGGGGTTTCATCTTCGTCTGGGAATTCTCCGGCAATAGCTTCCAACACATCTAATGCGGTTACCACGCCTTGAATTACGCCAAACTCGTTATTAACCACTAACAGACGACCTTTCGCACGACGCAGAACGGCCAGCAGTTTGATGACATCCATGGTTTCTGGCACCACGATAGGCGGTGTCTGCTCGGCAAAGGCAACGATATCTTCGCCATTATCGAGCGCCAGCAACAGTTCTTTAGCGCGTACGACGCCTATAACTTCATCCAACGAACCGCGACAAACTGGGAATAAACTATGCGGTGTATCAAGCAGTTGACGACGGATATCGCTTGCAGAACGTGAGCAATCAACCCAAGAGATTTCAGTACGCGGCGTCATGATGCTGCGCAAAGTACGCGAGGCTAACGTCAGTACACCGCTAATCATAAAGCGTTCTTCTTCCGCGAAGGTCTCTACCTGCGGGCGACGTTCGTCATATTCGTCTTCATCTTTGTGTTCATAACGCTTACCACCCATCAAACGCTGAATCGCCTCGGCGGTACGTTCACGCAACGGACGATGTGACTGGTGCTTGATGAAATTACGGCGAGCAATCTGGTTAAACAGTTCAATCAAGACTGAGAAGCCTATCGCGGCATACAGATAACCTTTAGGAATATGGAAACCAAATCCTTCGGCAATCAAACTCAGACCAATCATCAACAAGAAGCTTAGACACAGCACCACGACCGTTGGATGTGAGTTCACAAAGCGCGTCAATGACTTCGAAGCAAAGAGCATCACTCCCATGGCGATAATCACCGCCGTCATCATGACAGCAAGGTTATTCACCATACCTACGGCAGTAATAACAGCATCGAGCGAGAAGACCGCATCAAGGACAACAATTTGTGCAACAACAGCCCAGAAGCTGGCATAGCCGCGGCTATTGCCCTGCGCTTCGTGCCCTTCTAAGCGTTCATGTAGCTCACTGGTGGCTTTAAATAGCAGGAATAGCCCCCCCAGAAGCAAGATGAGATCGCGTCCAGAGAAGCTAAATTGCGCAATGCTAAACAGTGGCGTGGTGAGTTTCACCATCCAGGAAATCAGTGATAGCAGGCCCAAACGCATCACTAGCGCCAACGCCAACCCGATAACACGTGCCTTATCACGCTGCTTAGGCGGCAACTTGTCCGCCAAAATGGCGATAAACACCACGTTGTCGATGCCCAGTACTATCTCAAGAACGATTAACGTTAGTAAACCGACCCAAATTGACGGGTCCATTAGAAATTCCATATCTGGCTCCGTATTAAGCAGTTAGAGAAAAAGTACGTAGTTCACCCGCATCGCGAGGTCGTAAACAAGACCGGCAGATGTGACTGAGGCAGCGGATTTGCTGGGCGCACGCGTTCGCCAAGACAGACAGTTTGTCTGAACTAACAACGGTACTAAGGTGGAAAAGCTGGATGATTAAAACAGATGGATAAGGTCGTCGATGACAGTCCATACAGAGGGCTGAGGCCCGGCACTCCTTTACAATTATTGGAAATATACTGTAACAGAGTTGCCTATAAGCGAAAAGTCCAATTTTTTAGCAGTTCTACCACGCCTTATGCTGAAGTGGATAAAAATCACTCAAAGACGAAAACTCCATCTTTTACTGACTAAATAACCGACTGACGTCACACAATTTATTTTTTCACAGACTAAAATAAATCTCATCGTGATGTTTTAACGATAAATCACTTTAAATGTTTCATCTGTTTTTTTGGAAAGTATTTGCAGAGGCGTTCTCATAAACACAGCGTGATGGCGCTCTGCTTAGCCTCAGAAATCATAAAGGCACTTACATGAGCTTTATGGTAACGCTCATGTATCGGGTTAACAGAGGAGGTAGCGAGTGAGTATTGCTATTATCATTGGCACGCATGGATCGGCAGCAGAACAACTGCTGAAAACAACAGAAATGTTGATTGGCGATCAAGAAAATGTCGCATTTATCGATTTTATTCCCGGTGAAAATGCTGACACTTTAATTGAGAAATACAATGCCAAGCTTGCCGAGTTAGACACCAGCAAAGGCGTAATATTTTTGGTCGATACTTGGGGCGGTAGTCCTTTCAATGCCGCCAGCCGTATCGTCGTCGATAAACCAGATTATGAAGTTATCACCGGAGTAAATATTCCGATGATGGTGGAAACTTTCATGGGGCGCGATGACAATCCATCACTACAAGAGCTCGTCGCAATAGCATTAGAAACGGGGCGTGGCGGTGTGCGCGCACTGAAAGCAGTTGAAAGTGAAGCAGAAAAACCTAAGCCCGCTAAAGTGACTCCGGCTGCCGCACCTGCCGGCCCGCACGATCATATGAAAATCGGTTTGGCACGTATTGATGACCGCCTCATTCATGGACAAGTCGCGACTCGCTGGACCAAAGAAACCAACGTGACCCGCATTATTGTCGTCAGTGATGAAGTGGCGGCAGATACGGTGCGCAAAACACTGCTGACTCAGGTGGCTCCTCCCGGCGTTACCGCGCACGTGGTTGACGTCGCTAAAGCAATTCGCGTTTACGATAACCCTAAATATGCTGGCGATAAGGTCATGCTGCTATTCACCAATCCAACCGATGTGTTGCGACTGGTCGAAGGGGGCGTAGCCATTACCTCGGTTAATATTGGCGGTATGGCTTTCCGTCAAGGCAAAACCCAGGTTAACAACGCGGTTTCCGTCGACAGCAAAGACATTGATGCCTTCAAAAAACTCAATGAGCGAGGTATTGAGCTGGAAGTACGCAAAGTCTCTTCTGATAGTCGTCTAAAAATGATGGATTTGATTAGCAAAATTCCCCAATAGACTCAGCACAATAAACGGTCGCCAATGTTGATGGCTGCTGTTTATGCAGAGGATATTTTACACAGCAGTCCTTTGGTTATAGGAGAAGATCAATGGAGATCACCACACTACAAATTGTGCTGATATTTATTGTGGCATGTATTGCCGGGATGGGTTCCATTCTGGATGAATTTCAATTTCACCGCCCATTAGTTGCTTGTACATTAATCGGTTTTGTCCTCGGGGATATAAAGACCGGGATCATCATCGGGGGAACCCTGGAGATGATCGCACTTGGCTGGATGAACATCGGTGCCGCTGTTGCACCTGATGCCGCCCTCGCCTCTATTATCTCCACGATTCTGGTCATCGCGGGCGGACAATCCGTCGGTGCAGGTATCGCACTGGCAATCCCACTCGCGGCGGCAGGTCAGGTATTAACAATTATCGTTCGTACCATTACTGTAGCCTTCCAGCACGCCGCCGATAAGGCCGCGGAGAAAGGCAACCTCAGTGCTATTTCCTGGCTTCACGTCTCGGCACTGTTGCTACAAGCTATGCGTATAGCAATCCCAGCCGTGATTGTTGCCGTGTCTGTAGGGACTGAAATCGTACAAGAGATGCTGTCTTCCATCCCGGAAGTGGTCACCAACGGTCTCAATATCGCCGGTGGGATGATCGTCGTCGTAGGTTACGCGATGGTTATCAACATGATGCGTGCAGGCTATCTGATGCCGTTCTTCTATCTTGGTTTCGTCACCGCCGCCTTCACCAACTTTAACCTGGTTGCTTTGGGTGTAATTGGTGTGGTGATGGCCGTGCTGTATATCCAACTGTCGCCAAAATACAACAAATCTGCTCAGGCAGCAGGACCGGCACAGGGCACTAACGACCTCGACAACGAATTAGATTAAGGATGTGAGAAATGACTGACCAATCTCAAGTTAAAAAACTCACATCCAGCGATGTTCGCGGTGTGTTTTTACGCTCAAACCTTTTCCAAGGTTCATGGAACTTCGAGCGTATGCAAGCGCTGGGATTCTGTTACTGCATGGTGCCGGCAATTCGTCGCCTGTACCCAGAAAACAACGATGACCGGAAACAGGCAATTAAACGCCACTTAGAGTTCTTTAACACCCACCCTTACGTCGCGGCACCGGTGCTTGGCGTAACCCTGGCGATGGAAGAACAGCGGGCCAACGGCGCACCTATCGATGATGCGGCAATCAACGGCCTCAAAGTCGGCTTAATGGGACCACTTGCTGGTGTAGGCGACCCTATTTTCTGGGGCACCGTGCGTCCAGTATTTGCCGCACTCGGCGCGGGTATCGCGATGACCGGCAGCCTGCTCGGCCCCCTGCTGTTCTTCGTGTTATTTAACCTGGTGCGCTTGCTGACTCGCTACTACGGCGTCGCTTACGGCTATAAAAAAGGCGTTAACGTTGTTAACGATATGGGCGGTGGCCTGCTGCAAAAACTGACCGAGGGGGCGTCAATTCTCGGCCTGTTTGTCATGGGGGCTCTGGTTAATAAATGGACGCACGTCAATATTCCACTTGTGGTATCGAAAATCACCGATCAGACTGGACATACTACGGTAACCACCGTACAAACTATTCTCGATCAGTTGATGCCTGGCTTGGTACCACTGCTACTGACGTTCGGCTGTATGTGGTTACTACGTCGTAAGGTTAACGCCTTATGGATTATCGTTGGCTTCTTTGCCATCGGTATCTTCGGATATTGGATTGGCCTGCTTGGCGTCTAATATACCAAACTGGCGGCGGTAAACGTCGTCTGACAACAGAGCCGGGGAATGTTTACCCCGGCTTTTTTATCGCGGCATTTTGCAAATTTGTTGGTAATCGATAAATGTCAGTTAGCGAGAAACGACCGGAATACCCGGTACAACCTGGAGAGTTGATATGTCAGTGACGGACATTGCGCTGGTAATATTCACCCTACTACTATTACTGTATGCCATCTACGATGAATTCATCATGTCAGCGTTGCAGGGAAAAACACAGCTAAAAGTTAATCTCAAACGCCGTAGCCAACTCGACTGCATCATTTTTATCGTACTGCTTGCCATTCTGCTTTATAACAATATTACGGCGCACGGCAGCATCATCACCAATTATTTATTAATTGGCCTGGCCCTTATTGCTTTTTATATCTCGTTTATTCGTTGGCCAAAGCTTCTGTTTAAAGAAACAGGCTTTTTCTATACCAATGTTTTTATTCGCTATGATCGCGTGCAAAGTATGAACTTATCAGAGGATGGAATACTGGTTATTCAGCTAGAACAGAGAAGATTGCTAGTTCGTGTCAGCCAACTGGATGATTTAGAAAGAATTTATAAATTCATTGCGAGTAATCAATAAGTTAGAATTAACCACATTGATAATACCGCTATAAAAATGATTGAATATTATGCAATAAACGTGAGAGTAATAATGAATACTATTCTTGATACGTTTATTGCTGCTAAAAACATTAGAATATTTATTGTTGTTTGAAAAAAGAATAATTGATATGGTTGCGCCGTCATTGGGGAGTAGCCGGTTTCAAATTGAGCGTCACGATGTAAAGTGTTTTTAGACATGGCCGTCGTGAACTAATATGAAACGCCCGTATCAACATACTCGCACTATTTTTACTTAGGGCGTGGTACGGGCAGCCATCATTGTGCTTGGCAAGACCATAGATACGCTATGCCATCGTTAGGTTGGGAGATGGTTTGCGTGCCTATGGAATCACCCGGCCGAGACAATTATTATGAATTTTTCCGCTACAATTATTCTTGCTTTTGGCATGTCAATGGACGCATTTGCCGCGTCGATTGGGAAAGGTGCCGCCCTCGATAAACCACACTTTCGCGAAGCTTTCCGTACTGGCCTGATATTTGGTCTTATAGAAGCGATTACTCCTCTGATCGGTTGGGCAATCGGCTTAGCCGCCAGCCAATATATTATGGACTGGGATCACTGGGTGGCGTTTACCTTATTGTTTGTCCTCGGTATGCGCATGATCCTTGAAGGCTGTAAAAATAAGCCTGAAGAACAATCAATATCTCAGCAACGGCATGGTTTTTGGTTACTGGTCGCAACGGCAGTAGGCACTAGCCTCGACGCTATGGCGATGGGCGTAGGACTGGCCTTCCTTGAAGTCAATATCTTGCACACGGCGTTAATGATTGGTCTGGCAACCATGACGATGGCCACAGTGGGTATTTTGCTAGGTCGATTTATTGGCCCATTGCTGGGTAAATGGGCCGAGATTCTTGGTGGTATTGTACTGATTGGAATCGGGACTAACATTTTGCTAGAGCATCTTGGCTACATTAGTTAGCGCAATAACGCGTGCCAATGCTATACCCTGTTATCGGGTAGACGTTTGTGTAGCCCGATAACAAAATCCGTTTCACAAATAAATTCGCCTTGTTCGAGTAGTTGCTGTTTTAACGCTTCAGTCGCTCGCCAGGCAAATGGCGTCATTTGTAATAAATCAAATGCCTGTTGCCCGGTCAGCGTCATCTTATAAGCCAACTGCTCACGTTTAATCCGTTCGAAACCTGCAATACACTCTTCTTCTTCGCTGTGTAACTGCACCTCAGAATAAATGCACGCTTTGAGCTGATACAGATGCCGTGGCCCAGGGATCACCGTCAG
This sequence comes from Rouxiella sp. Mn2063, assembly GCF_049319665.1. Lineage (NCBI taxonomy): Bacteria > Pseudomonadati > Pseudomonadota > Gammaproteobacteria > Enterobacterales > Yersiniaceae > Rouxiella > Rouxiella sp. Mn2063. The sequence continues at coordinate 275,235 of NZ_JBMOUD010000003.1, read as the reverse complement.
CACATAACCAGAGTCCTTTAATGCACGATGCAGCTCTTCAGCTTTGCACGGCGCATAAATGCGTACAATGGCATCCAACGCACCATCAGCAAAAGGCAGGCGATGGCTCGAGGCAACGCAAAATTTCACCTGGCGATAGCGTTTAGAGGCGTTACGCACGGCTACTTTCGCTACATCGAGCCCATAAACAGTCAATGGACGCGTTGACGTCAATTGCTCAGCCATAGCCGCAGTGTAGTAGCCTTCCCCACAGCCAATATCTAATAACATTCTCGCATCAGCCGCCAGAACTTCATCCAACAGCCTGACAACACGGTCACGCAATGGTTGATAGTGCCCAGCATCCAGAAACGCACGGCGTGACGCCATCATTTCAGTACTGTCTCCTGGCTGTTTAGAACGTTTATGCTGAACGGGCAGCAGATTGACATAGCCTTCTTTGGCATTATCAAACTGGTGATTATTTTCACAGCGCCATTGTTGGTGATTTTCAGCAAGCGGTTGATGGCAGAGTGGACATTGATAGGTCATGCGGTTTTCCAGAAGGGACAACAAATAGGCTTTCAGCCGAATTGGCGCTAAGTCTAAAGAAGCAAACAGAACGATGCAACAAACGCCGCCCCTTCGAATCACTCTGGTCAATTCGCCATGAACATGGATAAACTGAATCACTTTCCGTTTTTGTTAATCAAAGCGATACATCATGACAGATATCTCAGACCTGCTCAGCCAAATTCCGGGGATTGAACATGGTTTTGGCACCCGACGGGCATTGTTACCAACGTCTTTGGCGAGTTACCAAACCACTCTCCCGGTAAAAAAACAAGTACACGGCACAAACATTGTCGAGGTAACCGAATGCCAGCAACAATGTGGTGAGGCTGATGGTTTTTATACCGAACAACCTGGCATTTTATTGACGGTATTTACCGCAGATTGTCTGCCACTGGTTTTTAGTCGGCGAGATGGACGCGCGATCGCGGTGCTTCATGCCGGTTGGCGAGGATTAATTGACGGCATTATTGAACAGCTTGCGAAGAGGATTAATCTCACAGATGCTACCGAGAATTGGGTGGCTTCTATTGGGCCTGCAGCGGGTGATTGCTGTTATCAAGTCAGCCAAGAGTTGGTTGATGAGTTTTGCCAACGACTCGATTTACCTACCAGTTTAATTTCGCCAAGCCATCGCCACTTAGATTTAGCGTCTATCGCCGAAGCTAAGATTAAACAGGCCGGATTTTACGCCGTAGATCGCGCAGGAAGTTGCACTATCTGCACTAAACACGCCAGTGAGCCCGCTAAGAATAAGTACACGAGTTATCGTCGTAACAGCCTGCATAGAGTCGTTGACCCGACACATCCGGGGATTAGCGGTAGAAATCAGCAGTCAGGGATTATTATCGTACCCAGCTAATAACAAGACCGGATCATATCAATACAGCTTTCAGAAACAAAAAAACCCGCGCTCGGCGGGTTTTTGACAGCTAACGCTGCTTAGATTGCAGTTACGTTAACTGCAGAAGGACCTTTCTGGCCGTCCTGGATTTCGAACTCAACGTTCTGGCCTTCAGCCAGAGTTTTGAAGCCGTTACCTTGGATTGCAGAGAAGTGTACGAACACGTCTTTGCTGCCATCAGCTGGAGTGATGAAACCGAAGCCTTTAGACTCGTTGAACCACTTAACTTGACCTTTGATCTTTGCCATCTTGAGTATTTCCTTTGGATTGTTTAACCGCCATCAGGCGTTACTTATAGACAAACTAGAGTCGTTACTGCTTGAGGCACTAAGATAAAAATCGGCAGAGAAGCGGTATTCAACGATAACGTCTTTACTCGAAACTTCTTTACTGAAAATGCCACACATATACAGAACTGTACCTCGTTTTACCCAGATGCGTTATCACATACTATTAATTCGAAGGCAAGCCATTTTTAATCAGTGATGGACTTGTCGCACATATTTGAGCCGGTTAAAGGCACGAACTGTCTAGTTAAGCTGAAATATGTTGATAGACACACTTTTTTCTGCTTTAGCGCTAAACAAACAAAGAATAACGCGGCAATCAAAATTATTGAACATTTAATGCCAGATACCCGGTGTAAGACCAACATTATTTGAATTATTATTACACTCGATATAACCCAGATAAACATAACTGCACAGGATACTTGCCACCTCGTGCCAATCAATTTTTGTAAGTTTTTTTCACCCCAAGCCCTACCACGCGCACTTCTCGGTAAAACTCGACCGGCTAACATGCGTAGATCGTTCGCACATTTTTTATTCTCAACTTTATACAAATAGAGTCTGAATCCAAGCGTATTAAGAGACTGGTTATGCATTAACCAACATAGACATCATGGGGCTACTCTGGTGCATGTCTTTTATATTTTTGCAATACATGCACCGTTTTTGTGCGAAAAAATGTTAGCTAAATAATACTTTTTCTTATCGCGAAAATTCATTTTTTACAGATAAACTGATTATTAGTCGTTCAAAATATGTACAAAAAAGAGGGGTGCACGACAATATTTTTATCAAAAGATGAATATTTAATTAAATTATCCAAAAATGTTCTTTTAGCTGCTGATATTAATAAAATATGATTTATTTGTTTTTCATATATTATAATATTTAAACTCTCACTAACGATAGTCCCCTTATTTTTATTATCAGCCTCATATCTTAACTAACCAGCTCTGGAGAGCCGCTCGCCTAGCGCCTATCTAAGTGTCATTAAACAGGCATCTTCCCGCCATTCTCAGGCCCAAACACGCCACATTTGATAGCGCACGCAAACTCGCCTGACAAGGAAACCACCTGCTCAGTGCATCGTATATAGAAAATCAAAAGGCAGCAGAGAGAATACCTTGCAAAATAGAGGCTAAACCAGCTTGCAATTGATAATTTATCTCATATAGAAATATCAAGATAACCGATTCTCATATCGTCAAATTATGCCAGAACACTCGGCAGGCAGAGCCACCCAGCCATAAATCTTGCGGTTTATAGCTGTGACAATAATGTTGATGCCACAGCTATTATTTAGAATAGATGTGATAATTAAATTGGAATATGTTGCCCTATCTTTAACGCTAAAAAGTCCTGAGCGTTAAGCCCACCGGCTTCTGATGCTAATTGTAATTCTTCAAGCGGTTGATCAAGTGATTCATCTGCTAACTCAAAAACGCCCCAATGAATTGGAATCGCACGCTGCGAACGAGTCTCTTTAAATACCTCTACCGCTTGCTGTGGGTCCATATGATGAGAAGCCATGAACCATCTTGGTGCATAAGCGCCGATAGGTAAGGCCGATATACTAAAAGGCCCCAGACGTTGCCCTATTTCCGTAAACTGCTGGCTATAACCGCTATCACCGGAAAAATAAAAATTAAGCGCAGCTTGTTGAACGACCCAGCCACACCACAAAGACTTATTACGATCCCAAGGTGTACGCATACTCCAGTGTCGTGCGGGGACAGCATGAAAATCGATACCAGATAGCGTGATGTGTTGCCACCAATCCAACTCGTGTACCTGATTAGCGCCGCGAGCTTGCATCCATTTTTTTAACCCCAAAGGCACAATAAACGTCGTATTAGGACAGCGTCTTAATAGCTTTCGCACCGTGGATTTATCCAAATGGTCGTAATGACTGTGAGAGATCAGCACAAAATCAATGACAGGTAAGTCTTCTATGCTAGCAGCGACCGGTGTTTTCCGTTTAGGGCCGTAAAAACTCAAAGGCGAAGCACGTTCAGACAATGCCGGGTCTGTCAGAATGTATCGCCCATTCACGCGTAGTAACAGGCAGGCGTGACCGAGAAACCACAATCTGTCTTCTGTGCCGCTAAAATCCGGCTTTTGCCACCAATTAGCAATAAAGTGTTCATATCCTTGCTTAGGCGGTTTCGGCAACCCTTGTTCTTTGCGTTCTTTGCGCCAACGCTGAAGATCATCAGGAGCGCGTGTCTCAGTCTCAGGATTATCAAAACCAGTGGCAGTATGATGAGTTTTGGACGGGTCGTAATAAGGATTTTTGCTGCGCATGGTACTCCTTTGACACTTCACTCTTGTCAGTGAAAGCTAGCCAAAATGGTGATAGAAACGACTACCTTTTGAGTAACATACCTTCCAAGAACTTTCACCAATAAAATGAACACACTGGCTAGCAATTGTTTGGCTTTGACGATGATTAGCATTAAATGCCAATGATAAAAAACCGCGCCAGCATATGCATGGCGCGGTTGGGGGAGATTTGTGATTTTATAAAATAATATCTAGAACAGTATCTGCAACATTATTTGCCACAAGCAGGCATCGTTCCTCGAACGACCATGTTGATCAAACGGTTATCGTTCATTAAGCGGCCATGCCACAAAGTTTGGTGAGATTTCTTGCTCCAATCATTAAAGTCGCAACATAAGATTGTCTGCGCGTCACAACTTCTACCGCAACACGCATATCTTTATATTTAATCATGTAAGTTGAGGGCCAGCCTTGGCGTCGTTTGCCATAAGCTTTTTCATGACTGTCGATAGCCGCATGAGCAACGACAAGATGGGAGAGAGTTTTATCGCCTTTAATGATGCGCTTCATAATGGACTCCGTTTTAGACACTGCGGTCAAATGAGGAAACATTAATCACTTGATATCCACCGCTTTATACCCACTAGATGCAGGTATACGCGGTGCTTATTCGAATCACTACTAACCAACTTTTTGTAACAGGTTGAGTATCTATGGCCTTTTTCTTATACGCAAGTTTTACTTAATAAAAAACAGACCATTGCTGCGCGTAAAGGGCGCGTACTATTTGCATGCCACTGCCCTTCAGGCCCATCAATTTGTGCAGACCATTGTTGGATTTCTTGCTGATCATTGTACTGAAGACTTATCTTATTAGCGCAAATAATAGGCCAGGCATCGGAGGGATTATTACAATAATCTTTGCCTTTTATTCCACCGTAGGGATACCACTTATCAGGCTCTTCCCCAGTAAGTAAGGCAATATTGTGGTTCACTTCGCTATCGTGTTCTTCGGACCATTTAATCATCTGGCATCACATTCCTAGTAATTAATGGATGCCAGACTACAGAGGAATTAAGACAAATTTATGAATGAGCCTGATGAATAAATCGTTTGAATGGATCGTAATAATGTTAAAACCCGCCATCAGAAGCGGGTTTTGAAGGGATGTAGCAATAGCTTAAGACAATCGCTTTGACGCATTATCTTTCAGGAATGAATCCCTTAAGACTGAGCGCGGAATCTTCTTCGATAGCATCTTGCGGATCGCTAACTTTACCCTGTGCGACCAGCTTAGCCAGCAATTCAGTCTGGCGACGTTGATACTCGGCGATTTCTTCAAGCAAATGAACTTGCTGATTAGCCCGGACACTAGCGCGGTTAACAACAAACCACACCAGTAAAAATAAGAGAACCAACAGTACACACAGCGCGGCTGAGATCATACTGCTTGGGCCCATTGTTAAATCGAACATTTACAGACCTACAACGAAAGTAACCAAAGCCCTATATTATCACTCCCCTCAAGAACGGAACAGACTGTGATGCATAACAGATGTTTCTATCAGCCAGCCGTTAAGCGTTACCAAGGGATAATAGAAGTGATAGAACAGACGCCAAGATCAAAACTGCCCCCTTGATCGCAATAGCTATTGAGCGCAAGTAAATACAGCACCACGCATGCCACGACGAAAACAACGAATACGATAATTCGCTTCACGTTGAAAACAGGTTTTTTCAATTTGATTATAGGCCTCTTCATTGGTGAGAGACGTTTATTAAAAGCCAAGGTCTGCATCCAACAAACAATGAGTTATCCTGTGATCCTACCTTGTTAAACTTAAACAACGCTATAACAAGCCGATCTAACCAAGATGTTCCCCTTTTCTTTACTCTTTCTTTGCACTTCGGATTGTCGATCGCCGAGCACCCAAGGCTTTTACCAATTATTGCGACTATACTTCAACCAAGAGATATCACACAGGGAGAAACGATTGAAATGAATATCATTAAGACACTAGTCGTATTGGTGATTTTGTACGCTATTTTCCTTTTTTCAGGTTATGGCGTAACGGTGGGAAGCAGTAAAAATGCGGCTGGATTAGGCCTAAAATGTCAGTATCTCACCGCTCGCGGCATAGTGAATGCACAGTACCTACACAGCGATAATGGAGTTATTGGCGTGGCTAACTGTCCACTACTTAAAAAAGTTGCTGACATTGTCGACCAGTAATTGACATATCTTCGACCATAATCGCGTCCTGATAGCACGAATTCACCCATGAATATATATTTGCCCACCAACAAAATTGGGCAAATATATGGGTAAGCTGCAAACAATATTAGCTATCGTGGCGAGTGAATTTCAGCTCAATAAGAGAGATTGCTTTCTGAATAGCTCGCTTGGTCACTGGGTCTGCGCCAGCAGGATGTTGGCTGAAATCAATACTTTTCAATTGGTGCGACATTTTGTCACGCACTTCTGCAGGCGCAATAATTTCAATCACATCCAAGATCTGTTTAATGACCAATTGGCAGGCCACCAAATCAGACTCAATTTCCTGGTCTTTGGTTAAAACGTCAGACATGCTCTTCTCCTGTTGTTGTCGTAATCGCATGCGGCAGTAATCGTATGTAGTACCGACCGTTTATCGCTCTGATCGCATATAAGACTGAGCGCATCTAGTACTCATCGCAAAAAATTCGGCGCTAAGAGTAGCATGTCTTGACTGAGCTGTTGGTAGATCATTTGCGTTAAAAATTTTGGATTTAAGGTCCATTAGATATTGCCAAATAGTAGCATCAACGGTATGAATATATTGTTACCCATTGAAATATAAATACTAATACAACAGGATGACAACACAATGAAAGCACATTCCCATCACAATTTTTTGAAAAAACTCCCCTTGGCTCTTTTTCTTTCCTCAGTACTATTGCCGCTCACAACACAGGCTGCCCATGTTCCTGCTGGCGTACAGTTATCTGACAAGCAAGAAATTGTGCGTAATAACGGCAGCGAACCCGCTACGTTAGATCCGCAAAAAGCAGAAAGTGATGTTGAATCTAATATCATCAATGACCTGTTTATTGGCTTAATCAGTGTTGATGATAAAGGGCAAATACAGCCTCAATTGGCTACAAGTTGGGAAAATAAAGATAACAAAGTGTGGACGTTCCATCTGCGCCCTGACGCAGTTTGGTCGGATGGCACGCCAATTACTGCTAAAGACGTAGTCTTTACTTGGCGCCGTTTAATCGATCCGAAAACAGCCTCTCCTTATGGCAGTTACCTCAGCAGTATGCACGTACTCAATGCTGACAAAATCATCGATGGAAAACTGCCCGCAGAACAGTTGGGCATTAAAGCGATTGATCCGCACACCGTAGAGATTACGCTCGATAAGCCAATTTCCTATTTCCTTGGCATGGCCGCCCACAGCTCATTGATGCCAGTAAGTGAAGTCAATGTTGAGAAGTTCGGCGATAAATGGACCCAACCAGGCAATATGGTTTCCAGCGGGCCGTTCAAACTCTCTAACTGGGTCGTTAACGAACGCGTTGTCGCAGAGCGTAATGATAAGTATTGGGATAATGCTCATACCGTGATCAATAAAGTCACTTATCTGGCCGTTACGTCAGGTACTTCAGACGTCAACCGCTTTAAAGCGGGTGAAATTGATATTACCTATACGATCCCGCCTATTCTATTCGACTCTTTGAAAAAAGAACTGGGCGATCAAGTCCACGTTACGCCATCATTGGCAGTTTATTACTATGCCTTTAATACCAAAAAGCCGCCATTTAACGACCCACGCGTTCGTCAGGCGCTGGCTCTTGGACTAGATAAAAAAATCATCGCCGATAAAGTCGTTGGTCAGGGGCAAACCCCGGCGTATACAATGACGCCACCAAATACCGGGGGATATCATTTCACACTGCCGGCATCGGCAACCTGGAGCCAGCAACAGCGTATCGCAGAAGCGAAAAAGCTGCTGAGCGAAGCGGGCTTTGGCCCCGATCACCCCCTAACTTTCGACCTGCTCTACAATACTTCGGAAGCACACCAGCGCATTGCGATTGCCGCCGCCTCGATGTGGAAGAAAAATCTCGGCGTTACTGCCACCCTGCAAAACCAAGAATGGAAGACCATGCTTGATACTATGCGCCAAGGGAATTTCGGTGTCGTTCGCAGCGCTTGGATTGCTGATTACAACGAACCCTCCACCTTCCTGAACCTAATGTTGACCGGCAATACTGGCAATACTTCGCAATTTAGTAATGCCGAATATGACAAAGCTCTTGATGATGCATTGACTGCAACAAGCAAGGATCAGGTGCAAAAAGATTATCAACAGGCTGAAGACATTATCGCGAAAGAAGTCCCGCTTATCCCTATCTATCACTACGTGAATGCCAAATTAGTTAAGCCCTTTATTGGCGGTTACGACAACACCCCATTGGGTGTAATCAATACCAAGGATCTGTACGTCATCAAGCACTGATTTAATGCTTTATGGCACGCATAAACACCCCGCCGCGTTCTACTCGGCGGGGTGTTTTATTTTTATCCGCCATTAAGCGTTGCACAACGCTTGTCATCAGCCGATAAAATTGCCATGGTAGTTTGATGAGATTTCGTACAAATCGGAGGGCCTATGAAATTCTCTGAGCACGAGATTCAACCACTTTGGGACGAAGTTGCGCGAATACTCGGTGAAGCCGTAATTCAACTGCGTCATCGCAGTAAACCACTAACCACAGAAACATTGAGGGAGTATTTAGAGAGCCAATTAAGCCGCAGCAATACTACACAGAGAGTGTTGATAAATGCAGCAATCAATATGTTAAAACCAGAACAACGCCTGTGATATTAGCCAATAAATTAACGCTATCTGGTTTAACACCCTGCTTATTTCGACTCAGCCGCTCGCCCTTGTGCAAAGAGGAAAATGCGCTGAGTGATATCATCCGCACCCAAAATATTCCCCTTCTGCTCCAGATTTGCTTTGGCATAGGCAATATTATGGGCCTGCTCAACCATCGAGATCACTTTATCCCGCGTATTTTTATCGAGATTGCCTAACAAGGTGGTCAAAATAGCCTGATAAGCATTGGAGGCATAAATGAGATGCTTTTCACGCTGTTCCAGTGCATCAACGCGAGCGACTAATGCTTGTAATTGATCGTGGTAAGACATGGCGACATCCTTCTGTTCTGGTAACAAACCTAAGAATTGGCGAAAGGATATTATCCAAACGCACGCGGTCACTTTTAGAAGTTTAGCACAGCGGTAAATTTCCAATTTAAAACAAAATCTCAAGTAAACCAATCAACAACTAAAAGAAAACTTCCTCACCGTCGATATCTAATTGTAAACAGGCAGACGTCCTCACTAAGCCTTGTACGATAAGGGTTAGTTAGTAACGGTATGTTATTACAGGCCGCGAAGCGTAACACTCGCATAAATTAGTTACAGAGCCGGTTATGGCAGTTTAGCGTCAAATATGACAAGGTCTGCGATGACGTTATTTTAATACTTTGGGAATTAATTGATGGGTAAAATATCCTGTTCTGCCTTGGTGTTCGCCGTACTCATGTCAGCGACAAGCTTTGCACATGCCGAAGGTTGCCTTAAAGGCGCAGCGGTCGGTGGAGCTGTTGGCCATCTGAAACATCATGCAGTAATCGGGGCTATTGCAGGTTGTGCCGTGGGGCACCATATGGCCGCCGCCGCCAAAAAAGAAAAAGAAGCCAAAGCTGCGCAAGGCTAAGCCTTAGCTCTGAATACCCCAAGATCTAAATAGCGGTATGGTGCTAATACCGCTATTAATTTCGAGCTGATTGACTGATAACAACGCGATTACGCCCAGCCTGCTTAGCCTGATACAATGCTTCATCTGCTTGTTTCAGCACCGCTTCTAACGATCCCTTATTCGGCTGCCAGAAAGCCACACCAATGGATATGGTTACCGGACTGATTCCAGAGATTCTCATTCTCTCAATGCTCAAACGTAATCTCTCAGAGACTTGCTCAGCAACATCTGGTGCACCATCAAGTAATAGCACCAGGAACTCCTCTCCTCCGCTACGACAAAGTATGTCACTTTCGCGAGAACAAGCACGAATCTGTTCAGCTACCTGACGAATAACATCATCACCCGCATCATGCCCAAAGGTGTCGTTGATGCGCTTGAAGTGATCAATATCTAAGGCGAGGATTGCGATAGTTTGCTTTAAACGGTGCAATGGTTCCGACATGCTGGCTAGCCCGCGTCGGTTAAATAGCCCCGTCATCGGATCGGTTTGTACTTCAAATTTAAGCTTACCAATCTTTTTATTAAGCAGGCTTATCCCTACTAGCAATGCGCGTTTTAATTGCGTCACTTCAAAATAATGCGCATCAATTTTTCTGATATTGGCTGAAATTTCTGATTTATCCATTTCAGTGGCACTCCGCGCGAGCAACCAAAGCGGCTGAGCTATCCAGCGTGCTAAGAACCAAACGATCGCTAAGGTAATAATGGTCAGAGGTGCCTGATGCATGATAACACTCAGCATTAACCCATCCAAAGGTTTGAGCGTTGAGTCAAGTGGGCTGAGTGTAATCACTTTCCAACTAAGCTCGGGCATAGTGGCGTAGCCTACAAGCATGGTTTTACCTGCAGAATTCACCATCTCCAGACTGCCATCAGGAGATGACTTAGCCGCATCAAAAATCGCCTGCGTATTCGCGATTTTACCAATACGGTCCATACGTTGGTGATAAAGAATCCGCTGATCGTCGTCGACCACCATAATGTAAGAACCGTCTCGATAATAATTAGCCGCCAACAATTGATTAAGGAAACTCGTTTTAGTCAGAAAAATATTACCTACAATATAACCAAGATATTGATTATCTTTGGTAAATACTGGTGTCGATAAATAGACATTCAGCGTGTTATCAGGAGCAAGATAAGGCGGTGTGAGTAGCGGACGTTTTAATTCCAGCGCTTTCTTTGCTCCTGGAGAGTCCAGCGTCGTCCCAACGAGATGGCGGATACTTGGCGATGCGGACAGGACTTTACCATGCGAGTCAGCAATCAATGCCGAGTCAAAACTACTAGACTGATTTACCAGCCTGTCGACTTCATGGTCCAATGCCTCGATATTGTTAAAAGTATCTAAACGAGTGGCGCTGTAGCTTAATTGCATGTTCGCGCTTTCCAGCAATAGATTTGTGCTACCTGCCAATTTCATGGCGTAAACCCGGTTTCCCTCCAGCGTATCATTCATCAATAGACGTCGCTGTACGCTATAACTCGCATACAAACTATTGGCTAAAGTGACCAGCACGCTAATCACCGCCAACATCAATATTAGACGGCGTAAATCGAGGCGAAAAAAGGAATAAGTCGGCATAAAATCCCGGACAGTAGGCTTTACAGCATCACAAAGGAAACATTCTCACACCGATGACTTAGCGGCACAATAGCGACAGATCAATAAAATCAACACTAATAACTATTTACTGCCGTTATCATCTGTCACTCACCCTATTCCTGATTTAACGGCTGGTAATACTTTTTTTAGTATTTTGCTAAAGTTGATCTTTAATTATCTCTGGTCTCAAAGCTAGGCTTAGTTAGCATAATGCTGATCTTGCCTGGAACATAAACTGGGCGAGTTATCCAAGAGGAAAAGTATGCGCAATATTGCTATCGTCGGCGGTGGCCAAGCCGGATTATTACTCGCTCTAGGTCTACAAAACCACGGTTATCCAGTTACGTTGGTGAACAACCGTCACAGTGATGAAATTAGAAACGGGAAAGTTCTCTCGAGCCAATGCCTGTTTCATTCATCTCTCGAAATTGAACAGAAACTGGGCATTAAGCAATGGGATGATAGCTGTCCGCCTATTGAGGGCATCGGTTTAAAAGTTATCGATCCACACAACCATGAGAACTCGCTGATTAGCTGGCGTGCTCGTTTAGATAATCACGCAAAAGCCGTCGATCAGCGCATGAAATTCCCCGCGCTTATGGAGCACTTCTCATTACGTGGTGGCAAGTTAGTCATTCAAGAAGCTGATATTGATCTGCTTGAAATCTTAGCTGATGAGCATGACTTGGTTATTCTCGCCGGCGGAAAAGGTGAGATTACTCAACAATTTACGACCAATGAGCTGCTATCTACATTTACACAACCTCAACGTATTCTATCCCTAGCCTACGTCCACGGCATGCAGCCAACACAAGATCATTCGCAAATCTCCTTTAACTTATTACCCGGAGCCGGCGAATACTTTGTTATTCCCGCTCTGACATTCAGCGGCCCTTGCGACATCATGTTTTTTGAAGCTATTCCAGGTGGTCCTCTCGACTGCTGGAGTGATGTCACAACGCCCGAGCAACATTTAGCACGCGCAAAATCACTGTTATCGACCTATTTCCCTGATGAATATCAACGGGCGAAAGAGTGTGAACTCACCGATCTTAACGCTACGCTGCATGGCCGCTTCACGCCAACAGTGCGCCACCCGGTAATGACGCTTCCCTCCGGCAAACTGGTTTTAGGGCTCGGAGATACGGTGGTACTCAATGATCCATTGACCGGACAAGGAGCCAATAGCGCCACCAAAGCCAGCAATATTTATCTGGATGCTATCTTAGCTCAACGTGACAAACCGTTCACACAAGAGTGGATGAATGAAACCTTCGAACAGTATTGGCAATATGCACAATACGTAAGCGAGTGGACTAATAGTCTGTTAGCACCACCGGCTCCTCATATCTTGTCGATTATTGGCGAAGCGCAGCACTCACCATCATTATCTCACCGAATTACCAATGCCTTTGATAACCCGCCCGACCTATTCCCATGGTGGCGCGATGGCAAGTGGTCAGAAGTTATTTAGCAGATATAAAAATGGGAGCGATTAAGCTCCCGTTTTTTTAGCGGCTAACAATAACTATTTTATTTATAAGTGGCATTCAAAGCGCTGTAGGCAACAACGGCTTCAGAACCTCTGCTGGCATCCTGATTATAGTTACCCGCTTTGAAATAGAGTTTGATGCCATCCCAGCTAGATTCAGGATAGGTAAAGGTTTCTTTTTTCGAATCCCCTCCAGCCTTCACTTCAATAGTGACTTTAATCTGGTTGTGCTCGCCTTTCGCTTCTAGCTTATAGTCAATCTTCTCATTCAGATTTAACCCAGAGAGCAGCATGGTTCTTTTCTCAGGATCGCCATAATGCTCTTTTACACCTGCGACAATCGAACCCCCTTCCCAACGTAATTTGAACATTTCTGACCCGCCGGGTTTATCACCGTGGATCTGCGCAAAAATGATCGACTTAGTAGACGGGTTTTTAACGATATAGACTGACCCAGTCTGAACATTATTGAATGTATCACCGTTGACGAAGTTATGTTTTGCTCTCAACTCGACCCGAGGGAAATGGCTATGAGCAGTCGCCCCAAACCCAGACGGTACTTTAAAGACTGTCGCCCCAGTCGGGATATGAGAATCGCAATGCGTCGAGTCATAGCAGTTACTATAGAAATAAGTACTTTTAAGATTACTGGTGATCGGCTCTTCACTCGCCTTATCACTATGATCAAACGACTGTAAAAGATAAGAGTCTTCTAAAATCGGGAAGTTTTTCCCCGGTGTATCGTTGGAACCTTCGGCGAATGCACTAGCAGCACCGAAGGCAAGACTGAGAACCGTCATTAATTTCACAGTATGCTGGATAGCGAATTTTATTTTTTCTGACATAACCAATCCTCTTTTCTCTAATCATTACAACTGAATATATTTTTCGATATCACGTTGGGAAACTCAACTTCACGTCTTAATTTTTAACTTAAGATGCTATTAATGCATTTAAGCACTAAATAACAAAACCAACACATAACTAACATGTTAGCCAACACCAGTTAACAGTAACAACTATTGTCGAAAGATTTTCTCATTCATAAGACGGTACTGACGTGGGTTACGCTGCCAAATAGCCGACAAAATTAGAAAATAAAAAGGGAATTGGTAGGGACTTCAAGAATGGAGTATTCGTTGTAAAGGATGGCACAGCAAGGAGTGATGAGGGATAAACAGCGGTGGAAGCCTTAGGCCTCCACCACTTTTAAAACATTACATGTTTTTAACGATAGCGTCGCCAAACTCTGAACATTTCAGCAGTTTAGCGCCATCCATCAGACGCTCGAAGTCATAAGTCACGGTTTTGTGCGCGATTGCACCTTCCATGCCTTTAACAATCAGGTCAGCCGCTTCGAACCAGCCCATGTGACGCAGCATCATTTCTGCAGACAGAATGATTGAACCTGGGTTCACTTTATCCTGGCCAGCGTACTTAGGTGCAGTACCGTGGGTTGCTTCGAACAGTGCGCAATCAGAACCGATGTTAGCGCCTGGTGCGATACCGATACCACCAACTTGTGCAGCCAGGGCGTCAGAGATGTAGTCGCCGTTCAGGTTCATACAAGCGATAACGTCGTATTCAGCTGGACGCAGCAAGATTTGTTGCAAGAACGCATCGGCGATCACGTCTTTGATAACGATCTCTTTGCCATTGTTTGGGTTCTTGATTTTAACCCAAGGTCCGCCATCGATCAGCTCGCCGCCAAACTCGTCACGAGCCAGCTGGTAACCCCAATCTTTAAAGGCACCTTCGGTGAACTTCATGATGTTGCCTTTGTGAACCAGAGTCAGAGAATCACGGTCATTGGCAATAGTATATTCCAACGCAGCGCGAACCAGACGTTTAGTTCCTTCTTCAGAACAAGGCTTGATACCGATACCACAATCTTGTGGGAAACGGATTTTCTTCACGCCCATTTCATCTTGCAGGAACTTGATCACTTTATCTGCTTCAGCAGAACCAGCTTTCCATTCGATACCTGCATAGATATCTTCTGAGTTCTCACGGAAGATAACCATATCGGTATCTTCTGGACGTTTAACTGGGCTTGGGGTACCAGTGTAATAACGCACTGGACGCAGGCAGATGTAGAGGTCAAGCTGTTGACGCAGAGCAACGTTCAGAGAACGAATACCGCCGCCTACTGGCGTGGTCAATGGGCCTTTGATGGCAACGCGATAATCACGGATCAGATCTAACGTTTCTTGTGGCAACCAGACATCTTGTCCATAAAGTTCGACAGATTTCTCACCGGTGTAAATTTCCATCCAAGAAATTTTACGCTCGTCCTTGTAAGCTTTCTTAACGGCAGCATCCACAACTTTGATCATCGCCGGGGTAACGTCAACACCGATACCGTCACCCTCGATGAAAGGAATTATTGGATTGTTAGGAATGACCAGTTTGCCTTGAGCATCAACCGTAATCTTCTTACCTTCTGCCGGAACAACTACTTTGCTTTCCATTCACCTCTCCTTCAGCGCATTATTTGTTAATGATTTGTAAGATGCGGGCTAATACTACGCGAATATTTCGTTCCCGCCAATCTGAAACCGATTTCCAGTATAATGCGCTTATTCTCCTCGACTTCAATGCCTATGAAAAACTTCTTTGTTAAAAATCACAACGTTAAACGTTTCAGCAAAGCGCCGGCCAAGGCGGGTGATACGCCTAAGGGGCCACGTAAGGTACTGCTTTTCAACAAGCCTTATGATGTATTGCCGCAATTTACGGATGAGGCCGGACGAGCAACCCTCAAGGATTACATATCGTTAACAGATGTGTACGCCGCCGGTCGTCTCGACAGAGACAGCGAAGGTCTATTGGTGTTGACCAACGATGGTAAATTGCAGGCCAAACTCACTCAGCCGGGAAAACGCACGGCAAAAATCTATTATGTCCAGATTGAAGGCGTGCCAGATGAAACGGCATTATCAGCGTTACGCAATGGTATTACGTTAAAAGATGGCCCAACGTTGCCAGCAGGTGCCGAGTTGGTTGCCGAGCCCGAATGGCTATGGCCACGCCATCCTCCAATTCGGGAACGTAAGTCGATTCCTACGAGTTGGTTAAAAATAACGCTTTATGAAGGACGCAATCGACAAGTCCGCCGCATGACTGCGCATATAGGCTATCCTACACTGCGACTGATCCGCTTTAGCATGGGCGGGCTGACCCTCAATGATTTGGCCCCTGGCGAATGGAAGGAGATAACAGATGTTTAAGCCTCACGTGACCGTTGCCTGTATTGTGCAGGCCGAAGGTAAGTTTTTAGTCGTTGAAGAAACTATCAAAGGAAAAATTACCTGGAATCAGCCCGCAGGACATCTTGAGGCTAACGAAACTCTGATTGCAGCGGCCAAACGCGAATTATGGGAAGAAACTGGCATTCACGCGGAACCACAAGCATTTTTAGGCCTGCATCAGTGGCAAGCGCCTGATAATACGCCTTTTCTGCGTTTCGCCTTTGTGATTGATTTACCGGCTATCGTTGCAACATCACCACAGGATAGTGATATTGACGGTTGCCGCTGGGTTAGCGCCGAAGAAATATTCACCTCATCACAATTACGCTCCCCGCTGGTCGCTGAAAGTATTCGCAGTTACCAACAGCCTGACCGCTATCCATTAAGCATGTTGGTAAATTTTAACTTACCAGACTAATGTTTCCTCTTGCTTACCGTGACAACTACGACTCAGCGATGTGCTAATACTCCAGCACATCGCCTCGCCAGATAGCCCATTCATAGATTGATTTTTCATATCGCTAAAGATGATTTATCTACTTCTAAGTTATTTTATTAGTAATAACCACTATTCACAGGCAATGTAATAGTTAATATACCTCTAAAGCTCTTATCCCCCCTTCAATCCCCCAAAACTAAAAATCATTCAAAAAAGTTATTCGTAAAAAATAGAAAAATAAGTAAATTCTTAATTAAGAAGATCGCTAACTTATACCCGGCAGGCATGAATATTTATTTATCTCATTCTATTTAAAACTTTCTTCTCATAAAAAACCAAGACACGCCCCTCAACCTCATGATTTAAAAAGGTCAGCCGCTTATAATTATTTACATCCCATTACAAGGTTAATTTTATTAATTTACTTAAAAATACATAACAATAAAATAAAACGACATTTTGATTTCTTTTAATACGATTTATCTAAAAAAATATATTACCAATAGAAACATCTTGAATTACATGCATGCTTTAAGAGATATTCATTTAAGAAATGCAATCCCCTTTTATCACGGCAACGATCCTTTTATTAGTACGTAGAAATATGTGCGGGATCTCTTTGGCTGTGAACATAACCTGGAATTCAGGTACCTATAAACAATCAATAGAGGAAACTATGCCATGAATCTGAGAATACATCGGCAGGATATCCCTGCCGGCCTCGTTGTGTTTCTGGTGGCTTTACCCTTGTGTCTGGGTATTGCCCAAGCCAGTGGTTTACCTCCTTTCGCCGGGCTACTTACCGGAGTTATAGGCGGCGTGCTCGTCACTACCCTTAGCCCATCTCGTTTTGCCGTCAGCGGCCCTGCTGCCGGATTAGTCACTATTGTGGTGGCCGCTATCGAAACGCTGGGTTCCTTCTCTGCTTTCTTATTGGCATTAATCCTCGCTGGTGTATTGCAATTTATTCTCGGTGTAGTGCGCGCAGGCCGTTTTATTACGCTAGTACCCAGCAGTGTTATTAAGGGCATGTTGGCAGCGATTGGCATTTTGCTAATTATGCAGCAGATCCCCGTCGCCTTGGGTGCTACTGGTGATGGAGGACTAAGTGGCCTGTTTAATAGTGAGACGCACTTTTCCACCTCCGCAATCGTTATCGCAGCCGGTGGATTAGGTATTCTCTGGCTGTGGAGCACACCGATGATTAAGCGTGTAAAAGCGCTTAGTTGGCTGCCAGGTCCCTTAGTCGCCGTGTTATTTGGCAGTCTTGGGGCGGTATTTGGCGAGCGGATGCAGCCTGAGTTCTTCAGTAATTTACCGCGTATTTCGCTGCCAAAATTTGACAGTCTAAGTGCACTAACCGCTGGACTTGAACGTCCAGATTGGCAGGCGTGGCGTAATCCTTCGGTCTATGTCGTGGCGATTACCTTAGCGCTAGTCGCCAGCCTGGAAACCCTGCTCAGCCAGGAAGCATTGAAAAAACTGCGCCCGCAATACCCTGCCCCCTCACCGGATAAAGAGATACGCGCGCAAGGTATCGGCAATCTGGTCGCCGGTTTCTGCGGCGGGATGCCTATTACAGCTGTGATAGTACGGAGTTCAGTCAACGTCAGCGCGGGGGCGCAAACTAAAGCCTCCATTCTGCTTCACGGCGTATTGTTACTGATTTGCGGGCTATGGTTTAGCGATTTGCTTAATGCCATCCCGCTCGCTAGCCTGGCGGCGGTACTGCTCTATAC
The DNA here is from genome assembly GCF_049319665.1 of Rouxiella sp. Mn2063. Lineage (NCBI taxonomy): Bacteria > Pseudomonadati > Pseudomonadota > Gammaproteobacteria > Enterobacterales > Yersiniaceae > Rouxiella > Rouxiella sp. Mn2063. Next base: position 256,859 of record NZ_JBMOUD010000003.1, on the reverse strand, counting down.
CGGCTATAAGTTGGCAACAGTGCGATTATTTATTGAACAGGGCCGCATGGGGGCACATCAGTTTGTTCCCTTTATTACCACCATCGTCGGCATTGTTGCCTTTGGTATGCTGGCCGGTATTGGCCTGGGTATCGCAACCCAGATTATTTACAGCATCTATAAAAGCCATCGTAATGCGTTGCAGCTCACTCGTCATGACGATCACTATGTCTTGCGCATTAAGCAAAACCTGACGTTTATGCACAATCCGAAGCTGCAAAAACTGCTCGCTGCTATTCCGGAAAATAGCGTCGTTGTGGTTGATAATAATAATGGTGAGTATTTTGACCCTGACGTTAAAGCCGTCTTTGAAGATTTCGGTGAAGATGCCAGTAAACGCGGCATCAGCCTGCAACAGTGGCCGGTAGCGGCAAAATAAAAGCCCGATCGAACCTTATTAACACAGGTGCCAACTGCTGGAATATCGGCAGTTGGCACCTATCGTTCCCCCACTCCAGCAGTTTTCGTTTTAAGTCATAGGGTGTTTTAAGTAAGATAGTCGCCCATGAAATCACTATTTCATGCTTTACGCTCCCGCTTCCCTGATTTTGCACGCGGCCTTCATCCTCGTGTGAGTCTTGCGTTAACCGGGTTATGACCTCAAGTTTTGGAACTGCTATGTCAGACAACAGTCAGAAAAAAGTGATCGTCGGCATGTCCGGCGGCGTCGACTCCTCCGTCTCTGCTTACCTGCTGCAACAACAGGGGTATCAGGTCGAGGGACTCTTTATGAAGAATTGGGAAGAGGACGACGATGAAGAATATTGCTCTGCCGCCACCGACCTTGCCGATGCGCAAGCGGTCTGCGATAAGCTAGGCATTGAATTACATACAGTCAATTTTGCGGCAGAGTATTGGGATAACGTCTTTGAACACTTCTTGCAAGAGTACAAAGCGGGCCGTACGCCTAACCCTGATATTCTGTGCAACAAAGAGATTAAATTTAAAGCCTTCCTGGAATTTGCTGCAGAAGACTTAGGTGCTGACTATATCGCTACCGGTCACTACGTGCGCCGACAGGATATCGATGGCGTCAGTCATTTACTGCGCGGCGTTGATGGCAATAAAGATCAGAGCTATTTCCTTTACACATTAGGCCACCAGCAGATTGCACAAAGTCTGTTCCCGGTCGGTGAACTGGAAAAACCAGAAGTACGCCGTATTGCTGAACAGCTTGAACTGGTAACCGCAAAGAAGAAAGATTCAACCGGTATCTGCTTTATCGGTGAACGTAAATTCCGCGATTTCCTCGGCCGTTATCTGCCAGCACAACCGGGCCCAATTAAGAGCGTTGATGGCCAATTAATGGGCCAGCATCAAGGCTTGATGTATCACACGTTGGGTCAACGTAAAGGATTGGGTATTGGCGGGCAGAAAGACGGCGGCGAAGAGCCTTGGTACACAGTAGATAAAGATGTCGAGAATAACGTGCTGTATGTCGCCCAAGGCCACGAACATCCACGCTTGATGTCGGTAGGATTGATTGCACAGCAGCTCGATTGGGTTGATCGCAAGACCTTGAGCGAACCCCTGCGTTGCGTGGTGAAAACTCGCTACCGTCAGGAAGATATTCCGTGTCTTATCACCCCGCTTGATGACCAGCGTATCGACGTGCGTTTTGACGCCCCCGTCGCAGCCGTCACTCCCGGCCAATCTGCGGTGTTTTACCTCGGTGAAATCTGCCTGGGCGGCGGTGTAATCGAACAGCGTATTCCTTTGGCGCTATAAGCCAGAGCTGTTGCCATCGCTATAGGGAGCCTTGTGCTCCCTATTTTTTTGTCTGCATCGGCGCTAAGTGAACATTCCACCGTGCGCAACGCTGGGTTTACGCATCATTTTATGGCATGATCCGTCGCCTTGAATTTTGCTTATTCGTAGCCGGACATTGTGCCAGCTAAATAACGCTTACAGGAGTAACCTTGGCCAAAAACTATTACGACATCACGTTGGCGCTGGCAGCAATTTGCCAGTCTGCGAGGTTAGTTCAGCAACTGGCCCATGAAGGGACTTGTGCTAAAGAAGAGATGAGCGTTTGCCTTAACAGTTTGTTAGCGTCAAACCCAGTATCAACTTTGGCAGTATATGGCAATAACGAAGGCAACCTGAAAATGGGGTTGGAAACCTTGCTTGGTGTGCTCAATGCCAATCGCCAGGGGCCCGGTGCTGAGTTAACGCGTTATGCCTTAAGCCTGATGGTGTTAGAACGTAAGTTACATGCCAAAAAATCTTCTATGCAGCAGCTTGGAGAGCGAATCGATCATCTCGACCGTCAATTGGCACATTACGAATTAGAATCAGATACAATTATCAACGCATTGGCGGGTATTTACGTTGATGTCGTCAGCCCCGCGGGGCCAAGAATTCAAGTTGTAGGTTCGCCTGCCATTTTACAAAATGCGCAAGTTCAAGCGAAAGTTCGTGCGCTGTTGTTGACCGGTATCCGCGCTGCGGTGCTGTGGCAGCAAGTTGGCGGTGGCCGCCTGCAACTGATGTTTTCTCGCAATCGCTTGTTTGAACAGGCGAAAAGTATACTCGCTCACTGTTAATAAGATCCCTGGAGTTGCTACCGATGGAATTATCCTCACTGACCGCCGTTTCCCCCGTTGATGGACGCTACGGTGATAAAGTCAGCGCGCTGCGCACTATTTTCAGCGAATTTGGCCTGCTGAAATTCCGTGTTCAGGTTGAAGTACGTTGGCTGCAAAAACTGGCCGCCTGTTCAGCAATCAAAGAAGTTCCGGCTTTTGATGCTGACGCAAACGCTTTCCTTGACCAGTTAGTGGCTAATTTCGATGAAAAAGATGCTCAACGCATTAAAGATATCGAAAAAACCACCAACCACGATGTGAAAGCCGTTGAATACTTCCTGAAAGAAAAAGTGGCGGATATCCCTGCCCTGCACGCCGTTTCAGAATTTATTCACTTTGCCTGCACCTCAGAAGATATCAATAACCTGTCACACGCATTGATGTTGGAAACCGCGCGTCAGGATGTGGTATTGCCATACTGGTTAAAAATCATTGATGCCATTAAAGCCTTGGCGCATCAATATCGTGATATTCCACTGCTGTCTCGTACCCACGGCCAACCTGCTACGCCATCGACTATTGGTAAAGAGTTCGCCAACGTCGCCTACCGTATGGACCGCCAGTACAAGCAACTGCAACAGGTTGAGATCCTCGGTAAAATCAACGGTGCCGTGGGTAACTACAACGCTCACATCGTGGCTTACCCGGAAGTAGACTGGCACCAGTTCAGCGAAGAGTTTGTTACCTCGCTGGGTATTACCTGGAACCCGTACACCACGCAAATCGAGCCGCATGATTACATCGCCGAACTGTTTGACTGTGTCGCACGTTTCAACACCATTTTGATCGACTTCGACCGCGATATTTGGGGTTACATTGCGCTGAATCACTTCAAGCAAAAAACCATTGCTGGCGAAATCGGCTCTTCAACCATGCCGCATAAAGTGAACCCAATCGACTTCGAAAACTCCGAAGGCAATCTGGGCCTGTCTAATGCCGTGCTGCAACACCTGGCAAGCAAACTGCCGGTTTCACGTTGGCAGCGTGACCTGACCGACTCCACAGTATTGCGTAACCTCGGCGTAGGTTTGGGCTATGCGTTAATCGCTTACCAGTCCACCATGAAAGGGGTGAGCAAGCTGGAAGTTAACGAAGCGAACCTGGTTGACGAATTGGACCGTAACTGGGAAGTGCTGGCAGAGCCAATTCAGACCGTAATGCGTCGTTACGGCATCGAAAAACCTTACGAGAAGCTCAAAGAGCTGACCCGCGGTAAGCGTGTTGATGCCCAAGGCATGCAAGTGTTCATCGATGGCTTAGATCTGCCAGAAGAAGAAAAAGTGCGCCTGAAAGCCATGACCCCAGCCAACTATATTGGCCGCGCGGGTAAAATGGTGGATGAGCTTTAAGCCGTTTCAGCCATGATGTAACGAATATTATTAAGGCGGCCTTCGGGTCGCCTTTTACTTTTTGGGCTTTGTGACACAAATTCTCAGTGATTTAAGCTGCAATTCATACTCGGTCTTTCTAAAATGTAGCCAAAGTACTTTCACTTGATGCAACCATTTCAGATATAGCCATTAATGCAGGCAACAGGATAACCAGCCGTTTATGAGTGTGGACACCGACCAACGTGTGTTAGAAAAATTGAAGCAGGATCTGGCCGAATCAGGCACAACCCCGCTTTACCTGTGTTTTAGCGACTCCATTCGTCAGGCAATGGACGCAGGGATATTATCCGATGGGGATTTCCTGCCCAGCGAACGCCAGTTCACTGAAATATTGGGGATTTCAAGAATTACCGTGCGCAAAGCTTTGGCTCGGCTAGAAGAGGAAGCGTGCATTGGCCGTTCGCGTGGCTATGGCACCTTTATCAAAAAAGCCGATGATACCAAGCTTTCTTATTCACTCGCCGATATGAAAGGTTTCTCGCGTGAAGTGATGTTGCAAGGCCGCAAACCCGATACGTTATGGATAAGCCGCGACACCGTGCTCGCCGATACTGCCCTTGCCAATAAACTCGCATTAGCCAAAGGCACTCAGCTGTATAAATTAAAGCGTGTTCACTATATCGATCAGCGCCCTATGTCGGTGGCCGTTTCCTACGTAGTGCAAGATGCTATTGGCGATGTGCAAGATATTGGCGTATCGCTCTACGACTATTTTCGCCATAACAATATCCAGCTAGGCGCACTCAAAAGCCGCGTTAGCGCCGCCATGAGCGATGAAGACACTATGAAATCATTGCAACTGAGCACTGCGATGCCAATTTTGATCATCAAACAAACCTTGTTTGACGGGCAAAACCGCCCAATAGAATACAGTGAGAGCTTCTGTCGCAGCGACATGTATGAATTTATTAGCGAAGATTAAATGCATACTTGATGCATTCTAATCCTCGCTGAATAGATTGAGAGATTAATTGGTAACTGTGCACGTTCGGTCGCTTATTACTCAACAGGAATATATCAGCCTTGCCGAACGCGCCCGGCAAGGGCCTTGAGGCGAAGGCCCATGCACCCCACGCCTGCGCTTAGCTTGTCGGGTCGCTGCGCGACTGCCCGTGCTTACTGCTTCGGCCGGACGGGTCGGTTGAGACGGGCATCCCTGACCGGCTCAACCTAAAGCAGACGTCCTTGTCTGCTTTCCCCTAGCCTCATTCGTTCACTTGGCCGACAAAATGCGCTATTAAAGGTCAACAGACAGAAAACATTAGGCTTCCGATAAACTACGCAAGTCCTCAAAGAAAATCCTTTTCAAAAAGTTGTGCGATTGTTGGGGCGCAATCACCACCCGCCTGCGACACCACATACCCCGCCACACTATTCGCCAGCATCATACTTTGCCAGTGGCTGAGTCCGAGCGATAATCCGGCCAGTAAACCGGCACAATGGCTGTCACCCGCGCCAATGCTGTCAACCATTTGTACTTTTTTAGCCGCAATCCACGAGTGATCCTGCTCACCACCATAATAATAACTGCCCTTCTCACCACAGCGGATCACCACCAGCTCTTGGGTTTTTTCATGCAGTTGCTGACTAAAGGCTTCAACATCATCATGCATACCCAACAAGTTGGCTTCACGCTGATTCAAGGTCAGAATCACACCGGGGCGGATCAAGGCATTAATCAGTTCAGGTGACATGGTATCGAGTCGCGGGCCAAAATCGACAACCACGCGCACCGCAGCAGGCAACTGCTGCAGCCATTCAACCAATACCCCGCCTTTTTTAGCGCCAAGTTGATAGCCGGAGACATAAACCAACCCGGTTTGCGGCGTCGATTGCACCAGCCACTCGGGTTGCCACTCATTTTCGATACCATCGATAGAGATAAAGGTACGCTCACCGTCTGGTTCGACTAGCGCCAGGCACCAGCCGTTATCACCACCGCTGACGGATAAATCGGACTCAATACCGCGTTTAGCCATTTCTTCGCGCAGACGGTTGGACCACATGCCTTCGCCAATCGGTAGCAAGTTACTGCTTTTGATGCCTAACTGTTTGAGACCTAACGCGATATTCAGTGCGCAGCCACCAAGATGAAAGCCTTTCACACTGGCTGCCACGTCGCCGCCTCGCTCCGGCAAAGCATCGGCGTGAGCCACCATATCCATGATGGCTGCCCCAACTAACGTCACCGGACATTGCTGATGCCAGTTCTCTTGCATCAGCGTTTTTAACATATCGCGATGCTGGTTATTCACACCACCTCCTGCCACTGCTGACGGAAACGAATAAAGGCGTCGGCGTATCCGGCCATGTCGGTCGGGTTCACGCGTTTTAACTCATCGAGATAATCGGCCTTGAATGCTTCAATCCCCTGCAATGCACCACAAATTGCCGTCGCCATCGCACCAATCGTATCGGTATCACCGCCAAGGTTGGCGCAGAGAATAGCGCACTGGTTAGGGCAGGTACCAGCAAGCTCAACCATCGCCAATGCAGCCGGTACCGATTCAATCGTACTGACACCCGCCCCCACCAGCTGATAAACCCGCTCAGAGGCTTCTTCAGTCCCCGTGGATTTGTGAATAACATCAAATGCCAGTTCGATACGCGCCGCCAGCGATGCGCTAAAGGTGGTGCTACGGCGAGTTTGTGCATAGCGAGCAACGTCCGGTAATGCCAAACGGATTTCCGACCAGCTTGCCCCTTCGATAGCTTTAGATACTGCCCAAGCGATAACGACCGCACCGGCCACCGCGATATCCGATTTATGTGTCGGGCTGGACGCTAACCACACCTGTTGACAGAACTGCTCTAAAGGCGCAGAAGGCAGTACGCAGCCTAACGGCGAAACGCGCATTGCTGCGCCGTTGGTTACACCATTATTTTCTAGCGTGTCGATAGCCACGCCTTTTTTCTGTTCAGCGAGCGCCAGTTTGGAACTCGGTCCTAAAATATTTTTGTTGAAAGCATCAAAGCTATCGACCCAGCGGATAACATTCCGGGCAATCAGTTCTGGTACCACTGCCCCATTGGCCTCCACCAGCGCATCAGCCAAGGCCAACGCCATTGAGGTATCGTCAGTAAACTGTGCCGCGGTAAAATAACAGGCCGCATTGTTTTCAGCCGGGCCATCGAGGAAACGGTCAATCCAGCCAAAATGTTTTTTCACTCTTTCGCGTGGCCACAATTCCGACGGCATACCTAGCGCGTCACCCAACATTTGCCCATACAAGGCGCCTAACATACGGTTTTTTTGTGTTTGCGATTGCATCTTTAAACTCCAATAGAAATCTAGAGGTGGGCTTCATGCCCACCAAACCCAGCATAATTATGTTCAGTGAGAATATTCGGCGGCAGCGATAGCCTTGTTCTTTTCGCGGAAAAACAGCAAGAACAGCAGCATAACGACGACAACCATCGCCGTCCCCACGCCCCATACGGCAAACCAATCAAATGTCATGCCGTTCTGTGGTTTGGATAACGCGAAGGTCGTCAGCGCGCGGCCACCGAGCCAGTTACCGATAAAGCTGCCTAGTCCCTGACAAACAAGCGTGATCAGCCCCTGTGCCGCAGTACGCATATGCGGTGGTGCTTTTTTATCCACGTAGATATAGCCAGTAACAAAGTAAAAGTCATAGCTCACACCGTGTAGCAAAATCCCGAGGAACAGCAGGCTGTAGCCCCAAACATCTTCCGTTCCGCCGTAGATAAAGAACACGTAACGCAGCGCGGCGGTAATGAAGCCCAGCATCAAGACTTTTTTGATGCCAAAACGTTTTAATAGAAACGGTAAGGACAATAAGGCAAAGATCTCGGAAACCTGCCCCAAGGTCATCCAACCAGTAGCGTTAGGCAAACCGACCTGAGTGAGGAAGCCGTTAGCAAATTGGTAATAGAACGCTAATGGCATGCAGAACAAGAAAGAACACAAGGCGAAGATGGCAAATGAGCGGTCTTTTAACATGCTCAAGGCATTCAAACCAAACAACGCTTTGATATTGATAGGACCCGTGCCTTTCGGCGGTGTGTTCGGCAGCCAAAAGCTATAAAGCCCAAGCGCTATGGAGGCAATACCGGTGATCCACAGCGGCAGATTGGTATCAGAGATATTATTCATCCCTAACAGCGGCGGTAATGCAAAGCCAATGACTAATCCAGAGACGATCCAACCGATGGTGCCTAATACACGAATACGCGGGAAGTCCTTCTCAGTATCCGCAATATTGGCAAACGCAATACTGTTAGTTAGCGCCACGGTTGGCATATAGGTAATGGCGTAGACAACCAGCAGTGGGAAGAAATGTGAGAACTGTGTTTGTAGTGCGATAAATCCCATCAAGACACCACCAGCTAACAGCAGCCAGGCGAGAACTTTCTGGGCGGAGAAATAACGGTCTGCGATGACCCCTACCACGACAGGAGATAAAATAGCAGCAATAGCCGTGCTGCTATAAGACCAGGCAACTTGCGATGGACTAAACCCGAGTTTATTGAGGTATTGCCAGAGTGGCACAAACCATGCCCCCCAGATAAACCATTCAATAAACATCATGATGGACAGCTTCAGATTGGTACGTTTCATTATTATATATCCTTGCTGAATGGATAATTGACTCCCCCGGTGTCAAGGTGGCGTCTCTTGCAGGTCGAATGTTGCTCAATACCTTTGTAATACCTTAATGATACCTTTACAAGAGTACTGCGATCAGTTTCACAAATAATGTTATTTCCACTGATGTCATTGCCAGTAATGGGTGTTTATACTTGGTTTAACTTGTATTTATCTTCTCGTTTGAGGTGTTTATCCACCGTTGAAGATTATGATTCGGAATCAGTTACAGTTATTGGCTTAGTTTTTTACAAAGATTTCTACTTGCATCTATACCTACTAAGGAGTTGTTATGCGAATTTTGGTTGTTGAGGATAACGCATTGCTGCGTCACCATCTTTCGGTACAAATGCGTGAAATGGGTCATCAGGTTGATGTAGCTGAAGATGCAAAAGAAGCCGATTATTTTCTGCAAGAACATGCGCCAGATATCGCCATTGTCGATTTGGGATTACCGGGCGAAGATGGCCTGAGTTTGATCCAGCGCTGGCGTAATCATCAGGTCAAATTGCCTATTTTGGTATTAACCGCCCGGGAAAGCTGGCAAGACAAGGTCGCCGTACTGGAAGCCGGGGCGGATGACTATGTAACCAAGCCCTTCCACCTGGAAGAAGTCGTGGCACGTATGCAAGCTTTAATGCGCCGCAATAGCGGACTGGCTTCGCAAATTATCGCTCTTAAACCTTTCCAGATTGATTTATCTCGCCGTGAACTGACCGTTAACGATCAGCCGGTTAAACTAACTGCCTTCGAATACACTATTATCGAAACATTGATTCGCAATACCGGAAAAGTAGTGAGCAAAGATTCGCTAATGCTGCAGCTTTATCCAGATGCCGAGCTGCGCGAAAGCCATACCGTCGATGTATTGATGGGCCGGTTACGTAAAAAATTATTAGCTGAGCATCCTACCGATGTGATTACTACCGTTCGCGGCCAAGGTTACCGTTTCGATATTCGGGCATAAGTGATGAAATTCCGCAATAATGCGCCTTTCTCGCTGCGTTCTCGCTATATGATGGCGACCGCAGCGGTAGTGCTGGCACTGTCCATTGCCTATGGATTGGTGGCTGTCGTCGGTTATATGGTGAGCTTCGATAAAACGGCTTACCGCATATTGCGTGGAGAAAGTAATCTGTTCTTCAGCCTCGCCCAGTGGCATGACGATAAGTTGACGATCAACGTCCCAGACGATGTTGATCTTAATTTCCCAACCTTAGTTTTTATCTACGACAATCACGGCAAGCTGCTGTGGTCACAACGTCGAGTTCCAGATTTAGAAGCGCGGATCACCAAATCCTGGCTAAATAAATCTGGTTTTTATGAGTTAGATACCAACACGCAAACCTCCAGTGAAGTCGTCGGTAATAATCCGGTGGCACAGAGTAAATTGAAAGGTTATGACGATACCGACTCCAGTGCCCTCACCCACTCGGTGGCCGTCAATACCTATCCAGCAACGTCACGACTCCCGGCGCTGAACATCGTAGTCGTTGATACTATTCCGCAGGAATTACAACATTACGATTTAGTTTGGGAATGGTTCAGTTATGTCTTTTTGGCTAATCTGCTGTTAGTCGTGCCGCTGTTATGGCTGGCCGCCTATTGGAGTCTCAGGCCGATTAAACACTTAATTCGCCAAGTTGCAGAGCTGGAAACGAAAGAACGCGAGCTGTTAGATGAAAACCCGCCGCGTGAATTGCGCGGGCTGGTACGTAATCTTAATGTGCTGGTCGATGGTGAACGCAGTCGATACGATCGTTATCGCACCACGCTATCGGATCTTACTCACAGCCTAAAGACGCCATTGGCCGTTTTACAGTCTACGTTGCGTTCACTGCGCAGTGGCAAGCAAATGACTATCGAAGAAGCTGAGCCGGTGATGTTGGAACAAATTAGCCGTATTTCTCAACAGATTGGCTATTATCTGCATCGCGCAACCTTGCGCTCTGAGCACCTGATTACCGTACGAGAACTCCATTCAGTACCTGCATTACTCGACAGCCTATGCTCGGCGTTGGATAAAGTTTACCAGCGTAAAGGGGTGGTAATAACGCTCGATATCTCGCCTGAAGTGACCTTTATCGGCGAGAAAAATGACTTTATGGAAGTGATGGGCAATGTCATCGATAACGCCTGTAAATATTGTCTGGAGTTCGTCGAAGTCAAAGCGCTGCACAACGAAAATCAACTGGTTATTCTGGTGGAGGATGATGGCCCCGGTATTCCAGAAAATAAACGCGAAGTGATTTTTAAACGTGGACAACGCGCAGATACCTTACGGCCAGGCCAGGGTTTAGGTTTATCGGTTGCCAGCGAAATTATTGAACAATATGACGGCAAAATAACCGTCTTCGACAGCCCTCTTGGTGGTGCATGTATGCGCGTTGCCTTTGGCCAGCAAGACGATATAGAGCAAAGCTAATATTAACAGCGGCGTTAGCGCTCAAGCTCGCCGCTGACTTGCTTCTTATGGCTGAAAAATCTGATAGCAACGAAAATTTGCAGCCAATTACACATCCTTGTCTCGCTCGCTTCCGCTATAATCCCCGCAAGCTTCTTAATCATCCGTGGAATAAAACTTATGGATTACCAACTCGAGTTAGATTGGAACGATTTCCTTGCCAATTACTGGCAAAAACGACCGCTGCTGATCAAACGTGGCTTTAAAAACTTTATAGACCCTATCTCCCCGGATGAATTGGCTGGGCTAGCGATGGAAAATGAAGTGGATAGCCGTTTGGTTAGCCACCACGAAGGACGCTGGGATGTGAAACACGGCCCTTTCCAGAGCTATGATCATTTAGGTGAAAATAACTGGTCTATTCTGGTTCAAGCCGTCGATCATTGGCACGAGCCTTCTGCCCATCTGATGCGTCCTTTCCGCAGTATTCCTGACTGGCGCATGGATGATTTGATGATCTCATTCTCGGTTCCCGGCGGTGGCGTTGGCCCGCATTTGGACCAGTATGATGTGTTTATTATTCAAGGTACCGGCCGTCGCCGTTGGCGTGTAGGCGAGAAAATCGCCATGAAACAACATTGCCCGCACCCGGATCTGCTGCAAGTCGAACCTTTCGATGCCATTATCGATGACGAGATGGAGCCAGGTGATATTCTCTATATTCCACCGGGTTTCCCGCATGAAGGCTATTCTCTTGAAAGCTCTCTAAACTATTCCGTTGGCTTCCGTGCGCCAAGCTCTCGTGAGATGGTCAGCGGCTTTGCCGATTATGTCTTGTCTCGTGAATTGGGAGGTCGTCGCTATAGCGATCCAGACCTTAAGCTGCGCGAACATCCGGCTAAGATTGAGCAGCATGAGCTAGATGGCTTGCGCAATATGATGTTGGACTTGGTAGGTAACCCAGAACATTTCAATAACTGGCTAGGTGAGTTCATTTCCCAATCGCGTCATGAGCTGGATTTAGCGCCACCAGAGCCGCCTTATCAGGCCGGCGAAGTTCATGAGTTGCTCGAGGCTGGAGAAACACTGCAACGCCTTGGCGGCTTGAAAGTATTGCGTATTGGCGATCGCTGCTACGTTAATGGCGAAGCGATGATCACCGATCAATTAGCCGCAGTCGATGCCCTCACTCGTCATACTATCGTGACGCAAGAGTTGCTGGGTGAAGCGTTAGACGATCCTTCCTTTCTCGCGCTGTTAGCCGCGTTGGTCAACAGCGGTTATTGGTATTTTAACGACTGATTGAGATGTAAGGCAAAGTGCGCCTGATTGGCACACTTTGCCTATACGTTTAGCTATTGCGGCTTAGCCTGCTCAGCAGCCAGGGTCGCGATATTAACAATTACTTTCACCGCGCTTTCCATCCCTTCTTGCGTGGTAAATTCATGCTTGCCGTGGAAGTTATAGCCGCCGGTAAACAAGTTCGGACAAGGTAATCCTCTAAAGGAAAGCTGCGCGCCATCGGTACCGCCGCGAATCGGTTTGCGTACTGGCTCGATGCCACTGACCTTCATTGCCCGTTCAGCCAATTCGATAATATGCGGATGTTTAGCGATTTCATCACGCATATTGTAATACTGGTCATCAATGGTCACATCGATATAGCAAGCGGAATGCAGTCCTTTCCCCACTTTCTGCGCAATTTGCACCAACTTTTGTTTGCGAGCGGTAAAACCTTCGCTATCAAAATCCCGCACAATGTAGTGCAGCTCAGCTTTTTCAACCGTGCCTTTCATTGACGTCAGGTGATAAAAGCCCTGATAACCTTCGGTAGTTTCCGGTGTTTCATCAGCAGGTATCTCCTGATGGAAGCGAGTTGCCAGCGACATTGCATTCACCATCACACCTTTGGCATGAGAAGGATGAACGTTGTTGCCCACAATTTTTATCTTAGCCGAGGCGGCGTTGAAATTTTCGCACTCCAGCTCACCGATACCGCCACCGTCAATGGTATAAGCCCAGTCGGCATTAAACGCGGCAACATCAAAATATTGCGCGCCCTTGCCAATTTCTTCATCCGGGGTAAACGCGATACGTAGCGGCCCATGCGGCAGAGCAGTACTTTTCAATGTCGCCATGGCAGTGATAATTTCAGCAATACCCGATTTATCATCAGCGCCCAGCAAGGTTTTACCATCAGTGGTAATAATGGTTTGGCCGATCAGTCGATGTAACACCGGAAACATAACTGGTGAAAGGAACTCTTCGCCATTCCCAAGCGCAATATCACCCCCACGATAATTTTCCACAATCTGCGGTTTAACATGTTTTGCGGTAAAGTCTGGCGAGGTGTCCAGGTGAGAAATAAAGCCAATAACCGGCACAGGCCAGTCCACATTACTCGGTAATGTCGCCATGACACAGCCTTTATCGCTCAGGCTAACCTGTTCCAATCCTAGAGCAAGCAATTCATCACGTAACAACCGGGCAAATTCCATTTGTCCAAGCGTACTAGGCGTCTGTTTGGCGTTCGGCTTTGATTGTGTATCAAAAGAGATATAGTGAAAAAAACGATCGAGTAACTTATTCATAATAAATGCGTATCATCAGAAAGAAGGAATTTATTATGCGCAGTCCGAATTCTGTAAATATTGCGTCAGGTCAGTATTAATGAGTTTAACAAGCAGGGGCTTGTTAATCACACAGGGGATTGATGACCGAGTCATCACTGTTTTACATTCGAATGGGTTGTTTATGTGGATCTCGTGCAGGTTCGGTCGCCCACCACTCAAGTGGTATATATCAGCGCAGCCGACCGCGACCGGCAAGGGCCTTGAGGCGAAGGCCCCTGCACCCGACGCCTGCGCTTAGCTTATCGGGGCGCTTCACCGAGAAGCTCCCCAACGGCTTACTTTGTTTAACGACTGGCTTTATTCACGATGCCAGGAATCGCTTTTTTTGGTCAGGAAAGCGTGGACAAATTCGGGTACGACCTGGCTGGCGAGGCCGTAGACTTTTTTGTCGAACTGGTTTTCAACCTGGCTCGGCTCAAGGTTGAGTTCCATGGTGTATGCGCCGCTTAACCGGGCTTCGTGTACAAAACCTGCCGCTGGGTAAACATGGCCTGAGGTACCGATAGCCACGAAGAAATCGGCTTTTGCTAACGCCAGGTAGATTTCATCCATGTGCAATGGCATTTCACCAAACCACACGATATGCGGGCGCAACGGCGCAGGGAATTGGCAACAGTGGCAACGATCGTTAACGGTAAGGTCGTTGGGCCAGTCAAAAATTTGACCTGACTCAGTACAGCGCACTTTGAGTAGCTCACCATGCATATGCAACACACGCTGGTTGCCAGCACGCTCATGCAAGTTATCAATATTTTGCGTGACTAGCAGAAAGTTATCCCCTAACGCATCCTCAAGCACCGCTAAAGCTTGATGTGCGGCGTTAGGTTGAATGTCGTCCTGCTGCAACTGGTGGCGGCGAGCATTGTAGAATGCCTGCACCAGTTGAGGATCTCGACGATAACCCTCTGGTGTCGCCACATCTTCAACTTTGTGCTCTTCCCACAGTCCGTCAGCCGCCCGGAATGTACGAATTCCAGACTCAGCCGAGATCCCCGCACCGGTCAGTACCACGATAAAAGGCTTCTTCAGCTCACTGGCCGCCATACTATCGCGGTGAAAAATACTTGAGCGGAAACGTTGGTGACGTATGCGCTTATTTTTTCTGAATCGGCATATACGATGGCGTGTGCGCATAAATACTGCTCCTTAGAAAATTACTGGCCGCCGCTTAAAACACGAGCGGGGTCAATTCGACTTGCGCGACGAGCTGGATACCAGCTTGCCAATAGGCTGAGCACTAATGCAGTAACCAATACGCTGATAACATCTAACCAGTGGAGCTCTGAAGGTAAGAAATCAATAAAGTAGATATCTCCCGAGAGGAATTTGTGTCCCACCAGCGTTTGCAGCAGATTGATAATGTTGGTCAGTTGCAGGGAGGCAATCACGCCGAATACCACACCACATACGCTTCCTACAAAGCCTGATAACAGTCCGTACCAGATAAATACTGCGCGAATTAAGCCATCTTTGGCGCCTAAGGTGCGCAACACGGCAATATCACTGCTTTTATCTTTAACCGCCATCACCAGCGTGGAAACGATATTAAAACAGGCCACGCCGATCACCAGCACCATCGCCAGATACATAATGGCGCGGATCATCTGGATATCACGGTACATATAACCGTATTTTCCAACCCAGCTGCTGAAATAGACGTAGTCTTTTGCCGCTTCAGCCGCATCGTGCACAATTTTTTGTGCGGCAAAAACATCCTGAACCTTGATGTGGATGCCGGTGACGCTATCGCCCATTTCTTGATATTGCTGAGCATCGCTAAGTGGAACCATCGCAAAACTGTGATCCAACTGGCCGCTGAGTTGCAATATTCCGGCAACCTGTAAGCGAATACGCTTAGGCTGTAACAGCTTCATGCTGGCATCGCTGTTAGGGATCATCACAGTAACCCAATCGCCCTGCTTGACGCCAAGCGCCTTAGCCAGACCTTGCCCAATAATCACCTGCTGGTTGCCCGCTTTAAAACTCTGCCAGGCATTATTTTGCACGAACTGCGGTACCGCACTGATGCGCCCTTCCTGATCGGGGTCAACGCCTTGTACCTGTACCGCACGTAGCTTGGCACCGTTTTCGATCAAACCGTTGAATTCGATATAAGGTGCAGCGGCAACAATACCCGGCACTTTTTCAATTCGTCCCAGTACATCCTGCCAATTTTCAAACGGCTGATTGACCGGTTTGATTTCGCCGTGCGGCACCACCGCTAGCACGCGTTCTTTTAGCTCACGTTCAAAACCGTTCATCGCACTTAACCCAACGATTAATACCGCGACACCTAACGCAATACCTAAGGTTGAGATGACCGAAATCAGCGAGACCATTCCGCCACGGCGACGCCCGCGACTAAAGCGCAGGCCGATTAACAAGGAAAATGGCAGAGCCGACATTACTTCGCTCCCAACAGGCTGGAATCTTGCTGCAACTGGCCGTCGCGCATCTCCAACTGACGATTGAGGCGTTTGGCTAATTGCAAATCATGCGTTACCACCAAGAATGCGGTGCCTTGACGCACATTTAATTCACCCAGCAGATCAAAGATGCTATCAGCATTACGTTGGTCCAGATTACCAGTCGGCTCATCGGCCAGTACCAGCGATGGGTTATTAACCAGCGCGCGGGCAATAGCGACACGTTGACGTTCGCCGCCAGACAATTCAGAAGGACGATGCTTATGACGATGCCCAAGGCCCACTGCCGTCAGCATTGCCATGGATTTCTCTTGCACATCGGCCATTTTTTCTTTGCCAATGAGCAGCGGCATAGAGACGTTTTCCAGCGCAGTAAAGTCCGGCAACAGATGGTGAAATTGGTAGATAAAACCGAGTTGACGATTGCGCAGTTCAGCCTTAGCGGAAGAGGACATGCTATTGAGCGATTGTCCTTTAAAAATAACTTCGCCAGAGGTCGGAGAATCCAACCCGCCGAGCAGATGCAGTAACGTACTCTTACCAGAACCGGAGCTGCCAACGATGGCCATCATTTCACCCGGTTTTATCTCGAAAGAAACATTACGCAATACGTCAGTGTTAAGTTTACCGTCTTGATAGCTCTTACAGAGGTTTTGGCACTGCAATAATAAAGCGTTATTCATAACGTAAAGCCTCTGCGGGTTGAGCGGCGGCGGCCCGCCATGAAGGATAAAGCGTAGAAAGTAAGGCAATAGCCATCGCGGCTAAAGCAATAATCGTCACCTGCACGGGTTCGATATCTATTGGCAACGATGCACCATCAAGCATGGCACCGACGGCGGGCATAATGGTATTAAGTTGCGTTGCAAGGACAACGCCTAACACCGCGCCAAGGAAAGCGCCAATCACCCCAGCGCTGGCGCCCTGCACCATAAATACCGCCATAATCTGGCGACGTGTCAGCCCCTGAGTCTGCAAAATAGCAACTTCACCTTGCTTCTCCATCACCATCAAACCGAGCGAGGTAATAATATTAAAGGCGGCGACGGCGACAATCAGACTGAGCAGCAGTCCCATCATGTTCTTTTCCATACGTACCGCTTGGAATAGTTCACCTTGACGTTCACGCCAGTCTTTCCACACCGTACCATTTGGCAGCTTTTGTTCGCTTAAGCTATCAACACTCAGCGGTTTATCTAAAAACAAACGCCAGCCGGTGATATTACCTTGCGGGTAAAGCATCATGCGCGAGGCATCTTGCTGATTAACCAGCATTTGATAAGTATCGACTTCACTGTTCGCCGAGAAGGTGCCCGCCACAGTAAACAAACGTTGGCTTGGGATACGACCCATCGGCGTGAATTGGCTGGCGCTGGTCACAATGACGCGAATCTGATCGCCACGTTTCACCTTCAACTGATTAGCCAGCTGTTCACCGAGGATCACCCGATACTGGCCAGGTTGTAATACTTGCATGCTGACGCCAACCAGATATTGTGACAACGGTTCCTGCTGATCGGGATTAATCCCCAGCATCACCCCTACCGAAACGCTGCCGGGGCTTTGCAGCACCACATCGCCTGTCGTTAAAGGCACGACATTGCTGACACCTTGCAGTTTAGCGGCGTCTGCCTGAGTGATTTGCTGTGGATTAAGCGACCCTTGCGGCGTGGTGATTAACGCCTGCGGCATTAGCCCCAAGATGTTACCTTCCAGATTCTTTTCAAATCCGTTCATCACCGACAGCACGGTAACCATTGCCATCACACCTAGAGTAATACCTATGGTGGACAGCCAAGAGACAAACCGCCCAAAGCGGTCTGATGCACGCCCGCGCATGTAGCGCAGGCCTATAAATAAAGCGACAGGTTGATACATGAAATCCGTTATGTTCAGTGAATCAAGGCAAAGTGATCAGGATAATAAAGGCTCAACCCACTTTATGGAACCACTAACCACTTAACTCATCATCTTTGTGCGGTTTTTTATCGGATTTTTATGAGGTTTTTTGCCAGAATAGTAACGAAACCCGGTTGACCTTAGACAGAACTGCGTCGCAAGATACGCCCTGAAATTCTGGCTCTCCTTTGCCACTAAATGAGATCGTGAAACTGCTTATGCCTCAAAACACACGTTATTCGCTGCCCGAGCGCCCGGGCGATACTCGTCAGTTAGGCCAACTTACTGGCTCCGCCTGTGCATTAGAATGCGCCGAGATTAGTGAACGTCACTCCGGCCCCATCATGCTTATCACGCCCGATATGCAAAATGCGCTGCGCTTACGTGATGAGATCCAGCAGTTTACCGAGCATAAAGTGATCAGCCTTTCCGATTGGGAAACGCTGCCTTACGACAGTTTCTCGCCACATCAAGAAATTGTGTCTGCCCGCCTCTCCAGTTTGTATCAATTACCGACCATGGAACGCGGCATTATTATTCTGCCGGTCAATACGCTGATGCAGCGCGTCTGTCCGCATCAGTTCTTGCATGGTCACGCTTTAGTGATGAAAAAGGGCCAACAGCTCTCACGCGATAAATTACGTTCTCAGTTAGAACAGGCTGGCTATCGCAGCGTCGATCAAGTGATGGAGCACGGTGAGTTTGCCACCCGTGGTGCGCTGTTGGATCTTTACCCGATGGGCAGCGATGAACCTTATCGTATTGATTTCTTTGATGATGAGATAGATAGCCTGCGTATCTTCGACGTGGATACTCAACGCACACTCAGCGAAGTCGATTCTATTAATTTGCTGCCAGCGCATGAGTTCCCCACCGATAAAAATGCTATCGAGTTATTCCGCAGCCAATGGCGCGAAAAATTCGAGGTGCGCCGCGATGCCGAGCACGTTTATCAACAGGTGACTAAAGGCACCTTCCCCGCCGGGATCGAATATTGGCAGCCGCTGTTCTTTAGCGATCCGCTGACGTCACTGTTCAGCTATCTGCCGAAAAATACCTTATTGGTGAATACCGGTGAGTTAGAAGCCGCTGCCGATCGTTTCTGGCTTGACGTTAATCAGCGTTATGAAAATCGCCGTATTGATCCTATGCGCCCGCTGCTCGAGCCTGAAGAGCTATGGTTACGCGTCGATAGTTTGTTTAGCGAGTTAAAAAAATGGCCGCGTATTCAGTTAAAAACTGAAGAGTTAGCGCAGAAAGCCGCGAATACCAATCTGGGTTATCAAACGCTGCCTGATTTGTCAGTACAACCGCAAAACAAGGCACCAATGGATAACCTGCGCCGCTTTAGCGAAAGCTTTACCGGTAGCATCCTGTTCTCCGTCGAGAGCGAAGGACGCAGAGAGACGCTGCAAGACTTGCTGGCGAGAATCAAACTCAAACCAACACTCATTACGCGCATTGAGCAAGCGGTAACCCCTGGTCGATATATCATGATTGGCGCGTGTGAACGCGGCTTCCTCGGACATCCTTTCGCTGATAACCAGATAGAGCTGGCATTAGTCTGTGAAAGCGACATGCTGGGCGAGCGTGTGACGCGCCGCCGACAGGATAGCCGCCGCACTATCAACACCGATACGTTAATTCGTAATCTTGCAGAACTGAGTCCCGGCCAACCGGTTGTTCATATGGAACACGGGGTCGGTCGTTATCAAGGATTAATGACGTTAGAAACCGGCGGAGTGACCGCAGAATATCTGATTCTGACTTACGCCGGTGAAGATAAGCTCTACGTTCCAGTTTCTTCACTGCATTTGATTAGCCGCTACGCAGGCGGTGCCGATGAAAGCGCACCGCTGCATAAATTAGGTGGCGAAGCTTGGTCAAAGGCGCGACAAAAAGCGGCCGAGAAGGTGCGGGATGTAGCGGCTGAGCTGCTGGATGTCTATGCTCAGCGCGAGGCTAAAAAAGGCTTCGCCTTCAAACACGACCGTGAACAATACCAGCTGTTCTGTCAGACCTTCCCCTTCGAGACTACTGCCGATCAGGCGCAGGCGATTAACGCTGTATTAACTGATATGACCCAGCCGCTGGCGATGGATCGTCTGGTGTGTGGCGACGTAGGCTTTGGTAAAACAGAAGTGGCAATGCGAGCCGCTTTCCTGGCGGTATCGAATAATAAACAAGTGGCAGTGTTAGTTCCCACTACCCTGCTGGCACAGCAGCACTTTGATAATTTCCGCGATCGTTTTGCCAACTGGCCAATCCGCATCGAAATGATGTCCCGTTTCCGCAGCGCTAAAGAGCAGCAAGCCGTGCTGGAAGAAGCTATCGAAGGGAAAGTCGATATTATTATCGGCACGCATAAGCTGCTACAAAGCGATCTGCGCTGGAAGGATTTGGGTCTGCTGATTGTTGATGAAGAGCACCGTTTCGGCGTACGCCATAAAGAACGTATTAAGGCAATGCGTACCGATGTTGATATCCTGACGCTTACCGCCACGCCTATTCCACGGACCTTGAATATGGCAATGAGCGGCATGCGTGATTTGTCGATTATTGCTACACCACCGGCGCGACGTTTAGCAGTCAAAACCTTCGTACGCGAATACGATGATTTAGTGATTCGTGAAGCCATTCTGCGTGAGGTGCTGCGCGGCGGCCAGGTCTATTACCTCTACAATGATGTTGCCAATATCGAGAAAGCCGCACAGCGGCTGGCAGAGCTGGTGCCAGAGGCCCGCATCGCCATTGGGCACGGCCAGATGCGTGAGCGCGACCTGGAACGAGTGATGAATGATTTCCATCATCAGCGTTTTAACGTGCTGATTTGCACCACTATCATCGAAACAGGTAT
Organism: Rouxiella sp. Mn2063; assembly: GCF_049319665.1. Taxonomy (NCBI): domain Bacteria; kingdom Pseudomonadati; phylum Pseudomonadota; class Gammaproteobacteria; order Enterobacterales; family Yersiniaceae; genus Rouxiella; species Rouxiella sp. Mn2063. The sequence continues at coordinate 236,013 of NZ_JBMOUD010000003.1, read as the reverse complement.
CGATATTCCCAGTGCCAATACCATTATCATTGAGCGGGCCGATCACTTCGGTTTAGCACAGTTGCATCAGCTGCGTGGACGTGTAGGTCGTTCGCACCATCAAGCCTATGCTTACTTGTTAACACCAAATCCGAAAGCCATGTCGACCGACGCGCATAAACGACTGGAAGCCATTGCCTCGCTGGAAGATTTAGGCGCAGGTTTTGCGTTGGCAACGCACGATTTGGAAATCCGTGGTGCGGGCGAGTTACTGGGCGAAGACCAAAGTGGACAGATGACAACAATCGGCTTCTCTTTATATATGGAACTGCTGGAAAACGCGGTAGAAGCATTGAAAGAGGGGCGCGAACCTTCGCTTGAGGATTTGACCAATAGCCAAACAGAAGTAGAAATGCGCATGCCGGCGCTGCTGACTGAAGATTACATTCCTGACGTGAATACCCGCTTGTCTTTGTATAAGCGTATTGCCAGCGCCCGCAATGAGTCAGAAGTTGATGAGCTACGCGTTGAGCTGATTGACCGCTTCGGTAGCCTGCCAGACGGCGCAAGAAACCTGCTGCATATCGCTGTTTTGCGCTTGCAGGCTCGCGAACTGGGCATTAAACGTATTGAAGGTAACGAACGCGGTGGCTTTATTGAATTTAGCGACAAAAACCTGGTTGATCCCGGTTATTTGATTGGTTTATTGCAAAAACAGCCGCAGGTTTATCGCCTCGACGGGCCGAGTAAGCTTAAATTCACACTTGAACTTACCGACCGGCCAAAACGACTGAAATTCATCAGCGACCTACTGGTGGCTTTTGCCGAACATCAAGTGTCGGCCGTCAGCTAAAAAGCGATACGTTTCTCGATATATCAGACAATATCGCGATGAAACAAAAAAGCCTGAGACAGAAAAACTGTTCTCAGGCTTTTTTATCGGCTCACCTAATGCGTGATTAGCTTTGGGTTAACTCCAGTTGGCCGCTTTTGTTCAGAGGGATCTGTGTACCTGGATCATGGTCCATTCGTACTTTACCCTGCTGATCGCCTATTTTATAGGTCACATCATAGCCAAGCATTTTTTCTGATTTGTCATAAACCGTACTGCAACGCTCTGATTGCGTGGTGTATGTATCATTATTCTGCATACCGCTCTGCACGCGGTTACCGGCGTAACCACCGCCCAATGCCCCGGCGATAGTGGCAACATCACGTCCATGCCCACCACCAAACTGGTGTCCTAATACTCCACCAGCAACAGCACCTAATAAGGAACCGGCGATCTGATGTTCGTCTTGCACTGGGCGGCGATGGGTGACAGTGACATTCCGACATTCCTGACGCGGTGTTTTTACTGTTTCTTTAATTGGCGTCGCACTCAGAACCTGCGCGTAATGTGGGCCTGATGAAAACACATTCATGCTCGCCACTGCCGCAATACCTAAAGCAGCAGCGACACCAATACCCACACCCGCTAACATTGATTTGTTCACAGGGAAAACCTCCTGAAATTGTTACCACGCATTTTGCTTCATTCGTCCTCCGCCCACATTCTGGGGCGCAATACGACGGGTAGAACCGAATAATAAATGGCGTGCGTGAATCGCCCGAACAACTGACTACGCTTTGTTTTTATCTACTCTGTGTATTGCCACTCTCTGTACTATCAGCGTGCTATTTGTCGCGCTTTTCGGACATAGAAAGGCTTTTATGAACACGGAAAGTTTGCACAATCTGTTATGTCTGAACAATAAGACGTATAGCCAAAATGGCGGCTTACAGCTGGAATTTGCGGTATTTGGGAACAATCTTAGCGGGGTAAAGGAAGAGGTAAAAAGAGCTTTATAAACGATGGGCGGCAAAAGATCAGCGGATAAGAATCGATTCAGCCTTCAGCTAATAAACTGAAGGCTGAATCGTAGATATTAGTGCAGTTTCAGATGTGGGCGAATCACGCGGTTGATTCTACCGACAAGCATCATCAAGCCGGTCTTGATATAACCGTGCAGCGCCACTTGGTGCATACGGTATAGAGAGATATACACAAAACGTGCAATACGACCTTCAACCATCATAGAGCCACGCATCAAGTTACCCATCAGGCTACCTACGGTACTAAAGCGTGATAATGAAACCAATGAACCGTGATCGCTATAAACGTAAGGCTTCAAACTTTGGCCTTTACGTTGCGCCATAATATTAGCAAAGCAACGGGATGCCATCTGGTGAGCAGACTGCGCTCGCGGTGGCACAAAACCGCCGTTTGGCAATGGACAAGATGCACAGTCACCAATCGCATAGATATTTTCATCACGCGTCGTTTGTAGCGTTGGCTCAACGACTAACTGGTTAATACGGTTAGTTTCAAGACCTGCAATATCTTTCATAAAATCAGGCGCTTTAATACCAGCAGCCCACACCATTAAATCGGCTTGAATAAACTCGCCGTCTTTGGTGTGCAACCCGCCCTTCTCAGCGCTGGTCACCATGGTTTTGGTCAATACGCGCACGCCAATTTTAATCAGCTCTTGGTGTGCTGCCGCAGAAATACGCTCTGGCAACGCTGGCAAGATGCGTTCACCGGCTTCGACCAAGGTGACGTTTAATGCCTGATTGTCTAACCCTTTATAACCATAGCTGTGCAGTTCTTTGACTGCATTGTGCAATTCAGCGGAGAGTTCCACACCGGTCGCACCACCGCCAACGATAGCGATGTTAACCTTATCTTTCTGCTCACCGCTGGTGGAGAATTTCAGGAATAGATTAAGCATTTCGTTATGGAAACGATGCGCCTGCTGCGGGTTATCAAGGAAGATGCAGTTCTCTTTAACGCCCGGCGTACCGAAATCGTTAGAAGTACTGCCCAACGCCATCACCAATTGGTCATAGGCGATATCACGCTCTGGCACCAATACATCGCCATTTACGTCACGGATAGCGGCCAGTTGAATCGTCTTACCTTCACGATTGATGTTGGTCAGTGAACCGATTTGGAAAGTGAAACCATGATTGCGAGCATGGGCCAGGTAGCTCAATGCATCAACACCATCATCCATGCTGCCGGTCGCCACTTCGTGCAACAGCGGTTTCCATAAATGGCTATGGTTACGATCGACTAAGATAATCTCGGCTTTTTTGCTGCGTCCTAATTTATGCCCCAGACTGGTGGCAAGTTCTAATCCGCCGGCACCCCCGCCAATAATTACGATCTTCTGCATAACATCTTTCAAAATACATACCTCAGAATGTGAACCAATTGTTATCTAAGAGTGAAATTATTATCCTTAGATTACATAGGGTTGGCTTAAGTTAAATCGTCATCTGAGGTGAGAATACCATGAGGTTATCAACTTTTTATACCTAATTTGATGTGCATCAAATCATTTAAAGGAATTTTATGAGTCGAGATATTTTTGCTTGTTTTTATTCAGCGAGTTAGCTGTTTTTACGATAAAAAAAACGGTCAACAATAAGGTAAAAAGGGAGGGGAAATATAAAAGGAGGCGAATAAAAAATGGCACACACGCCAAGACATGTTATGCCATTGTTATATTTGCTTTAACAGATGGTACGGGCCGTATTGCTTAGCGAGCCAGTAACTTATGCTCCTGCCAGCGATCGTTCAATGCGGTAAGTTCGCAATTGGCTCGCTGCCAACGCTCAGAAGATAACAGCGCCTGACGGCTCGATTTACCGTAAAACTCACCTTTGTGATACAGACTCGCGACCTGCTCGGCGTTAACCGGAGATAAATTATCTAATACGCTTACCGCCCCTTGGCGGTTATTGCATACCAGAATCATATCGCAGCCCGCATCTAATGATGCCTGACCTCGCTCGGCGTAGCTGCCCATAATGGCTGCACCTTCCATCGACAGGTCGTCAGAGAAGATAATCCCGCCAAAGCCCAGTTCTTTTCGTAATACTTGCTTAAGCCAGTGCGGGGACCCACTAGCCGGACGAGCATCAACCTCGGTGTAAATCACATGGGCAGGCATAACCGCGTCCAACAATTGGCGCTCAATCAGCGTGCGGAAAATTTGCATATCATGTTCGCGGATCACCGATTCAGGACGGTTATCACGCGGTGTTTCTTTATGCGAGTCTGCACTCACCGCACCGTGCCCAGGGAAATGTTTGCCGGTCACTTTCATCCCTGCTGAGTGCATCCCTAAGATAAATTGCTCGGCCATCGCCAGCGCTTGAGCAGGCTCAGCGTGGAATGAACGTTCGCCAATCGCCGCACTAACGTGGCCAATATCCAGCACTGGGGCAAAGCTGATATCAATATCCATGGCAATCATTTCCGCTGCCATTAGCCAGCCGGCCTCTTGTGCCAAACGTCCCGCTTCCGGCGCCTGATTTAATGCAGCAAAGGATTGTGCTGCAGGCAACAAGGTAAAACCATCGCGAAAACGCTGGACCCGGCCCCCTTCTTGATCGACGGCCAGTACCAGACGATGACGAGATGCTGCACGAATTTGGCGGATAAGCTCATGCAATTGCTCAACATCATGGTAGTTACGGGTGAAGAGAATCAAACCGCCCACCAGCGGGTGTTGCAAAATTTCACGCTCTTCTGCATCCAGCTCATAGCTGGCAACATCTAACATTACTGGACCCACAACGCCTACTCCCATGATTAATACTGATAAAAATTTTCTTATGGTACTTCACGCAATAATTTTTGGCGCAACGGTTGCCCCCAGTCGATATAGCGGCTTTCCTGCGTTTGCTGCCAACGGACTTCACACCACATCAACATCAGATAATTTACCCAGGGTATCCAATGGGTAATCTGTTGTTCAAGACGTGAACGGTCCTGATATCCACCACAGCGAATATAATCGTCGATCAGTTGCTGACGCTGCTGCACAGATAGGTTATTCCCTTGAAATAATGCGGCCAGCTCTAAAGCAATATCGCTATCTGCCGCATATTCCCAATCAATTAAACGCAATCCTTGCGTGGTATTCACTAGGTTTTCAGGATGAATATCCATATGCACCAGCGCTAATTTCAGTGGCGTTGGCAAGGCACGCCGCATAAATTGCTGGTGTAATCGCAGCCAGCGCGGAGTTAAACGTCGCCGGTCAATATGCTGCCAATAGCGGGACAGCTGTTGACGCAAATTCAGCGGATAACCGCTTGGTGGCAATTGGTGCAAGCGTGTGAGCATTTGTGCTAGCGCCACCTGCCCTTGCGCTGACTGCCAGAGCTCTTCGCTAACGGTATTGCCCTCCAGCCACTCAACGAATAACCAACCAGCCGTTTGTAACACGACGCAGGGGCCAAGTGTTTCAGCATCTAGCTGCCGCAAAATTGCCGCTTCACGGTGGCGCTCAACGCCTAAATCAGATTTCTCCTGCGATTGAGCCCGCGCCAGTAAATCATGCTGTGGTGTGCTAATACGCCAGCTTTCCCCGGTTAACCCACTCACAGTGCTTAAACGACAACCGGCGGGTTCAACCGCCGGAAGGTGTTTTTGCAACAAGGCCGATAACGTGGCTTTAATTTGAGCTGGCAACAGCGGCTCCGCTACCAGACCAAACAATCTCACCGCTTGGCACGGTCATAAGCTGCATATCTAACGTTGGCGTTTTGACATTGCCGCTGACATCACTATAAAGCACATATTGGGCGCTGACCTGACGAGCAAGCGCAATGGCTTTAGTACGTGATACCAGATTGTCATCCGGCGAGAGTCCCATCATTTGCTTGGCAGAATTCAATTGGTCAGTCGGCACTACGTTAAAGGTTTTATTCGAACCAAAGGCATCATGCATCGCGGCGCTGATTTTGCTGGTTTGCAATGAACCATTGGTGCTGTTTTTGACATTATCTAACAGCAGTACGCTACCTGCTTGTACACCATCAGCCTGTAACATTTTAGCGACAATTGGCTGAACCACTGCGCTCCAGTCAATTGTCAGAATTTTCGGTGGCTGAGGCACTTCAACCGGCGGCGGCGGTGTAACAGTTTCAGTTGGTGTTGGGACCGTGGTGACCGGCGGTTGTTGCGTTTGTGGCTGTTGTGTTTGATTTTCATCTGGATGAGTCACACACCCAGCTAACACTAATGTGGCTAATGCCACAGCGGCAAAATACTTTTTCATCAACCCTCTCCGTTCGGGAAGTTACAGGTAGAGATAAACACGCACTCGATACGCGTCAAGATTGCCATTCAGAGAATCAATATCTACGTCTGAATTAGCGGGAACTGTGGTAGTCCGTACCTCTGCATAGGGCAGCAAATCTAATCCCTGTTTGTCATACCAATAAAAACGATAGTGCAGAGTAATGGGCTTGGGCTGATTATTACTCAGTCTGATGGTTGCTTTTTTACGTCCCCCTTGTTCGGAAATCGAAGGGGTACCAGGGATAATTCCCGCCGTCAGCACTGGCGATTCCATGATGACACTTTGTTGGTTATTCAACGCAATACCGGGAGTATTACTGCAACCGGCTAACAATAAGAAGGCGGAGAGCACCATCAAAAATCGCATAACAAGAACCTCGGTAAGCAGATCTCTTAAACGGATCAAGAGTAATGGAGTATCAATGATATGTCACTGACACCTCATTATACCCAATAAACTTCAAGACGCAGGTAGACGGCTATCGAGCGAAGCCAACAGACTGATAAAGATAAGTCTGTTGGCTTATGACGACAATATTACGAGCGAACCAGCATTGGGCCTAAGCTATGGCCACCAACCAAGTGCATGTGGATATGATAAACCTCTTGCCCGCCGTGGCGGTTGCAGTTGACTATCAAACGATAGCCATCTTCGGCAATACCTTCTTGCTGCGCAATTTTGGAGGCAACCACAATCATACGTCCCAGCGCTGCTTCATCTTCAGTGGTGACATCGTTAATGGTGGGGATCAACTTATTCGGGATAATCAAAATATGGGTAGGTGCCTGAGGTGAAATATCACGAAAAGCGGTAACCAACTCATCCTGATAAACCACATCGGATGGGATCTCACGACGGATAATTTTACTGAAAATCGTTTCTTCGGCCATGTTCACTATCCTTTATACGTTTTTGTGTGCGCAGTATGAGCGACTGATTCTACCCCTTTCAACCTCGATTTCGTAGATTGCTGTTTAAGTGCTGCAGAAATCGGCATCATTAACACCAAAGAGTGAATCATTAAAACCTTGGTATATATCTAAAATATAAAAAAAGGAGGCCTAAGCCTCCTTCTTACCAAACCATCGCTTATCTCAAATAAGCCATGCTGATTAATGGTTACGAATATAATCGTCCATATCAGTTTTCAGGTTATCTGACTTAGTACCGAATATTGCTTGAACACCAGAACCAGCAACCACTACACCGGCAGCACCAAGCTTTTTCAAGCCAGGTTGGTCGACTTTAGCAACATCGGCCACGCTAACACGCAGACGGGTGATACAAGCATCAAGGTTAGTAATGTTTTCTTTACCACCGAACGCTTGCACCAATGATGCGGCCATTTCGCTGCCACCCTGCGCAACCTGCTCGCTAGAGGTATCTTCGCGGCCAGGCGTTTTCAGGTTCAGTTTAACGATCAGGATACGGAACACGGTGTAGTAAATTACCGCGTAGATCATACCAACAATCGGGAACAGCCAGATACGGCTGCTGTTGCCACTCAGTACCACGAAGTCGATCAAGCCGTGTGAGAAGCTGGTGCCATCACGCATGCCGAGCAGAATACAGATTGGGAACGCCAGGCCAGCCAAGATCATGTGGATGAAGTACAGGATTGGCGCAACGAACATGAACGCAAATTCAATTGGCTCGGTGATACCCGTCAGGAACGCAGTCAACGCAGCAGAAATCATGATGCCGCCGACTTTGGCACGGTTTTCAGGCTTAGCTGAATGCCAGATAGCAATGGCAGCCGCTGGCAGACCGTACATTTTGAACAGGAAGCCGCCAGACAGTTTACCCGCAGTTGGGTCGCCCGCCATATAACGAGGGATATCGCCGTGGAATACCTGCCCAGCAGAGTTAACGTACTCACCAATTTGCATTTGGAACGGTACGTTCCAGATATGGTGCAGACCGAATGGTACTAACGCACGTTCAACAATACCGTAGATACCGAATGCCAATACAGGATCTTGATAAGCCGCCCATTGGGAGAAGGTCTGGATAGCACGACCGACCGGTGGCCAGATAAAGGACAGTACCACACCTAAGAAAATCGCCGCCAGACCAGAAATGATCGGTACAAAGCGTTTACCTGCGAAGAAGCCTAAATATTCAGGCAGCTTGATGCGATAGAAGCGATTAAACATATATGCAGCTATAGCACCGGAAATAATACCGCCGAGTACGCCGGTATCTGCCAAGTGTTTAGCATCAATCTCTGCCGCTGGCAGATGTAATACCATCGGCGCAACAACTGCCATGGTTTTCACCATGATGCCATAGGCAACCACGGCGGCAAGAGCCGATACACCATCGTTATTAGTGAAGCCAAGTGCGACACCGATAGCGAAGATCAACGGCATATTAGCAAAAACGGAACCGCCCGCTTCAGCCATAACATGGGAAACAACGGCAGGTAACCAACTGAAGTCAGCCGATCCGACACCTAGCAGAATACCTGCGATAGGTAATACGGAAACAGGTAACATTAGCGATTTACCGACCTTCTGGAGGTTTGCAAACGCGTTCTTAAACATATGGGGAGTACTCCTGAGTAATAGTGCTTTTGATGCTTCTCACCGCGTTTTGTTGAACAAACCTCGGCGTTGCAATTGGCTAAAAAAACCGTTGCGTTTAGGGTGTTTAAGCACCCCTTTTAATTTTTACGAAGGGTAAAATAAATAGCCAAATTAATGTTTGATGGCAGTCACGTTTTTTTGAATTAACTCAGACTCATCTCAATTTAGTTCAGTGAATTGGCGCTAAACTGCTCGTAAAATTAGCAAAATAGCTCAAATGGGCGTGCACATTACCCATTCAAGCCATTAATTACGAGGTGAAAAATAATTCAATAAAGCGCTTAGGAAGACTGGGACATATCGAGGTGGAACAATTTTCCAAAGTTAGCTGTCGTTGTTTGCGCCAAGGTTTCCAGGCTCACACCTTTGAGCACAGCAAGATATTCGGCAACATCACGCACATAAGCAGGCTGGTTTTCTTTGCCACGATGCGGGACCGGCGCTAAATAAGGTGAGTCAGTTTCAATTAACAAACGATCTAACGGCACATAACGGGCGGCTTCGCGCAGTTGTTCGGCGTTACGGAAAGTGACAATGCCAGAAAAGGAGATATAGAAACCTAAATCGAGCAGTTCTTCCGCCGTCGCTCTATCTTCAGTGAAGCAATGTAAAACACCGCCGCACTCGCCCGCTTTCTCTTCACGCAAGATAGCCAACGTATCTTCACGCGCATCGCGTGTGTGCACTATCACGGGTTTATTTAGCTCACGTCCTACGCGAATGTGCTCGCGGAAGGAGTCCTGTTGTAGTTGCAACTGAGCCGGTTCTTTTTGATAGAAGTAATCCAGACCAGTCTCACCCATTGCGACAACTTTTTTATCCGCAGCTAATGCCCGCAATTGGGCGAAATCATAGCCGTCTTCAATGTTTAGAGGATGAACACCGCAGGAAAATGCCACCTGTGGGCGATCGCCAATCAACGATGTCATCGCCTGATAACCTGGCAGCGTCGTTGCCACCGCTAGCATGAACTTGACGTCACGCTCACGAGCTTTTTCTAAAACATTATCAACGCCGCTGTGTAACGTCTCATAATCCAGGCTATCGAGATGACAGTGTGAATCAACTAAATACATAATATTTAACTCATTATTCAATAAAACAATATCTGACGGAGCACGTATGCTTCGCCAGGCAATGTATGTTTAGCCAGACAATCTATGCAAGATATGCTGGCTATCTCACCAACCCGCTCTACGCTATTCACGCCGCGCCGCTAAACCGTTGTTCCGATTCCAGCAAACGCTCAGTCAGCAAGAGCTCACGGTTTACACCTACCACGGTGACCAGTTGCTGACGGCAATTTACCCACTGTTGCATTTCTTCTTGCAACAGAGTATTCGGCACCGTATTTGCCAATTGCGCTATCAACGCATGCTGGTCATGGTTAATGACATATTGCCCTGCGCCCTGCTGCCATTTCATGGCATCAAGCAGCAAAGAACACAACCATTGCAAGCGTTCAGCAACATCCTCGTGATTAAGAGACGCTAACAAGGAGAGTAAATCGCCCTGTTGCCATCCTTGTGCTAAATGCGCAAACAACGATTGCCGTTGCTGCCAAGACTCGGGTTGCAATAAGTTAAGCGCGGCCAAAGGCGCACCTGCACTCAAACGCAACGCCGTAGTAATCGCCGCAGGTTCAGCGGGAAGCTGCCGAGAAATCCATTGTGCAGTTGGCGCTTCGTCTGGCGCGGGGAGATGCCAATAAAAACAGCGGCTACGTAATGTCGCAAGCAGTTGTGAAGGCTCCCGACAACCGATGATAAAATAGGTTTTAGCCGGCGGCTCTTCGAGCGTTTTTAATAACGCATTGGCGGCAGCTTCGGTCAACTGCTCAGCATGTGCTAACCAAATCACCTTCGCCCCGCCCTGTTGGGAATAATTATAGAGGGTTTCAATCAACTGGCGGATAGGTTCTACCCCCAGCGTATTTTTGCCTTTTTCAGGCGCTAATACATGCCAATCTGGATGGTTGCCAGCAATCATCAAATGGCAGCTGTGGCATTTGCCGCAACTTTTATCACCATCACGATGTTGGCACAACAGCCACCGGCTCAACCCATAGACCAGCGCGTCCTCCCCCATACCATATGCTGCATGAAGTAATAATGCATGGTGATCGCGGCCATGTTGATATTGTCCAATCAACTGGCGATAAGGGCCATTTAGCCACGGATACCAATTCATTGCGCACGACCCTGCTGTATGGCGAACCATTCATGTAGCGCCTGCACAATTGCTGTGGAAACTTGTTCTAATGGCGCAGAAGCATCGATGGTTTTTATCCGGCTATCTTGTGCAGCCAGTTCAAGATAACGGCTGCGAGTACGGTGGAAGAAATCCAACGACTCTTGTTCAATACGATCCAGTTCACCACGCGCCCTGGCACGTTGCAGGCCAATAGCCGGGTCCAGATCGAGATATAAGGTCAAATCAGGATAAAAATCCCCCAGCACCGTATCTCGCAAAGAGGTCATCAGATTGATATCAATCCCTCTGCCGCCGCCCTGATAAGCCTGAGAAGATAGATCATGGCGATCGCCAACCACCCAAGCACCACGTGCTAAAGCAGGTTTAATCACATTTTCCACCAGTTGTACCCGAGCCGCGTACAACATCAGTACTTCGGCCTGATCGGTGAGTTTTTCCCCCTCAACGCCAAGCTTTATTAAATCACGCAGTTTTTCTGCCAGCGGCGTCCCCCCCGGCTCGCGGGTAAAGACAATCTCTTCAACACCAAGTTCACGCAAGGTTTTGACCACTAAATCACGTGCCGTAGTCTTTCCAGCTCCTTCGAGCCCTTCGATAACGATGAAATTACTTTTCATTCTTACTTTTCATCAGATCGCGATAAACACGAACTGCCTTGTTATGACTGTCAAGATTGGTTGTAAACGTATGCCCGCCCTGTCCATTAGCAACAAAGTAGAGATAAGCAGTTTTTGCCGGGTGCGCAGCAGCTTCGATGGAGGACTCACTTGGCATCGCAATCGGTGATGGCGGCAATCCGCTAATCACATAAGTATTGTAAGGCGTTGGCGTCTCAAGATCTTTCTTGCTAATACTGCCATGATAATTTTCGCCCATGCCATAAATTACCGTTGGATCGGTTTGTAGACGCATACCGATACGCAGACGATTAATAAAGACTGAGGCGACTTCGCTGCGCTCGTCTTTAATCGCTGTTTCTTTTTCAATAATTGAGGCCATCGTCAACATATCAGTCGGCGTTTTATAAGGCAGGGAATCTGCGCGACCTTGCCAAATTTTATCCACGGTCTTTTCCATCCGCTGATGTGCACGCTGCAACAGCGATAAATCTGTGGTGCCCGCAGTATAAAGGTAAGTATCCGGGTAGAGCCAACCTTCTGCGTTTTTAGTCTCTTTCATTTGCAAGGCTTCAGCTATCTGCTCGCCATTTTTGTCCGCCAGCTGATGCTTGATATAAGGCGCGTTCTGTAACACGGCCATCCATTCACGCAGGGTAAAACCTTCGACAAAACGAATGCTGAATTGCGCTTCTTTACCACTTTCTAACAGCTCAAGCATTTGACGTACTGTCATACCCGCCGTAAAACGGTAGGTACCCGCTTTAAAATGGCTTAAATCCGGCTCAACCCGCAGCAGCCAGCTAAAGAAGTGGTTCTCCTGAATCAACTTACTTTCGACCAACAAGCTTTCTAAACCAACCCGCCCCGTTCCTGCAGGCAAGGTGAAGATGGTTTCATTTTTAACATTAAGTGGACGATCGGCGTAACGCTCTACTTTGTAATAGGCAAGTGTTATCAGGCCAATGATAATGACCAAGATAGCAATGATGAGTTTAGTTTTTTTGGTTTTCATAGATCATTCACTTATTCAGTGCCTGCTGGCAAAAATCGTACAGTTCCGATGCGTTATAACGCCAATTGCCCGCCTGCTTGACCGGAAGGATAGGCATCAACGCATTACAAATAATGACCTCGTCAGCACTCGCAAGACGAGTGACCGGCTCACTAACGATTTCCAGGTTAAAGTTATCGCTAGCGTTAAGTAAGTTAATTAAACGCTGGCGCATGATGCCAGCCACACCGGAATAAGACAGATCCGGAGTAAAAACGCGATGCCCTTCACGCCAAAAAATATTTGCAGCACAACACTCAACCAGCATTCCAGCGGTATCAGCTACCAACGCTTCATCAGCATCCGTTTGTTCTAAAGCCTGGCGGATCATTACCTGCTCCAGGCGATTAAGATGCTTAAGGCCTGCCAATAATGGATTACGGCTGAGTTGCACCGGGCTGAGCGTTAACCGCACACCCTGCTGTTGCCATTGCAAGTAATGTTGTGGATAAGCAGAAAGCGACATGATCCGCGTCGGGCCACTACAACCTAGCGCGCTATATCCCCGCCCGCCCTGACCACGGGTAAGCATCACTTTCAACACGCCTAGCTCACAGCCTTCGGCAGCAGCTTGCATCTCGGATTCGAGTTGTTTCCAGTCGCACTCTGGTAGAAATAATTGCTGGCTATTTTGTTGCAACCGAGTCAAATGATCGGCCAGATAATCGACGCGACCATTGAGTACTTTGGCCGTAGTAAAACAGCCGTCGCCAAATTGTACCGCACGGTCGGATATCGGCAATAATGTCTCATGGACGCCATTAACCCAGCTCATCGATTTTCACCCTCGAAATGGTTGATAGACTGATGTTTTAGCCACCAGGATGCCAGCAGAGCAATCTTACTTTTAATACAGTTTATCAGCGGTCCAGTATGTTGTTGAATGAATATTCAGACAGCAAAAAGGCCCGGAACTCGGGCCTTTACACTACCGACAAACTCGCTTATTAGATCTTACGGAAAACCAATGAACCATTGGTTCCACCAAAGCCAAACGAGTTACACAACGTGTACTGCATGTCTTTAACCTGACGTCCATTGTGGGCGACGAAGTCCAAATCACAACCGCTGTCCGGGTTATCCAAGTTGATGGTCGGCGGAACCGCTTGGTCTCGCAGCGCCAGCACGGTAAAGATAGACTCAACAGCGCCTGCCGCTCCCAACAGATGGCCGGTCATCGATTTGGTCGAGCTTACCAGCACTTTATGCGCATCAGCACCGAATACAGATTTCACCGCCTGTGCTTCGGCTTTATCGCCCGCAGGTGTTGATGTGCCATGCGCATTGATATAGCCAATTTGCGCGGCATCAATACCGGCATCACGTAGCGCGTTAGTCATCGCCAAAGCCGCACCCGCACCGTCTTCAGGTGGTGATGTCATATGGAAAGCATCGCTGCTCATTCCAAAGCCTACAAGCTCGGCATAAATTTTGGCGCCACGTTTTTTCGCGTGTTCGTACTCTTCCAGCACCATAATGCCGGCACCATCACCCAGCACAAAGCCATCGCGGTCTTTATCCCACGGACGACTTGCTGCTTGCGGGTTGTCATTACGAGTCGATAAAGCGCGAGCTGCGCCAAATCCCCCAATACCGAGCGGCGTACTGGCTTTTTCGCCACCACCAGCCAGCATCACATCGGCGTCGTTGAACGCGATGATACGTGCGGCGTGACCAATATTGTGCACACCAGAAGTACAAGCTGTAGAAATAGAGATACTTGGTCCACGTAACCCGAACATGATGCTCAAATGGCCTGCGATCATGTTAACAATGGTTGAAGGAACGAAGAATGGACTGATTTTTCGCGGACCACTTTGAACCAATGATGAATGGTTTTCTTCGATAAGGCCAAGCCCGCCGATACCGGAACCAATCGCGGCACCAATACGAGGTGCATTTTGTTCATTGATTTCCAAGCCACTGTCTTGCATGGCCTGAATGCCGGCGGCAATTCCGTATTGAATAAAGGCATCCATCTTGCGGGCATCTTTGCGCGAGATGTACTCTTCACAATTAAAATCTTTAATTACGCCAGCAAATTTAGTTGCATAGGCACTTGTATCAAAATGGTCAATCAGGCTGATGCCACTCTTACCGGCAAGGAGAGCGCTCCATGTGGACTCTACTGTATTGCCGACAGGAGAGAGCATTCCTAGTCCAGTCACAACAACTCGACGCTTAGACACGAATGTCCTCCAGGGAGGGAAAAATTAAATACCTTTGCACAAAAAAAACTTAGGCGGTCAAATGACCGCCTAACTATCTTAACCTACAGCATTTAAACACAGCCAGCCGTGTTTAAGCTAATGCAGGGTTCGCTTACTGTTGGCTAGCGTTGATGAAATCAATAGCTGCTTGAACAGTAGTGATTTTTTCAGCTTCTTCGTCAGGGATCTCGGTGTCGAACTCTTCTTCCAGAGCCATAACCAGCTCAACGGTGTCGAGAGAATCAGCGCCAAGGTCGTCTACGAAAGATGCAGAATTTACTACTTCTTCCTGTTTAACACCCAGCTGTTCAACGATGATTTTCTTAACGCGTTCTTCGATAGTGCTCATACTCTTAAATTTCCTATCAAAACTCGCTTTCGCGATGGTTTTCGTAGTGTATAAAATGTTGAAAAAGATGCAACTAAATCCCGGCTATTCAAACCACGAATTTGCCCTATTTTGCGGTTTTTACCGCAAATAATGCAAATAGTTTCGTAATTTTTAAATCATGTACATGCCGCCATTGACATGTAATGTTTCGCCGGTGATATAGCCAGCCTCATCTGAGGCTAGAAAAGCAACAGCGCTGGCGATCTCTTTAGCATCACCCAACCGGTTGGCTGGGACTGATGCCAAAATGCCCGCGCGTTGGTCATCTGTCAACGCCCTTGTCATATCCGTCTCAATAAAGCCGGGAGCAACGACGTTAACAGTAATGCCGCGTGAAGCAACTTCACGCGCCAAAGACTTACTAAAACCAATCAAGCCAGCTTTAGCCGCCGCGTAATTTGCCTGCCCTGCGTTCCCCATGGTTCCAACAACAGAACCGATGGTAATGATCCGGCCAAACCGCTTCTTCATCATAGCCCGCATAACCGCTTTTGACAGGCGGAATACAGAAGTCAGATTCGTATCCAGGATATCCTGCCACTCATCATCCTTCATACGCATGAGAAGGTTATCACGGGTAATGCCCGCATTATTAACTAAAATATCGATTTCGCCGAATTCTGCTCGAATAGCCAGCAAAACTTGCTCAATCGATGCAGAATCAACCACATCCAGCGCGAAACCTTTACCGTTTTCGCCTAAATAATCGCTAATTGCTTGCGCGCCACTTTCACTGGTAGCAGTACCAATAACTTTCGCACCGCCAGCTACCAATTTTTCCGCGATAGCACGACCAATACCACGGCTTGCGCCAGTGACCAGTGCGATTTTACCTTCGAAACTCATTATCTGCCTCTTATTCTTGTTCTAATGCCGCTGTCAGAGTCGCAGTATCATTTACTGCCGCTGCGGTCAGGGTATCAACAATACGTTTGGTCAATCCGGTTAATACTTTGCCCGGCCCAACCTCTAATAAGTGTTCAACGCCCTGCGCTGCCATGTATTCTACAGATTCTGTCCAACGAACTGGACTGTACAGTTGGCGCACTAACGCGCTGCGAATCGCTTCAGGTGAAGTTTCAACCCGTACATCCACATTATTGACAACCGGATATTGCGGCGCGCTGAAGGTTACATCTTCAAGCGCAATAGCCATTTTATCAGCAGCAGGTTTCATTAACGCACAATGCGATGGCACGCTGACTGGTAAAGGTAATGCACGTTTTGCGCCCGCAGCTTTACAAGCAGCTCCAGCACGCTCAACGGCTTCTTTATTGCCTGCAATAACCACTTGCCCCGGTGAATTGAAGTTTACCGGAGAGACAACCTGTCCCTGGGCAGATTCTTCACAAGCTTTGACGATAGCGTCATTGTCCAGGCCGATGATAGCGTACATCGCACCAGTACCTTCTGGCACAGCTTCTTGCATCAGTTTGCCACGCAGTTCAACCAAGCTGATTGCCTGCTGGAAATCCAACACACCGGCACAAACCAGTGCGGAATATTCACCCAGACTGTGGCCAGCCATCAATGCCGGTGTGGCACCATTTTGCTGCTGCCATACACGCCAAATTGCAACAGATGCAGCCAACAGTGCCGGTTGCGTCTGCCAGGTTTTATTGAGTTCTTCTGCCGGCCCTTGTTGAACCAGTTGCCACAAATCATATCCCAGCACTGAAGACGCTTGTGAAAAGGTCTCTTCAACAACGGGATAAGTGGCTGCCAAATCGGCAAGCATACCTAAAGATTGAGAACCCTGACCAGGAAAAACAACCGCAATTTTTGTCATTTTAATCGTCCTGTTAAATCAAAAACGAACCAGCGCCGAACCCCAGGTAAAGCCGCCGCCAAACGCCTCAAGCAGCACTAAGTGCCCACGTTGAATGCGACCATCGCGTACGGCTTCATCAAGTGCAGAAGGAACGGAAGCTGCGGAAGTGTTGCCATGACGATCCAATGTCACGACCACTTTGTCCATGTCCATTCCCAGCTTTTTCGCTGTAGCGCTGATAATGCGCAGGTTCGCTTGGTGTGGAACCAGCCAGTCAAGCTGTGAGCGGTCCATATTGTTAGCTTCCAGCGTTTCTTCAACAACGTGGGCCAACTCAGTAACAGCAACTTTAAATACTTCATTACCAGCCATGGTGACATAAGCTGATTCATCGGAATTTTGTTGGTCTGGGTAAGCCAACGTTAGCAGATTACCGTAATGACCATCAGCATGCATATGGGTAGAAATAATCCCCTGCTCTTCTGATGCTCCCAGCAATACCGCACCAGCACCGTCACCAAAGAGGATAACAGTGCCGCGATCTTCAGGATCGAGTTTACGAGAAAGCACGTCGGCACCGATCACTAGTGCATAGCGCACAGCGCCATTTTTGACGTACTGATCGGCAACACTCAGGGCGTAAGTGAACCCAGCGCAAGCTGCCGCGAGGTCAAAGGCCGCACAATCTTTGATTCCCAATAAGTTCTGCACTTGGCAGGCAGAGCTTGGAAATGCATGTGAAGATGAGGTTGTGGCAACAATGATCAGTCCAACATCGTGTTTATCGACATCGGCCATTTCCAATGCTTTTTCCGCTGCGAGTAGGCCCATTGTGGCCACAGTCTCATCCGGTGCAGCAATACGACGTTCACGAATCCCTGTGCGGGTGACAATCCACTCGTCAGAAGTTTCGACCATTTTTTCTAAGTCGGCGTTTGACCGAACTTGAACGGGTAAATAGCTCCCCGTACCGAGAATCTTTGTATGCATGTACGATCAATCACTCTTAGGTAAAACAGCCTCAAGGCGCACGGCAATTTTTTGAGCTACTTGCCGCTGCACCGCCTGTACAGCCTGTTCGATAGCAACAGCGAACGCTCGCTGATTTGCTCCACCATGACTTTTTATGACAATGCCGCGTAAGCCCAACAAGCAAGCACCATTATATTGGTCTGGGTTCAAATGGCCGAAACGTTTGGCAAGTTTCTTTTGCAAGATTTTCCCCAACCATTTCAGCCACCAGGCTTTTTTGCCACTCTCATCAGAGGATTTGAGCAGTGACAGAAACATCCTAATCACACCTTCCATTGTTTTAAGTGTGACATTGCCTACAAAGCCGTCGCACACCATCACATCTGTTTTACCAGTAAGAAGGTCATTGCCTTCAAGATACCCGATATAATTGATTGTGGGTGTTTTTTTTAAAATCGACGCCGCCTCTCGGATGTTATCTAGCCCTTTTGATTCTTCCTCGCCGATATTAAGCAAGGCAACGCGCGGATTTTCCACTCCGACCACTTGTTCTGCCATGACGGAACCCATCACAGCAAATTGCACCAGCATCCTGCTGTCGCATTCTACATTCGCACCTAAATCCAACACCACGGTTTTTCCACGCTGCTGGTTAGGTAAAACTGTCATCAATGCCGGACGCTCAATGCCATCCAGAGGCTTTAAAACCAGTTTAGCTAATCCCATCAGTGCGCCGGTATTACCCGCGCTGACGCAAGCCTGCGCCTCACCGTTTTTGATCAACTCCAACGCCACCCGCATTGAACTACCGCGACTTGCGCGGATAGCCTGCGAAACTCTTGCATCGCTGGCAATGACTGACTCAGCACCAATAATGCTAATTCGCGATTGTTGCGAAGCATCGGCTTGGGCGAGTAAGGGCGTGATTATGTCGGGGTCTCCGACCAAAAGAAGATGAAGTTCGGGATTAGAGGTCAGTGCCTGCAATGAAGCAGGCACTGTGACGGAAGGACCGAAATCCCCGCCCATAACATCTAACGCTAAAGTTAGACGTTTCAAGGTATCGCCTTGCACATATTTATCGAGTAAATAGTTATCGAGTAAATAGTTAGCAAGTAATTCTTAGCCGATAACCTTGCGACCGCGGTAGAAACCGTCGGCAGTGATGTGGTGACGCAGGTGAGTCTCGCCAGAAGTTTTGTCCACAGACAAAGTGGCGGTGGTCAGCGCATCGTGTGAACGACGCATGCCACGTTTAGAACGGGTTGGTTTATTCTGTTGTACGGCCATGGACCTTACTCCTCAATTACTTTTCTTTAAACTCGCTAATACGGAAAATGGATTTGGTTTCTCCGCCTCTGCAGGCAGTTTGCCAAACACCATGTCCGCGTCGGACACTTCACAGTGTTCAGATTCATGTACCGGAACGACAGGCAGTGAAAGAATAATTTCGTCTTCAATCATTGCCAGCAAATCGACTTCGCCATAATCATCGACGTCAATCGGCTCGTACGCTTCCGGTAATGCCTCAGCCTGTTCATCATTTTGAACAGGACTAAAACAATATGTTGTGTGAACCTGATGCTCAAATGTCTTGCCACATCTCTGACATTCCAGAGTCACGACAACCTCTGAATGGCCTTTAATAACAGCCAAACGCTGATTGTCTATGTCAAACGACAAAGATGTTTGAACATCTGAATCCACGCTGACTACTGATTCAGCAACTCGTGTTACCTGCTCAGCTTCGTAGACACCAATATAATCTAAACGCTTCTGAGCGGTACGAACCGCATCAACAGCCAGGGGTAATTTTACCTTTTGCATAGGGCGCGCATATTAACTTTGTAACGACATAGAGTCAAAGAAAAAGGCCTACAAACCACACCTTTCTCCAATATTCGCTTCCTCAGAGCCTATTATAAATCGTTACTTCCCGTCGAAATTACGGCGTAATCGCACATAAATTACGCGATCTTTCGACGTGAAATCTGCCCGGTATTTCGCGTCACGGAACACCGTTTCAATCGAATGTTCAACTGATGTCGATTTAGAATAGGCTCTTAGCGGCGTACAGTTTAAAATGTGTCACACAATAACGCTACGCTTTGTGAAAAAAATAATGATCATTTCGACAAAAAAGATCCTTTTAGCCTCAACCTCAGTTTACCGACGCGCTGTGTTGGAAAAAACGACCTTACCTTTTAGTGTTTCCGCCCCCATCGCAGATGAAACGCCACTAAGCGGGGAATCAGCTAGCGAATTAGTCACTCGCCTCGCACAAAAAAAAGCAGCGTCACTGGTAGAAAAATATCCTGGCCACGTGATTATTGGATCAGATCAAGTTTGTGTGATCGACCAAAGGATCCTCGGTAAACCTCATGGTTTTGACAAAGCCTTTGAACAGTTACGTCTGGCAAGTGGCCGAGCGGTGACCTTTTATACTGGCCTATGTCTGCTAGACAGTGATACAGGTCAAACTCAGGTGATTTGTGAGCCTTTTGTAGTGAACTTTCGCGAGTTGAGCGACCAAGAGATAGAAGGTTATCTCCTCTTGGAACAACCTTATGATTGCGCTGGCAGTTTTAAATGTGAGGGATTAGGGATTAGTCTGTTTGAATCGCTTAATGGACGTGACCCTAATTCACTTATCGGTCTGCCGCTGATCGCCTTGCTGGCAATGCTTCGCGAATGGGGAATTAACCCTCTGGCGCGATCTCAAGACTAGCCTACCGAACATTGGCGTGACATGCTGCTGATAATCTTTTTAAGCCATAGGGCGAATTCATGTTGTTTAGTCAGGACTTTTTGAATAATCAATCCATTGTGCCCTATGCCAAAGATTATCAACATGGCGATTTTGAGCCGAGTCACAGCCATAATTGCGCGCAACTAATCCATAGTCTCAGCGGTGTTGTACAGGTCAATACTCGCCAGGGAAGCTGGGTAGTCCCACCGGGGCGTGGCGTATGGCTGCCTGCGCGAACCGAACATAGTCTGCGTTTCACGGGAAAAGTCGCTGCTCGTACATTGTTTGTTGATCCCTTAGCACGAGCAGATCTGCCAGCACGTTGCCAAGTGGTACAAATATCACCGCTGTTACGTGAACTTATCCTTTGTGCATTTGATATCCCGGCAAATTATCAAAGCGGAGGCCGTGAGGAACGCGTGATGGAGCTGATTTTGGATGAGTTACGCGTTTTACCGACGCTGCCACTGCAACTGCCAGAACCGCGCAATGACAGATTGCTGATGTTGTGCCAACAAATTCAGCAATCTCTTTCACAGCCTTGGGAAATAGAACAGGCTGCCAAATTTCTTAATGTCAGCAGCCGCACTCTCTCTCGCCATTTTCAGCGCGAAACTGGATTACGTTTCGGCGACTGGGTACGGCGCGCACGCCTGCTGGCAGCGCTAAACGCCTTGGCTATTGGACGCTCAATACTCGAGGTATCACTCGACCTTGGTTACGACAGCCCCAGTGCGTTCAGCGCCATGTTTCGCCGTCAATTAGGCGTGGCACCGAGTGCTTATTTTACACAGACACCACCGGTTATTTCACCAGATAGCGACTTGCCACGCTAAACAGTGCACGCAAAGAAGCACTGGCCGAATCGGCATCAATCCCTACGCCATAAACGGCAGTCTCACCTTTTATCGGTGTACAACGAATATAGGCAACGGCACGACTATCGCTTTGATGGCCTAGCGTATGTTGGTGATAATCATCGATGGTCAACACCAAGCCGAAGGCTTGACGCAAGGCATCGACAGCACTAGAAAGCAACCCATTCCCTTCGCCATGTAATTGTTGCTGCTCACCATTAATAGATACGCTGGCGGTGAAGCTATAAGCATCTTCTCCGTGGCTTTGCGTTTGATAATTCAACAACTGCAATGGCAACTGCTCAACCAAACCATAGCTATGGCGGAACAGTCGCCAAATATCAGCAATCGTCATCTCTTTTCCGCTACGGTCTGTCTCTTGTTGAACGACTTTGCTGAAATCAATCTGCAGGGCACGTGGTAACGATAATCCGTGGTTCTGCTCTAGCAACCACGCTGCCCCGCTTTTACCCGATTGGCTGTTTACACGAATAATGGCTTCATACGTACAGCCGATATCTGCGGGATCGATAATAAGGTAAGGCACCTGCCACAAACTATCGGCTTGCTGTACTGCGAAACCTTTTTTAATCGCATCTTGATGTGAACCGGAGAAGGCGGTAAAGACCAGCTCTCCCGCATAAGGATGGCGTGGATGGACAGGCAGCTGGTTACACTGCTCCACCATTTCCACAATGTGCTTCAACTGGCTAAAATCTAGCCCAGGTGCTACGCCTTGCGTATAGAGATTAAGTGCCAAGGTAACCAAATCGACATTACCAGTACGTTCACCATTACCGAACAAACAGCCCTCTACTCTATCGGCACCCGCCAACATTGCCAGCTCAGCACAGGCAATACCTGTACCGCGGTCGTTATGGGGATGCACGCTGATCGCGACTTGCTGGCGGCGCGTAAAATGTCGACAAAACCATTCTATCTGGTCAGCATAAACATTCGGTGTACTGGCTTCGACGGTAGCAGGCAAGTTGATAATCATCGGCCGCTGCGGTCCCGGTTGCCACACATCGGCGACGGCTTCACAAATTTCCAGCGCGAAGTCTAATTCGGTCAGACAAAAGACTTCTGGCGAGTACTCAAATGTCCATTCGGTTTCAGGGCGTTGATCGCACTGTTGGCGGACACGGCGAGCACCATTCACCGCCAATGCGATAGTCGCGGCTTTATCTTGTTTGAAGACGATCTCACGGAAAGTAGGCGCAGTCGCATTATAAAGGTGAACGATAGCGCGCGGTACGCCATCCAGGGATTCAAAGGTACGATCGATTAAATCTTCTCGTGACTGCGTCAATACCTGGATAGTGACATCGTGGGGGATCTGCTTTTCTTCAATCAATGAACGAACAAAATCAAAATCAGTTTGTGATGCCGAAGGAAACGCCACTTCAATTTCTTTAAAACCACATTGCAACAACATCTGATAGAACTGGCTTTTACGCGCATTATCCATCGGCTCAGCTAACGCCTGATTACCATCGCGAAGATCGCTGGAACACCAGCGAGGTGCGTGTAATTGCTGCTTTGAAGGCCACTGACGATCGGGCAGATTAATCGGCGGGAAGGGTTGATATTTGGTCGCCGGGTTGCTCAACATGATGATTCTCCTGAATAGCTGAAAGCACATTTCAGCCATTATTCCCCCAATTGCCACCATCCTGCGCCCCGTTAGCCGACAACCATCGTCGCATAACGGACAAAAACAGCAAGAAGGCATCACTTGCGTGATAGTCATTGAGGGATTTTAGGCAAGGAGGGAATGTCAGCTGGTGCGACACAAAACGGGAGATTGATAATATTCCCCATCGGCAATCGCTGCCGATGGGGGCAAACCTTTACTTGCTTGCAGCACGCAGTTTATTGAGTGCATTACGCAATTTCGGTTCTAACGGTGCCTCAATACGTATTGTTTCGCCGGTATTCGGATGTTCAAAGCGCAAGGCCGCCGCGTGTAGGAATAGACGATTAATCCCGCTACCTGCTAGCTGCGCATCAAACTCACGGTCACCGTAGCGATCGTCATAGGCAATAGGATGCCCAGCATGTTGTGTATGCACACGAATCTGGTGAGTCCTCCCCGTTACCGGGCTAGCTTTAACCAAGGTCGCAAAGGCGTATTTCTCTTCGATTTTGAAACGCGTCTCTGACGGCTTACCTTCACTACTGACTCGCACAATGCGTTCGCCACTTTGCAGGATGTTTTTCAGTAAAGGAGCCTGAACCACTTTGCAATGTGATTGCCACTCGCCGCGAACCAATGCAAGGTAATCTTTCTGCATGGTTTTCATGCGCAGTTGCTCATGCAAAGAACGCAGCGCTGACCGCTTCTTAGCCACCAGCAACACACCTGAAGTATCACGGTCTAAACGATGTACCAGTTCGAGAAAACGTGCATCAGGGCGCAACGCACGCAAACCTTCAATAACACCGAAGCTTAATCCACTGCCACCATGAACCGCCGTGCCTGAAGGCTTGTTGAGAATCAATAGATGCTCATCTTCATATAAGATGCAGTGCTCAAGTGCAGCAACTTTATCGAGTTTCGCCGAGACCTGTGTTTCGTCACGCTCGGCAACTCTCACCGGTGGTACTCGTACTTCATCGCCTGCTAATAGCTTATATTCTGGTTTGATACGTTTTTTATTTACTCGCACCTCGCCTTTACGGACGATGCGATAAATCATGCTTTTAGGTACACCTTTGAGTAGCGTGCGCAGAAAATTATCAATGCGTTGGCCAGCTTCTTCTTCGGTAATGGGTATTATTTGTACGCTTGGGTTATCAGTTGTCATGAGCCATGTTTCTAAATGATTCTAAATATCGGAAAGCAGTTCGCATCACCGATTTTTATGTGCTTAACTCTAAGTTTACCAGTAACTATCGAGGAATACTCAACCCAAGGGATTAATTAATGATTAATAGCAAGACTCGCGCGCGGCGATGTGCATGATTATCTTTACCGCTGCCGAAAAGTCACCTTGCTATCACAGTGCATGCAATGGAATAATGAGGTTACTTTCCGCGTTGTTTCTCTTCAAGTTAGAGAAAACGCAGGAATTATAAATTTGCCTGATTGCACAAAAACGCAGCAATGGCGTAAGACGTAATGTGAAATCAAGCAATTAGCGGGCTGCGGGTTGCAGCTTGGCCGGCAAGTGGAATGAGATCTATCTGCATAAGTTCAGAAGCTATTCCCATAATAAAAGTGCTGTTTTCATTAAGCTGGTGTAGTTAATACGGCAGAAGCAGACTTACCGAAATAATGCGCCCCTATGCAAGCGACAACCGGGAGGTTGACGACTTTGCGAGAAGACTCGGGGCCAACGGTTTATCCGGTCATGAGGTTATTTTGCCCGCAGTTCTGTCAATAATGCAAAAATAACGAGTAAGTTAAGATGAAAAGAATGTTGATAAACGCGACTCAGCAAGAAGAGTTGCGCGTTGCTCTTGTCGATGGACAAAGGTTGTATGACCTGGATATTGAAAGCCCAGGGCATGAGCAAAAAAAAGCCAATATTTATAAAGGTAAAATCACTCGTATAGAGCCTAGCCTTGAAGCCGCCTTTGTTGATTACGGCGCTGAAAGACACGGTTTCCTCCCTCTGAAAGAAATCGCTCGCGAATATTTCCCAAGCAATTACTCCTCTCATGGCCGCCCAAACATCAAAGATGTATTGCGTGAAGGTCAGGAAGTGATTGTTCAAGTCGATAAAGAAGAACGTGGTAACAAAGGCGCAGCACTGACGACGTTTATCAGTCTGGCCGGTAGCTATTTAGTGTTAATGCCTAACAATCCACGCGCCGGGGGTATCTCTCGCCGGATTGAAGGTGATGACCGTACCGAATTGAAAGAAGCACTGTCGTCTCTGCAATTGCCAGACGGCATGGGCTTAATTGTACGCACCGCCGGTGTTGGTAAATCGGCCGATGCTCTGCAATGGGATTTGTCTTTCCGCCTCAAGCACTGGGATGCTATCAAGAAAGCCGCAGAAGGACGTCCAGCACCTTTCCTGATTCACCAAGAAAGTAATGTTATCGTCCGTGCCTTCCGTGATTATCTACGCCCAGATATCGGCGAGATCTTGATCGATAACCCGAAAGTTCTCGAATTGGCTAAAGAGCATATTGCCGCGCTCGGCCGCCCAGATTTCAGCAGCAAGATTAAACCTTATGTTGGTGAAATCCCGCTGTTTAGCCACTACCAAATCGAATCGCAGATCGAATCAGCCTTCCAGCGTGAAGTTCGTCTGCCTTCTGGTGGCTCAATCGTTATTGATACTACCGAAGCGCTGACGGCGATTGATATCAACTCCGCTCGTGCAACCCGCGGTGGCGATATCGAAGAAACGGCCTTCAATACCAATTTGGAAGCGACTGACGAAATCGCTCGCCAGCTGCGCTTGCGTGACCTCGGTGGTTTGATTGTTATCGACTACATCGACATGACGCCAGTTCGTCACCAGCGTGAAGTTGAAAACCGTTTACGCGATGCAGTGCGTCAAGACCGTGCGCGTATTCAGATTGGCCGTATTTCCCGCTTCGGTCTGTTGGAAATGTCTCGCCAGCGTTTGAGCCCTTCCTTGGGCGAATCGACTCATCACGTGTGCCCACGTTGTAGCGGTACCGGTACGATTCGTGATAACGAATCGCTGTCGCTGTCTATTCTGCGTTTGATCGAAGAAGAAGCGCTGAAAGAGAACACCAAAGAAGTACATGCCATTGTCCCTGTGCCAATCGCCTCCTACCTACTCAATGAAAAACGCGAGTCGGTTAATGCGATTGAAAAACGTCAGGGCGGTGTGCGTGCGGTGATCGTGCCTAATGACCAAATGCAGACACCTCACTATCACGTATTGCGTGTACGCAAAGGTGAAGAGAGTTCTACACTGAGC
Organism: Rouxiella sp. Mn2063; assembly: GCF_049319665.1. Taxonomy (NCBI): domain Bacteria; kingdom Pseudomonadati; phylum Pseudomonadota; class Gammaproteobacteria; order Enterobacterales; family Yersiniaceae; genus Rouxiella; species Rouxiella sp. Mn2063. Next base: position 209,558 of record NZ_JBMOUD010000003.1, on the reverse strand, counting down.
TACCTGCTGCCACAGATTCATGAAGCAGAAATGCTGCAACCGTCTGAGGAAGTGCCAAGCGAACGTAAGCGTCCTGAACAACCAGCTTTAGCAACCTTTGCCCTGCCTGTTGAAGCACCGCAAGTTGCCTTTGCACAACCAGAAACGCCAGCGCAACCAGCACAACCGAAACCAGCGGCTAAGACGCCAGAAGCTAAAGGTGGTTTTGTTTCTCGCCTGTTGAGTGGTCTGAAAGGCCTGTTTGTTTCATCACCTCAACCAGCACCTGCCGCACCGGTTGAAGAAGCCAAAGCGACGCCTGAAACCACTGAAAATGATAATCGTCGTAATGGCGATCGTCGTAATCAACGTCGTCAAGGTGGCCGTCGCGATCGTAACGGTGAACGCAACGAGCGTACCAACGATCGTGGTGAGCGTAGCGAACGCAGCAATGAACGTAACGAACGCAACAACGATCGCGGTGAGCGTCAGAACCGTGATAACCGTGGTGAAGGTCGTGATAATCGTGAGCAGCGTGAGGATCAACGCCGCAACCGCCGTAATCAAGAGCCAGTTGCCGCCGTTGAGTCTCAGGATGAAGAGCGCGACAACGTCGCTCGTGAAGAGCAACAACCACGGCGCGAGCGTGGCGATCGTTCTCGCCGCCGCCAAGATGACAAGCGTAAAACGTTGCCAGAAGAAAAAGTTGCTGACAACAAGGTTGTTGAAGAGGTTGCAGTACAAGATGTTGAATCAGAAAATACCGATCATCATCAGATGCCAACTCAACGTCGCCAACGTCGTCAGTTGACGCAGAAAGTCCGCTTTGAATCAGAAGTTGATCAAGAAGCTGAAGCAGCTGCACAACAGTTGATTACTGGTGTTAAACCAGTAGAGAACAAACCTGCCGCTGTCGATGTAGCACCGGTTCAGGCCGCACCTGCTGTTGAAGCTAATGCAGAAACTGAAACCGAAGATGCACAACGTGAAAACGGCATGCCACGTCGTTCACGCCGTTCTCCACGCCATCTGCGTGTAAGCGGTCAACGTCGTCGTCGTTATCGTGATGAGCGCTATCCATCACAGTCACCAATGCCGTTAGCGGGTGCTTTTGTATCACCTGAAATGGCATCGGGCAAAGTATGGATCAGCTATCCTGTCGCACAGCCTGTTGAAACCCAGGTTGCTCAGACTGAAGACGTTGTTGCATCAACCGAACAGGTTACTGCTACACAACCGGCTAATACAGTAGAGGCACCAGTGAATAGCGTTGCCGCTGAAACATTCAGCGCTGTAGAGACGGTGGCAGCAAATCAAACTCCTGACATCGTCGAGAACCAGGTTGCAGAAAATAACATCGTTGAAAACAGTGTTATCGAAAGCGAGACGGTAAAAGATGCTGTTTCCGAGCAGACAACGGATGCTGCTGTAGTTCAGGCTGTAGTTCAGGCTCCAATTGAGGAAACTCAGCCACAACAGACTCAGGTAAATCCTGTTGAGGTTATTGAACCGGTTGCTGCTCAAACCACGGTACAGGCTATTGCAGAACCTGTTGCCATTGAACCAGTAGTTGCTGAACCAGTTACTGCTGAGCCGGTTGTTGTAGAAGCGGCTGTTGTAGAACCAGTAGCTGTAGAGCCAGCCGTTGTCGTTCAGGCACCGGCTGCAGTTCCTAAATCAGAACATACGGCTACAGCAACGGCTACCGTTGAACAAGCGCCTGTCGTTGAATCTGCTGTACAAGTAGAGCAATCAGCGCCTGTTGTGGCTAAAGCTGAATCTTTAGCACCTGCTACAGAGGCACGCTTTAAGCACCACGCCACTGCGCCAATGACTAAAGCACCAGCGCCTGCTTATACTGAATCGTCAGTCGTACAAAGTGATTGGGTTCGCCCAGCGTTTGACTTTGACGGCAAAGGTGCAGCAGGTGGCCATTCAGCCGCTAGCACAGCAACAGCGCCAGCGACCAGGCCGGTGATGCCTGAATAACAGCATGCAATATCCCCCAAGCGCCTAGACTTGGGGAACAAAAAACCCGCTGAACATGGCGGGTTTTTTTATGGTTACAAGAAAAGATCGGCGGACAAAGTTGATGATTAAACAATCAGCTTCAATTTTTTAATCTCTATATGCTCGATTTTACCCTCAAGCGCCGCGATAAACTGTTGAAAATGAGCGCTCTTCTCATGTAAATCGATATCCTCTTGTGAACGCCAACGTTCAAAGAAAACAAAAGAGTTGCTGCTGCCAATTTCAAGCTGCAAATCATACTGTAAACATCCAGGCTCTTTTCGACTCGCCGAAATGACATCGTTCAGTGGTTGTTTCAATGCCTCGACATACTCCGGTTTTACCGTAAATGGGGCAAGGATCCTGATTTCCATATATAACTCCTAAATGATGAATGTATCGTCAGAGCAAGCCAAACCAGAACAGGCGGCATTGTCATAGCGCAACTCGTTATAGCTACTGCCCTATTACGCCATTGATTTCACGCTTAACGCAACAAACGGATGCATCCGACGCATTTTACGCTTATTCTTACCCCCCGCCGATAATGCTCCCATTACTGCACCTGATTTGTACGCCTTGTCTCTCGATGCCGGAGTTTTTCTCATGACCGCAGTACCACAAGTTTTAAAAATTCGCCGCCCTGATGATTGGCATATCCATTTTCGTGATGATGATATGCTCAAAACCGTGTTGCCCTTCACCAGCGAAGTCTTTGCACGCGCGATTGTGATGCCAAATTTAACGCCACCAATAACCACCGTCGATGCTGCTATTGCCTATCGTCAGCGTATTATTGATGCCATCCCGGCCGGTCACCGTTTTACCCCGCTACTAACTTGCTATTTAACCGATACACTCGATCCCGATGAGTTGGCTCGTGGCTTTGAGCAAGGCGTGTTTACTGCAGCCAAGTTATACCCGGCCAATGCAACGACCAATTCTAGCCACGGTGTGAGCAACGTACCTGCGATCTACCCCGTTTTGGAGAGAATGCAGAAAATTGGTATGCCACTGCTGATCCACGGCGAAGTCACCCATGCTGATGTTGATATTTTCGACCGCGAAGCTCGTTTTATAGACGAAGTGATGGAACCAATTCGCCGCCATTTCCCAGAGCTAAAAATTGTTTTCGAGCACATCACAACGAAAGAAGCAGCCCAGTACGTGCTGGCAGGCAATCGTTTTCTTGGCGCGACTATCACGCCTCAGCATTTGATGTTTAACCGCAATCACATGTTAGTCGGTGGTGTTCGTCCGCATCTGTTCTGTTTGCCAATTCTTAAACGTAATGTGCACCAGCAAGCGTTGAGAGATGTGATTGCCAGCGGTGCCGATCGTTTCTTCCTCGGTACAGACTCGGCCCCTCATACCAAAGACCGCAAAGAGTCGAGTTGTGGTTGTGCCGGTTGCTTTAATGCACCGCTGGCGATCCCGGCTTATGCGACAGTATTTGAAGAAATGGACGCCTTACAACACCTAGAGGCTTTCTGTTCTCTGAATGGCCCACGCTTCTACGGCCTGCCAATCAATGAGGACTTTATTGAACTGACTCGCACGCAGGTCACTCAACCTGAGTCTATTCCTTATGGCAGCGAGACAGTGATTCCATTCCTAGCGGGACAAACCCTCAACTGGAAAGTGACAGCCTGTTGATTCAAGGGAGAAAGGTGATTAGCCTTTCTCCTGATTCTTACGCATTATCTTGCTAAGGCTCAGAAACCTGTATATATTCACAGTATATTATTGACGGGAGCGGCTATGCGTATTGAAGTCACTATCGATAAAACAAAACCTTTACCAAACGGCGCCCTTGAGGCACTTTCTGGTGAATTATTGAAACGAATCGATCGAGAATTTACTGATAACAGTCATTCGGTCCATGTCCGATATGCCAGCACTAATAACCTTTCGGTGATGGGTGGTGCAAAAACAGATAAAGACCGAATTGAAGAAATTTTACAAGAAACCTGGGAAAGTGCCGACGACTGGTTCAGTGCTGACTAGATTTTATGCGTATTAATAATAATCAGGCCTAATCAGCCAGCTGTTTTTCCTTTCGCCGGGCGTCGCTGTCCGGCTTTTTTAGTTACTGCACTTCTCTTTTCTCTCCTAATTTTTGTTATCAATATATACCCAAAATAATTGGCGTTACCTTAAGGCCGCAAAGGAACGTGTCCCGATGAGCTTGCTGCAGTGAGTGATTCGGATAAGTAACTGCAAGGCAACTTCAAATATGGCGGGAATAGCAGTGACCAAGTATTGTGCTGAGATACATAGTTACAACTAAATTTCGTATTTATATCCACATAATCGAGTAAATGATTATACTGAAAATGTTCACCAAATTGTGAGCCGCAATGATCCTCGTTAGTTACTCTAGAAAGTTACTACAAAATAAGGGGTCTAGTATGGACAGAAATGATGAAGTTATTCAGACACACCCACTTGTTGGTTGGGATATCAGTACCGTCGACGCTTATGATGCAATGATGATACGTCTTCATTACCTGTCTTCTAAAGATCAGCCGCCGGAAGATGCACAGGTAGACAGAACCTTATGGTTAACTACCGACGTAGCAAGACAACTTATAAATATTCTTGAAGCTGGCATTGAAAAAATAGAATCCACTGAGTTGCAATATATTGACCATAGAAAACATTAACCCTCCCAAAGTAGCCTAAAGCACCTGTTGAACAACAGGTGCTTTTTTTATGCCCTCCCCTGCGCCAACTTGCCTTATGGCACATAAACTCTCTATGATGGCGAGTGTCTTATATTGCTCAATTTATTCAGGGGAACCAGTAAGTATGGATTATGATTTAATCGTAGTTGGCAGTGGTTCTGTCGGTTCTGCAGCAGGATATTACGCCACTAAGGCAGGACTTAATGTGCTGATGATTGACAGCGCAATGCCGCCTCACCAATCTGGTAGCCATCATGGTGAAACCCGATTGATTCGCCACGCGTATGGTGAAGGTGTTCGCTATGTTCCTATGGTGCTACGTGCCCAGCAACTATGGGATGAGTTAGCCGAACTATCCGGTGAAAAAATTTTCCATAAATGCGGCGTGATTAATATTGCGCCTGAAGGCTCAGCATTTATCGAGAATGTTAAAGCGAGCGCCACCAAATTTAATTTACGTACTGAAAACTTAAGTGCTGAACAGATTAAACAAAAATGGCCACAAATAAATATTTCTGAAAAATATTGTGGCGTTTTTGAACCAAATTCAGGTTATCTACAGTGTGAGAAAGCCGTAAGCGCCTATATACGATTAGCGCGCGAAGCAGGTTGCGCTCAGCTGTTTAATTGTCCTGTAGAATCAATTCACTATGAAGGTGATATTGCTGTCGTTACCACTCATGAAGGACAATACCGGGCACCTAAACTTGCTCTGACAGCAGGAACATGGGTTAAAAAATTCATACCATCATTACCTATGACGCCAATGCGTAAAGTGTTTTCCTGGCATCATGCCGACGGCCGTTTTAGTGAAGAAAATTCTTTCCCAGGCTTTACAATGCAAACTTTAACGGGCGATCAGTTTTACGGTTTCCCTGCCGTCAAAGATGCATTGAAATTGGGCAAACATAACGGTGGCCAAAATATCGATTCACCGGAACAGAGAACCGCCTTTGGCACAATCAAAGAAGATGGCACAGAAGTATTCGGTTTTCTGCGCGAATTTTTACCTGGCGTTGGTGTCTGTTTAGAAGGTAAAGCCTGTACCTACGATATGACGGCCGATGAAGATTTCATTATTGACCAATTACCACAACATACTAATACATTAGTAATAAGTGGCTTAAGTGGACATGGTTTTAAATTTGCCAGCGTATTAGGTGAGATTGTGACGTTATTTTCACAAAATAAATCAATAGATTTTGATCTCACTCCCTTTGCTTTGCAGCGTTTTAATTAAACAGTGCTGATATAAAATTATGAATGTTCGCCATTATTTTTCGGCGAACATATAACACCCACCCATTTTAGGTAGAGTTATATTTTATCAATAAAAGTAAAATGGCCGTTTTATCTATTGACACCATTACTCATAAATAATTATCTTTAGAATTAGAAAGCACAGGAGTGGTTTCTAAAATGTACTTATAGTGATGATAGCCTGTAACGTTAAACGCTTATAGTAGCAAACATTTATGACTATAAGTATTTATAAATACAAGCATTTATAACAACAAGGAAGTATAGTATGAAGCTATTAATTATTGAACCCTGTACCTTTACGCGGTTAGGAATATATGCTTTTTTAACCGCGGATCAAAACATTGAGATACATGATTTTGACAGCATCGAAAATGCACTCTCCTCTGTTGAAGAATTTAAACCCGATATCGCCTTTGTTAATGTCAGCCAATACTGCCACATCGCAGATGTTGACCCTTCCCTAAGAGAGCTTCTTGAACTTAGGCATAGTTGTACGATTTTTTGCTATATGGACTCTTCATATCCTGAAAGTACAGCACCAATTTTGGTATCTGATAATTTTTTCATTCTCAACAAGCATGCCGTTACCCCTGTTCTAAAAGATATCATTCGTTCCCCAGCTAGTGTTTTTCTCGAACATCAGTCCACAATGCCAAGTTCAGCCCTGACAGATCAAGAAACTTTAGTGATGAATTACTGGATGGCAGAAATGCCGAATTATCGTATTGCTAAAAAGCTGAATATTAGTAGTCGAACAGTTTACGTTCATAAACGTCATATAACCCAAAAGATGAAAGTACATAATCGTTTAGAGTTCTGTTTCGTATATAACTTAATAAAATACTTATATTGGCCAATTAACAGAAAAGCAACATTACCGCTAAGCAGGCAAACAAAATCTGACATTCTTAGCTTAAGTATAAATTAGCCGACTGCAGATTGAATCTGTCTACCCAAACCATCTATCTAACCATCAGCCCAAGTCTTGCTGATGGTTTATCTTCTTTATTTATCTTTAATCCATTCATACCGAAAAATTAATTTATGCATTATTAATGATGAATATTATCATTTAATATATGTTATATCTTTTTTGAGAGGTGATGACATTCTTTGGCATAAATTTACAAAAATATAATAAATAGAAGCGGCAATCCTCTCAATTAAACGCAACTCACTCAATCCAAAGAAAACAAAATAATCCATATAAATCATACCATTAAAGAAAATAAAAACAAAACATCCCGTAATTAACTAATCACCATGCGTTAAATGTTGCCAGAATATTTCAAAGTGTATATATTTGAAAAAATGCGACTCATTGAAATATGGAATAAGTCATGCGTTGGAAAAATACAACAAAGAGCTTTGGTCGAATATCTATATCTATTCACTGGTTAGTGGCGCTCGCCGTATACGGTTTATTTGGGCTAGGGTTATGGATGGTCGGTTTAGGCTATTACGATACTTGGTATCACCAGGCCCCAGAATTGCATAAAAGTATTGGCATACTAGTCTTTGCATTGATGATTGTCCGCCTTATATGGCGCTTTATATCTCCTCCACCAAAGCCTCTGGATAACAATAGTCAATTAACGCGACTTGGTGCCTGGTTTGCACATGTGCTGTTATTTATTGGTTTGTTTACGATTCTCATCAGTGGCTATCTAATTTCTACTGCTGAAGGACAGGCTATCAGTGTCTTTGGTTGGTTTAGTATTCCAGCAACATTAAGTGGTATAGAACAACAAGCAGACATTGCAGGAACCATTCACCTTTGGTTCGCTTGGGGCTTGGTGATTCTTTCAGTTTTGCATGCTCTCGCTGCACTGAAACATCATTTTATTGACCGTGATGATACGTTAAAACGGATGTTAGGACGATCGACTAAAACCCATATTATAAATGGAGAATAAGCATGTTAAAAAAAACCACTCTGGGCCTGGCATTATCAACTTTGCTATTTGCCGCAGGTTCCGCCACTGCCGCAGAATACAAAATTGATAAAGAAGGACAGCACGCCTTTATTGAATTCCGTATCAAACACCTTGGCTATAGCTGGTTATACGGCAGCTTCCGTGATTTTGATGGCAACTTTGCTTTCGATGAAAAAGATCCTGCTGCTGATAAAGTAAGCGTTACGATCAATACCACCAGCGTAGATACTAATCATGCTGAACGTGATAAGCATCTTCGCGGTGCCGATTATCTTAATGTGACGAAACATCCTCAGGCAACCTTCACCTCTACTTCAGTGAAACAAGAAGCCGATCATTTGGAAGTAACGGGTGATTTCACGTTAAATGGCGTCACTAAGCCACTTACGTTACAAGCAAAACTGACTGGACAGGGTAAAGATCCATGGGGTGGCTATCGTGCAGGCTTTGAAGCAACGGGTCATTTCAAGCTGAAAGATTACGACATCAAAGCCGATCTTGGCCCTGCGTCACAAGAAGTTGAGCTGATTCTGGCCGTGGAAGGCGTACAACAGAAGTAGTTAGAGACGAATACTCTATAAACATCGCTCTGCATAAACATATCCCGCCTGTATTTTTACAGGCGGGATAATTGTATTACGTAGGATCAGTGTTATCAGTTGGTGCTGGAATATGCATTGTTGTCTGTAACAGTCCTTTCGACTTGTTGAAGACTTTAATACCGTTTTCTCTTCCCGCCCGACGAGCTCGCTGCTCTTCACGAGGAAGCTTTAACTCGGCCTGACAAATCTCACTACAGCAATTATCAAATTTAGCCGCACACGTTGGACACTGGATGAACAACAGATGGCAGCCATCGTTATGACAGTTGGTATGATTGTCACAAGGTGCGCCACACTGGTGGCAGGTGGCTATCACATCATCAGAGATGCGTTCTCCCATACGCTCATCAAATACAAAGTTTTTCCCTTTGAATTTAACAGGAAGCCCTTGCTCCTTAGCGCGACGAGCATATTCAATGATCCCGCCTTCAACGTGATAAATATTTTTAAAACCGTTGTGTAGCATGTAGGCGCTAGCTTTTTCGCAGCGAATGCCCCCTGTGCAATACATCACGATTTTTTTATCTTTATCTTCTTTGAGCATCTCAACGGCCATTGGCAGTTGATCGCGGAAGGTATCCGATGGAACCTCGATCGCGCGATCGAAATGCCCAACTTCGTATTCGTAGTGATTGCGCATATCAACGAATAACGTATCAGGGTCATCGATCATCGCATTGACTTGTTCAGCCTTCAGATACTCACCAATTTGAGAGGGATCAAAGGTCTTATCATCAATTCCATCGGCTACAATACGGTCACGCACTTTTAGACGCAGCACCCAGAAAGACTTACCGTCATCTTCTAAGGCAATATTCAGCCGTATTTGATCAAGCGCTGGATGACTTGAAAAGAGCTGTTGTTTAAAGGCTTCGAACTGACTCTGTGGAACGCTAATTTGTGCGTTAATACCTTCATGAGCCACATAGATACGCCCGAAAACATTCAGTTTGACCAGATTGACATAGAGTTGGTCACGAAAAACTTTAGGGTCTTCAATAGTAAAGTATTTATAAAAAGAAACGGTGGTACGCGGCTCAGTCTCGGCCAGCATGCGTGCCTTCAGTTCCTCATTAGAAATTCGGTTATGTAACACTGGCATGGTGTACTTTCCTATATTTCATTAGGGTGATATCAATCTATCCGCGTCGGTGGCCCAACGCGACGTAAAGCTGCAATAAAATTGCGGCGCTATCATACTTAAAGTTATCAAATGATAAAAGTCGAAACGGGTGCTGTCAGTGCAAAGGCGAGGGCTTATACAGCGGAAAACGTCAAGCAGTATGTATTTGGTTAAAAGCGCGATAATTTTCATAATCACTGCTATATACTTTCTATAGCATTTGACAAAATTCGGTTCTCTATCAATATTCATTGGCTTAGCCGCTCGCACGCCCCTTAACATTTTGAGGAAATTTCGTGCAATCCGTACTAAGTTTAGACATGAGCCAGTAATAATTTAGGTTTTAATGCTGTGCGTTTTCACCTGCAACAAAAAAAGTGCAACAATAAATGGCTTTACTGTTATGTCGCATCCAACCCACAGGCTTATCGTATTATTAAGACAAGCTTGAGGGGAAAAGCTTCTGCACAAGACAGTGCTTATTTTTTGACTTCTAAACTGTGACGCAGAGATTTTATGACTCAGGTACCGACCTTTAACCGTTCATTATTACATCCCCGTTATTGGCCTACTTGGATTGGTCTGGGCATTCTTTATCTATTAGTTCTGCTCCCTTATCCAATTATTTATCGTATGGGCTGTGCGTTGGGCCGTTTTTCTAAGCGCTTTCTTAAACGACGTTCTGCCATCGCGCACAGAAATATAGAACTTTGTTTTCCTGATATGACGCCGGCGCAACGTGAACAACTGGTGTTAGAGAATTTTGAATCAGTTGGTATGGGTTTATTTGAAACCGGCATGGCCTGGTTCTGGCCAGATTGGCGTATTGAACGTTGGTTTAAAGTCAGTGGGCTCGAGCATATCGCGCACGCACGCGACAACCAACAAGGTGTTTTGCTGATCGGCGTGCATTTTCTTACGCTGGAATTAGGCGCTCGTATCTTTGGTATCCACAATCCAGGGGTAGGTGTTTACCGCCCACATGATAACAAGTTGATGGATTGGATTCAGACCAAAGGTCGTATGCGTTCTAATAAGGCAATGATTGATCGCCGAGACCTCAAGGGGATGATTCGTAACCTTAAGCAAGGTGAAATTATCTGGTATGCGCCCGATCATGATTACGGCCCGCGTAGTAGCGTGTTTGTCCCCTTCTTTGCTGTTGATAAAGCGGCAACGACGACAGGCACCTATTTATTAGCCCGAATGGGCAAACCAGCGATTATACCTTTCACTCCGCGCCGCTTACCGGCTGGCAAGGGGTATGAGTTGCTGTTACATCCAGCGGTAGAGGATTTCCCGATAAACGATGAAGTTGTTGCTGCTGCCTATATGAACAAAGTGGTTGAAAGCGAAATACGCCTGGCACCAGAACAATATATGTGGCTGCATCGCCGTTTCAAAACACGGCCTGAGGGCGAGCCATCTCTCTATTGAGTACATTTCGTGCTCATTGATTACCCATTTGCGCTCCGTTCTTTCTCTCTTACTATTCTTACCAGATAAACCGGGTAGCAAGTCCCCTACCCGGTTCACTTCCCGCAGTGTTTCCTCACCTAACTAAAATAAACCGCAATATAATTAATTTCTAAAATAGATGAATAAGATCATTGAATTGCATGATAAACAGGCGCATATTAATTTTTTGTTAAATTCACAAATCTGTCGGTTTCGGCATCATCCAGCGGTAATTTATGACTTCGCCATCTGAATCGGTCACTTCACCAGCTCCTATCAATTGGAAACGTAATCTTTTTGTTGTGTGGATTGGATGTTTCCTGACAGGTTCCGCATTCAGCCTGATCATGCCCTTTCTCCCGCTATATGTAGAATCATTGGGTGTCACTGGTCATCAATCGTTGAATATGTGGTCAGGTTTAGTCTTCAGCATTACTTTTTTATTTTCAGCTGTCGCTTCTCCATTTTGGGGAGGATTAGCCGACCGTAAAGGTCGTAAGATAATGCTATTGCGTTCCGCACTGGGTATGGCTGTGGCGATGGCATTAATGGGCGTGGCGCAGAATATTTGGCAATTACTAATTTTACGCGCGTTACTGGGTACGTTGGGAGGGTTTATCCCTAATGCCAACGCCTTGATCGCTACCCAAATCCCTCGCAATAAAAGCGGATGGGCATTGGGCACACTATCAACCGGGGGCGTGAGCGGTGCGCTTATTGGTCCCTTGATTGGTGGGATACTCGCGGATAATTACGGACTACGAAGCGTATTTTTCATTACCGCAGGCGTGTTGTTTATATGCTTTTTAATGACGCTTTATTTTGTCAGGGAGCAATTTGTACCGGTACAGAAAAAAGATCTGCTGCATAGAAAAGAGGTCTTCGCTTCACTCAAAAATCCTAAATTAGTCCTCTGCTTATTTGTCTCGTCAATGATTATCCAGGTTGCTACCGGTTCAATCTCGCCAATTCTCACCTTATATGTGCGCGAATTAGCAGGTCATACCCAGAGCCTGGCATTTATTAGCGGAATGATCGCTTCAGCACCTGGCATGGCTGCGTTGATAAGTGCGCCTAGACTTGGAAAATTAGGCGATAGGATTGGCCCTGAACGAATTTTAGTCGCAATGATGGCAGTATCCGCGCTGTTGTTAATTCCGATGGCATTTGTGCAAAACCCGCTGCAATTAGGTATTTTAAGATTTTTATTGGGTGCCGCGGACGGCGCGCTGCTTCCTGCGGTACAGACTCTGCTGTTCTATAATTGCAGTAATCAGGTAGCGGGCCGTGTATTCAGCTATAACCAGTCATTTCGTGATATAGGCAACGTATCTGGGCCATTACTTGGAGCTTTCGTCTCAGCCAGCTATGGATTTAGAGCGGTATTTTGCGTGACTGCAGCAGTGGTGCTTTTTAATGCACTCTATTCATATTGGTGTTTCCAGCGACCAAGACGCCGACAAGCCACTGCAAAATGACATAGAGACCTGTCTCAGACTTGCCAGGCACGCTGTTGCAACACCACACGATATCCGTCCGCATCTTCAAACGTCTTTCCTACTGCATCCCAATATGGATTGTAGGAACAGACGAGTTTAAAACCGGCTTCTAGCATCTGCTGACACTGGTGTTGCCAGATCTCTAATTCAGGGATATAGAACACCAGCAGGTTGTCTTGCGTTGGCGCTTGCCCAACTTGTGTGCCTATATGATGTGTAAATTCGAGATGATAAGAGTGACGAGGATGGCCGATAATTTGGCCCGAAAAACCCTGATGATCGCTAAACTCACCAAGTAACTCAAACCCTAATCCCAGGCAGTACATCCGCCCAATTTCTTGCAGGTTATCTGTTGGTCTAGCTATCCGTATTATGGTATCGCGAGCTATCACGATTGCTCTCCATACGTTATGAGTAAAAAAACAAGATAATTAGGAATTTCGGTATGGGCACAAAACACGCCGCAGCATCACTCAATCATAAGGGCCATGTTTAGCATCAATGGGCAGCATAAAAGTATCAACAATCATCGACAGTGGCAGATCAATTACCGTAATAAAACGCCAGGGACCATCACGTAAATCCCACTGCACTCCCGGGTAATATTGATTGCCGTGGCCTTGACCTGGTACTGCACGGCTAATAATACTGCCGCAACCGCATAGCAACATCAGCCAGCCTAGTAATAATGCATATCTTAAGACTACAGATACCTTCATATCTCGCCAACCTATGATTTTAGCCATCTATCCACGTGCCAAATACTTACATAACAAAAAGGGCAGTCTGCATTATGCACACTGCCCTTGCTCTAAATATTAACGCAGGTATTCATCACATCTCAATTAGGCGCGATGAGTTTCCAACGTTTGTGTTTCTGGGAACGCTTCCGCATTACGCGGCAAGGTCTTGTAATAAGACTCCCACTCTTGCTGTGCTGGTTGGGTCCACACCGCTGAATGCAAGCGAGCCATCACGACTGGGTCTCCCAGTAATACCAAACGTTCTGCTTTGCTAAGCTTATTAGGGCCAGCTTGCAACGCTTTCTCTAACAGTTGCTGACGGCCACGTTCAATACTGTCACGTAACAAGTGACGAGAGGTTGCCATCGCAGAAGCTAACGCATTGAACGATGGATCAAACACGGCGTGCATAAAGCCATTTTTCAACGCACGTTCACGGTTTAACTGAAGATATTCCTCAGTCGCCACCAACTCACGCGGCGGATCGTACTCTTCTGGGATCAAGAACAGCTTCGCTCTTTTACTTTTCAGTCCCAGCGTTGCACGGCTCGACAGCACAGAAACGATCGGAGACAAGATCAACGAGAACACAATCGGTGATAGCCACCACAAGAAACGTAAATCCAGGAAGCCCATACCACCAGCCCACACTAGACCTAACAACAATTGTGAACCGTGACGTCTAAATGCCTCGCCCCAAGGGGTATCATCATCATCACGCTGCGGTGAATTCCACACAGCTTCCCATCCAAGGAATGCGCTGACCACAAATACCGTGTGGAACAACATACGAACTGGTGCCAACAATACAGAGAACAGCATCTCAAGCAACATGGAGAAGAATAGACGAATATTACCGCCATATTGCTTAGCTCCCTGAGCCATGATGAGCACGATACTCAGTAGTTTCGGCAGGAACAACAGCACCAGAGTTGTGGAGAATAACGCAATCGCTAGTTCTGGTCGCCATTGCGGCCAAACTGGGAACAACTGTCTAGGCTGCAAGAAGTATTGCGGCTCCATAAGCGTATGAACAACTTGTAACGCCGTTGAAAGGGCCAAGAACATAAACCACAGCGGCGCAGACAAATAAGACATAACGCCCGTCAGGAATACAGCACGGTGAACCGGGTGCATACCTTTTACCAGGAACAGACGGAAGTTCATCAAGTTACCGTGGCACCAGCGTCGGTCACGTTTGAGCTCATCAAGCAAGTTTGGCGGCAGCTCTTCATAACTTCCAGGCAGATCATAAGCAATCCACACTCCCCATCCCGCACGACGCATCAAAGCAGCTTCAACGAAGTCATGGGATAGAATAGAGCCAGCAAACGAGCCTTCACCCGGCAATGGCGCCAGCGCACAGTGTTCAATAAACGGCTTCACGCGGATAATCGCGTTATGACCCCAATAGTGCGACTCACCCAACTGCCAAAAATGTAAACCAGCAGTAAAGAGCGGACCATAAACGCGGGTAGCAAACTGCTGGCATCGCGCATACAGCGTATCCATACCTGAAGCTTTTGGTGCAGACTGAATGATACCAGCATTCGGGTTAGCATCCATAAGACGCGCCAAGCCAGTCAAACATTCACCGCTCATTACGCTGTCGGCATCGAGAATAACCATATAGGCATATTCCCCACCCCAACGGCGGCACCAGTCATCAATGTTTCCGCTTTTACGCTTGACCCGGCGACGGCGACGGCGATAGAAAATACGGCCATGACCATCAACATCGCGGCACACTTCCATCCAGGCTTTTTGTTCTGCGACACAGATATCAGGATCGTAGCTGTCACTCAGGACATAAATATCGAACTGATCTAACTGCCCGGTAGCTTTTACCGATTCATAAGTCGCACGTAAGCCCGCGAATACGCGTTCTACATCCTCATTACAGATTGGCATGATAAGCGCGGTGCGGTTATTCGGATTGAGTGGCTCATTACCCGTTGTTGACGCGGTAATACTGTACTTATCGCGACCAATCAACAATTGTAAAAAACCCATCAGCGCTGTCCAAAAACCGGCTGAGACCCAACAGAATAAAATAGCAAATAATATCAATATGCCTGTCTGCAACACATATGGCAGTAGCTGCAATACCGATTGCATCAGATTCTGCTGCCACAAATCGGCAGGATCAATCAACGCCCAACCTTGATAAGGCAGGATCGTTTTCATATACCACGTCGCGATCCCGGTTTGTACCAGCATCAAAATGAGCAAGATATAACGACGAATGGAGCCCGCAGCACGCCATCTTTTTTCAGATTCAGGCATTTGCGAAGAGCTATAGCGACGAGAAATTGCACTTCGCCCCATTAGCGAGTCCCAAAAACGGCCTACTGGGTTAGTACGCCAAATTTCAGGGAACATACTTGAACGCTTGACTGGCGGCATTGCTTTAACAATTGCACGTCCTTCATCATCTTGCGCATCAAGATTGCCGTGCTCCATCGCATCGGGCCAGGCAGAAGCAACACGCGCTTTGACAGAAGCAAGTGGCGCATCAGCATCAATCTGAGTGTTTTCCGACGACAATGCAGCACCGCTGAGTCGGCGGTGCACTGTGGTAAAGGCTTCATCAACAGCATCTGGCAACTGTTGAGATACTACCCCTTTCTGAATCTCAGTCAGGGGCAATGCCTTCACATAATCTTGAGTAGAATGTGTTGGTTTATTCATTTGCAGGCAGCTGGTTGCTCCAGGTTTCACTCAGTGTTTTATCACCATTGACCAAAGAAGCGCGCATCTCAACCGGCTTCTTAGGATCTTTTACTTTTACGCGCAGCGTTAAACGCCACCCTTTAGTGACTGGATTATAGCGCACATTATTTGCAACCAACTCTCCGTTATCACCAATGCTTACTTGAGAAGCTACAGGCGTGTCAGCTTTCAGTGATTTCAGCGCTGGACCGACAAAGTCAATAACATAAGCAATGCTGCCATCTTGTTCACGAACCAGATTCGACTGTGTGACATCGCCAGTAGAACGCAGAGTTTGTGCAACCCAAGCGCTATCAGCACCATGCAATTTGTCTTCATCACGTGTGAAACGAATACGATAGCTCAAATCAATAGGTTGGCCAGCTGCTGGCAGTTGATCCGGGGTCCAGAATGCAACGATATTATCGTTAGTTTCATCAGCCGTCGGGATTTCAACCAGCTCAACTTTACCTTTACCCCAATCACCTTTCGGCTCTACCCATGCGCTTGGGCGAAGGTCATAGCGGTTATCTAAGTCTTCATAACGTGAGAATTGACGCCCACGCTGCAGCAAACCGAAGCCTTTAGGATTTTCAGTTGTGAAAGTGCTGATAGACAGATGTTTAGGATTATTCAGCGGACGCCAGATCCATTCACCGTTACCGGCATGAATTGATAGACCATCTGAATCATGCAATTCAGGGCGATAGTTCACAACAGACGAAGGCTGATTTTGACCAAACAAATACATGCTGGTTAAAGGAGCCAAGCCTAATTTGCCGACTTTATCGCGCAGGTATACTTTTGCCTGGATATCAATGCTAGCTTCACGACCAGGATAAACATCCATACGGTAAGCGCCGGTAGCACGAGGCGAATCAAGCAATGCATAAATGACTAAGTGTTTTTCATCAGGATTAGGACGCTCAATCCAAAACTCCCGGAAACGTGGGAACTCTTCACCGGATGACAATGCGGTATCAATAGCCAGCCCACGCGCAGACAGACCATAAACCTGGCCTTTGCCAATCAGACGAAAATAACTCGCGCCCAGCACGCTCATAATTTCATCACTTTTGTCTGCTTTATTGATTGGATAAAGCACCTTGAAACCGGCAAAGCCTAAGTTTTTAACCGTTTCGGCATCGTGTTTAACATTACCGAAATTGAAATAGTCAGGGCTGTATTTGATTTCGCTCACAGAGGTAGAGGTCACTTCATTGATTTTGACCGGCGTGTCGAAATACATCCCTTGGTGATAAAACTCAAGCTTGAAAGGCGTGTTCAGATTTTTCCAATACGCTTTGTCATGGTTGAATTGTATTTGTTGATAGTCCGCGAATTTCATATCACGAAACTGTGACGGCAGGTTGCTCTTTGGCGCTTCGTAACCTTTATCGGCTAACGCTTTGGCTTGTTTAGCAACATCATCAATAGAGAACGCCCAAGCAGATGAGGAGAACATGGTCATCAACACTACGGCACTCAGCAAACGGACTTTAGTCATATCTGGCCCTATGGAAAAATTTTTATCCAGCACATCCTCTCCTTTACATGTGCTCAACTCATTTCATTCCTTTTTAAGGAAGAGTCGAATGTCCGACAACGTGAGAGAGGCGAGGTTCACCTTCATGATGAACCGCTTAAGCACACAAGAACTTAAGGATATCAATTCGGGGGTACTCCCGCTATGGAAAGTTATCTTAGTCTATAGTAGGTTGCACCCCGACATTTATGGAGTATACGCAATAACGAGCGCATTGCTGTCCAATTCAGGGCAGTGCAATCAGAAAAAAATTGCTCAAAGGGATCGCTATGAAACCACAAACTAAACAACGTGAGTTTTTTTTAGACTCAATCCGCGCATATTTAATGCTACTTGGCATTCCTTTTCATATTTCTCTGATATATTCCAGCCATGAGTGGGCGGTAAATAGCGCAGTCCCTTCAGATGGTTTAACCATTTTCAATGATGTGATTCATGCGTTTCGCATGCAGGTATTTTTTGTCATATCAGGTTATTTTTCTTATATGCTTTATGAACGCTATGAGCCCGTAGCTTGGCTGAAGGTTCGACTTGAGCGCGTTGCGATCCCGCTAGTGGCAGCATTTCCATTGATCACTGTCCCCCAATACTATCTGTTGAGAAATTATACAAATAAATTTTCCAACTGGTCTTCAATGGATCTCTATCAAAAAATAAATATTACCGTATGGGAATTAGTCTCCCACTTATGGTTTTTATTAACGCTCGTCATCCTTACCAGCATCTGTTTTTACTTATTTAAATCTTTTAAGAAAAACAAGAGTAATCGTCTGTTAAATTACATTAAAGAAGCACACTCTTTAGGACAAATCTCAGTATTGTTTTTACTCTTCGGATTTATTTACGCTGCATTTAATCGCCTTCTTTTTATTTTCGCTCCGCAATTGTTATCAAATGGCGCCTTCAATTTTGTCGTCATGCAAACACTATTTTATCTACCATTTTTCTTGATTGGCGCCTGCGCGTTCAAATTCGCTAGTTTAAAAGAGATGTTCCTGCGGCCCTCGGCCACAGCCGGTGTCGTCAGCATCTTCTTATTTGTCGCTTATATGATTAATCAGCACATCAATACGCCTGAACTTTACTCTATGGAGTTGGATGCCATCATTACCGCATTACTCGGTATTCTGATGGTTAATGTCGTGTTTTCGTTCAGTCATTATGTGCTCAACTTTCAATCGCCATTTATCACTTACTTGGTGAATTCGTCGCTGTTTGTGTACCTGATACATCATCCACTGACGCTAATTTATGGTGCATTTATTACGCCACGTATTCACAGCGACTGGCTTGGTTTTTGGGTAGGATTGATTTTCGTCTTTGGTATCGCCTTCTTGTTGTATGAAGTCCATAAACGCATTCCTCTATTACGTTTCTTGTTCTCAGGTAAGCTGGAGAATCTGCGTCAGAAAACAAAAGGCAGTGGCCCTACCCCGCCGACTCAAAAACAAAATTTCTAAATCTATAGGCCTATTTGATCGCTCGAATAGGCCTATGTTTCATCACGAAAGACATCGAGCTTTGGTAAGATAAAATCGAAGGAAAAGGAAGGAAAAAAGGAGACCAATACGGGAGCAATAAGAAGTACAGAATTGACGTTGGGGATACTAGTGCATAGCCACCGCCAACCCTGTACTAAAATACGTTTAAACTTAAATCTTCTTTCTACTGACGCTTGGCGCTACCAACGACCTGGAGGTGGCCCTTCGTGCCAACGAGGTGGTCCTCGCCAATAACCTGGGGGAGGTCCCTCACGCCAATATCCGGGATGCCAATACATAGGCTGGGGCGCAGGTTCGTAGTAAACCCAATGTCCTCTAGCCCGATAATGGTGTTGCCACCAACCCGGCGGGCGCCAGTACCCCCCATCCCAGTAATAGCCGCGCGTATCGCGATCGCCGATATGCAACGACACTCCCGGAACATTAACACCTATCTCGACGTCAGCCTGTGAAACGGCTGGCATTACCAGCATAACAGCGAGAATCAAAAATCGTTTTTTCATTACAGCACTCCGCGACCTGTCGATCAGGTGATGCCAAATTATCTCGACCTATCCTCTTGTTCTATAGGAATTTATCCCATTTACGCAGGTTAACGATATCCTCACATTCACTACAAAAATGTCATACTTGTAGCCACCAGCTAATGCTATGGGAGATAAGGAGAAAACATGAATAGAGGTGAGTTATCAGGAGGAGAAAAAATGAGTTGGGGTGAGTAAACGATGGAGAATTGAAAAGAAAAAACCGCCGAAGCGGTTCATTTTATCAAAGCATTATCAGGCTCAATGACCGGCTCAGATTTTGCAGCTTTCGCAATCACTTTCGTCACTGATTGCTTCAGGAACGGCAGATGCCTTCTCAGCAGCCTTTTCTTCTGCTTTTTCCAATGCTGCATCTATATCAAAATCAAAAATATCGTCGCTCATTCTCGTCACCTTAGTTTTGAACACGCTACATTGCTCATGCTAGCGTTTAGTGAACAAGTATAAACGAGTGTATCAAAAAGGCGTCATTTTAAAGTGCGCATGGCTTTTTCTGCACGAAAATACAAATCGCATCAAAAACCAACGCAGGATTTGCATCCGCTGATTCTGGGAACCATAGTTAGAAATGGATGAAAACAAAGGAGAGGATATGAGCGATTCAAACATTAAAGCTTGGGCTGAGATACGGGAAACATCACAAGAAATTGCTGAGGCGATTTTCGAGCTCGCAAAAAACGATGAAGTGCTGGCTCAAAAAATTTGGGAGGAAGGCAGCGACGAAGTCTTGCCTATTGCGTTCGCAAAAACCAAGGAAGATTATCTTTTCTGGGGCGAAGAGAAAATTGATCGTCAGAACGTGTGACGTAATTTATGTGCCCTGGGCCAAGGCTCAGGGTAATAACCTAGCTATCGAAACCAAATCCCATCTGATGTGCCCATTCAAAAACCTGCTCTTTATAAACAAAACGTGGCTCACAGACGCCAGGTTGCCCAGGAGTTTGAATCATCACGGCGATGCAGGGATAGGCGATAGGACGGGCATCAAATATGAAATCTTCAATTTCCTGATCGGCAAATATTGAAGCTTCACTTTCCCCTACCGCACTGGCCTGAAAGATATCTTCCATAATCCAGTTACGATACTCCATCTCATTGTGCAAAAACTTCATCTTTTACTCCTGGTATCGCTTAGTACTACTTTAGTCAGTACTATTTTGCTTAATACAGTTTTGCATTCTGCAACACTATGCTGGCTAGATTCAGATGAATTCATTTGGCAAGCATGCTTATGATACTGCAAAGCCAGTTTTGATCTCGTCAATCGCTGTCTACACCATAGCAATTGATATCAGTCTACCAGAGCAGAAGAGGAAAAATCATGAAGGGAAATTTTTTTTGACTATTTAACTCATCTTTCGTGTATTGATACTTAGAGCCTATCCCAGTTGATGCGGACATGTCGGCACAGAAACCGCAGCGTACACACCGCACGTGAGGATTCATAACACTTCCCAAATTTGACATGGCAAATTAAAGGATAGGCTCTTATTGCTATGCTGCTGAAGAATGAGTATTCAAAGGCTGATATTGTCGCGCAAGATCATAAACATCATAAAAATCGATCATGCCTTTGTTGCGCACGATAGTCTCAACCCTTGTTTTGACCTCTTCATTAACCTGACTTTCATTAAGAATGCGCTTAACTGCTTCATCGGATAATTCTCGGTTAAAGAACCATTCGCCGTTATAACAAACACGAAGATCCAGCACGCCGATATCTTCGTAACGATAAGTCGGCTTAATTTCAAGCAACAGCATCGCCGACATAAAAATCAAAAAGATTGTAAAGCCAGCAAACCATCCTAGTCCCATATAAGGCGACACATACATCACCACACCAACGGCAATATAGCCCACTAACATTGCCAGACACAGCCAAGGATGATTAACGAAAAATTCGTTATTAATCCTAGCTTTGCCATCACGGTTTTCCAGACGATTAATCCGCTCAATGTCACTGTTTAAGATACTCTCAATAACATCCATTTATGACCTCCAAGAAAGTCGAGACGTTGCTTTAACTCAATAACTGAATTTTATCATGAACACTGTTATATAACGTAGAGCAGTTAGCGATAAAAACCAACCAAACTGTTATAGCTGATTGGTCAAATTAACGAGAAAATGTCGTCACAATCACAGAGTATTAGCGAGAAGATGGATTTGTTCTGTTTGACAAAAATCTTGGTATTTTTGTGGCGGCAATTTGTCTGTGACGATGGTCGTAAATCTCGCCAAAGGAGCGATGGCAGCCGGGCGAATGCAATCAAATTTACTGCTATCAGCAACTAAAATAAGTTGCTGCGACCGTGCTATTGCTTGATGTTTCATTGCCAGTTCATCAAAGTTAAAACAGGTAACACCAAACTCCAGGCTGATGCCAGCAGCGGAGATAAAAGCCTTATTAGGACGGATGTTATCAAGCTCTTTAGCGACGCTTAGTGAAGTAAAAATGTTATTGCTAGATTTGAAAACTCCACCACAAAGAATCACCTCACAGTGTGCTTTGTCTTGCAGTGCTAAAAAACTATTTAAAGAATAACACACTGCGGTAAATACCCGCTCGTCAGGGATATTCTCAATGATATAAGGTACTGTCGTACCACAATCGAAAAAAACAGTGTCATTATCTTCGATAAGCTCAGCGGCAACGCGAGCAAGAGAGTGTTTCTCTGCTACCTGACGCATTTTCTGCTCACTCAAGAAATAGTGAGTTGCAGGGCTATTCTTAGGGTCAAGAACAATATAGCCACCAAGCAAAATGATTGGCGCGGGCGCAACGTTAAGATCTCGCCGAATTGTCATCTCAGAAACCTCGAGCAGCTGTGCCGCATCTCTAAGATGTATCTTGTCATTTTTCTTCAAAGCCAACAGCAGTCTTTGAATTCGATCTTCGCGCTTGTTTTCCATTGCCTTCTCAAAAGGTCCTTGATGTGACGCACAGTGACTAACTTGTAGTGTAACTAATTTATCAACAACTCGCCTAGTGCTAAGCAGTTCCCGTTTAACCTGTTGAGATCACTATCTAAAAAATAAGCACTAAACGATCGGTGTCTTTTTGCGCTATACTAGCGGACGCTCAAGATAAAACCGGAGGTTTTATGAGTTCTAACGAGGTAAACACTCCTGATGAGTGTCCATTGTGTCAAAGCACCAACAAGACATCGGTCAACCTGGCTGCGAAAATTGTAAATGTCACCTGTATTTCCTGTGGCCGTTACAGTATCTTCCGTAAAACGATGGAAGAAATCTCAATTGACCGAAAAAAAAGGGTGGCTTTAAAAGCATTCTTTACCAGCCAACCCAATTATCATTTGCCTCTATCAATCAAGGCATTAAGTGATTCTGAAGCCGCCAGTGAATACTAGCGCTAAATATGCCCCTCGGGGCTATTTATTCTTTTTATCGCCCCTTCAACTATTTAGTTGTATCCATTGCCCAGAGAGATCAACTACTCCGGAGCATTAGGCCAATCAATATCAGGCGCTGTATTCACGTCGATCCGATTTAACAACACTCGATATTTCTTCCACGCAGCAAGTTTTTTCACTTCATCATCAGTGGCTATATCCAGATCAAATGCATCTTGCAGTGGGGAAATGATTTTCCTCGCTGAATCGAGTATTGCATTCTTGTTACGTACCGCTTGGGTAATTTGTTCTTCTTTAGTATAAACACGCGGAACTATCTCCCCATCAATGTATTGCCAAGAGAGATCGTTTGTCGGTACGTCAAACCCAGGAGGAATTGAGTTTTTATCAACTACTGCGATATAAGAATCAACAGGCCACAGTGCAGATGCATCGTAGTTTGCAAACTGAATCACACCATCATCAGTGAAAACTATTTTCAGAGCTTTTTTATCTAAAGTCTTAAGTAATTCATACCAGTCATTACCTGCATTATCCTGAATAAACAATGCATTAATATCACGCGCAACCTTCCCTTTTTCCGATTCAGGAGCTGGTATATATAACTTGAAAATTCCATATTTATTTATCATGCGTAAGCCACCGTGTACCAATTATTGTTTACATTTTTCTGTAAGTAGCGGAAATACATATACCCTACTTGGTTCCCTTCGTTGCCATTGCCACCGGTAACAACAGCTCCAAATGGTGCTTCATTCATTTGCCCATCAGTAACAATCGTTCCTCTACCTGATAAGCGTAAATCTTTTATAAATGTGCCATTGACATAATCTGATGAGGCTCTACTATTTACTTGTTCAATAATAGCATCCCATAACCATTTATTACCCCAGCGGCTTCCCCAAATATTCCCGTCAATTTCGATACGCACACCGCCGTTCATGTCAATTCCATTTGGAATTGCAATGCGACCATTTTTTTGAAATACGAACTCGCCGCCGCCATCATCACCATTATTTAAATGTATACCATCCCCCCCTTTATCTTTATAAAACCACATTCGAACTGTGCCATCGCCATTAATTATTCTAAGGTGTTTACGATCATCTCCAGAAAGTTGTATAACCCCCCCTCTAGCATCAATATTTCTAGCTGAATAAATATCACGACCAGACCAGATATCCTGTCCACTAACAAGATCATTTCCTGATTTCACATATCCATTAGCATCAACATTACCACTTACTAACCCACCATTTTTTGAATAGAAATGCTCATCAGCTTCTTTTTGACTATATGCTCCGACATCTGCCGCACTAGGTTTATTCCCTTCATGATAAAGTCTGCTACTCCAAACTGACTTACCATTTTTCATAAATCGAATTAACGCTTCTCGCTGGTCGGATGGAAGATATAACTGTGAACAATACTCACCGCTTTCACCATAGAAGTTTGATATTACACTTCCCCAATCTTTCAGACTTGGATCTGTATTTCCACCATAACCAAAAAAACCGCTATATTTAACGTTACTTGGATTACTTAATTTCGGTGCTTGCCCACCTACGCCGAATGCCCCAACGGGCATAACTTGCCCAGCATCCGTACCCACATCACGCAATGCCGCTGTTTTCAGACCTAAATTAGTACGCGCGGTAGATACATCTTTTACATCGGATAGGTTCCTATCCATTCGCAAGAATAATCCATCACCGGTGGCGACTTGCAAGGTGATATTTGCAGTATCTGAAACCGCCAAACGAAATTGCATAGAAATATTAATGCCACCAACCGGTTTTTCTATCGCTGCACAGTTGGCCAGCGCATAGAGTTCACCTTTATCAGTCAGCAATCCGATCTCGCGCACGGTAAATCCACCAACCTCCGATGGAATAACCAGTTGCGCCATCAGTTGATTTGCCTGTTCGGGAGAAACCGATAACATGGCAATTTTCTGCCGATATTTTTCATTTACCAGTTTGGTACTGGTTGCATCAGGGACTAATTCTTTGCCACTGCCATCACCGACTACAAAATGTGAGAGCGTGATCGTTGTTCCATTGGCAAGGGCTGCTGCTTCTAAAGCCTTCCCAGTATTGGTGATAATGCTATAGTATTTATCGGCCATTATGCGCCTCCTGCTAGAATATCGATGTCAATATGTGCAGTGACTGCACCACTGATATAAAGCGCCCCGCTGCTGCCAATGTCGGTAATGACGTCAATTGAACGTAGCGCGCTGCGTAAATTTTTAGATTTTTCCGTTTGCCGACGGATTTGCTCATAGACCGCCTCATTAACTCCGCTGGTGCTATAAACCTGAATGCGAAAGGTGTAAGGCGCAGAGCGCGGTGTGTCTTCCCACCATTCAATAACCGTAGTAGGAAAACCAATTGCGCTTAGTGCACGACGCACGGCGCCAGCAGTACCTCGATGCTGATGCACATAAGCGGCGTCTTTAATGACTTGGCGTTTTTGCTGTTCGCTCCAATCAGGATCCCAAAAATCGACCGCATATTCCCATGCCAGCCAAGGCAACAAGTGAGCCGGGCAACGATCTGGGTCCTTAACATCACGTAATGGCACAGGAATCGAAAGAATCTGCTCAACGCTGGCCTGCTCTAACATTTTCTCAGCCGAAATGGCATTTGGCGGCAGCAAAGATTTAAACATCAATGCCCCCTATCGCTATTCGCCCAACGTTGATAGCCGTGCAATTTGGCACGGCACCAACAATGCCTTCGATATCGGATGTCGGGTGATTCAGGTGTACACGGCTAACGCCTGATTGATGCAAAGCGTGATAAATCCCTGAAACCGGAACGATACCGCCAACACGACGCATCTGTTGTAAATAGCTTTTTAACTCAGTATTAGCGCGGTCTAATACCGTCTGCGCATCAGGACCGTCTGGTATTTCCAGCGTGGCATCGACGGTGAAATTAGTCAGAGCGGCACTTTGTACCCAAACATAATCAGTTAAAGGCCGAGTTTCATCTTCACTCAGCGCAGCATAAACTTTTGCCAATAATGCCTCTGATGCTTGGCCACTTCCGGAACGAGCAAGTACATAAATATCAACCTCCCCAGCACGGTTATGGATCTCGGGGCCGTAAGCACCGACATCGAGCACATCAGGATCGGCAGACTGGGCATGGAAACGATATGCATTGCGCGCACCGGCAGTGTTTAGCTGTGACCAAGAAAGCTGAATACGTTCACGATAGGCATCATCGGACTCCATAACAGCATCAACCGGCGGCACCGCATCAGGCTGCGCTGGTGCAATAACCAATCGAGGCACATTGAAGCCAGCGCCTATCTGATTGAGATCGTTTCCTGTGGCACTCGATAGCAGCACGGCACGTACTGCGTCATTAACCCGTTGCATCAGTAATGTCGTTTGGTAAGCGTTAACTTCTCCCTGCTTAAATACCGGGTCAGACTCCACCAAAGCATCATAGATCGTGTCGAGCTCACGCAGACGTGTTAGCCAGGTTTGAAAGAGCGCCGTTGGTTCAGGGATATCGATAATGTCAGGAACCGGAAGAGAAGAAAGATTGATGGTGCTAAGACTTGTTGCCATATATTTTAATTCCATCAAGAGTAAGTGGCGTGGACGTTTCCGTGTTGATCCCTTCGATGGTGATTACATAATCACCCTCTGCCGAACGACTCACCCCAATACGGTTTAGCTTAAGACGTGGTTCCCACTTGGCTAATGCAGACGAAGTAGCGGCAATAATCCGCACACGGCTGCTTTGATCTTGTGGACTATCCACCAGCTCTGGAAGGTCACTGCCATAATCGCGCAGTAGCACTCTCGTATTTTTAGGCGTCGTCAAAATATCAATAACGGACTGTTTAAGGTGATCATCACCCGACAGTCTTTTACCTGTTTTAATATTTACGCCATGCATAAAAACCTCATAAAAAAACCCGCAATAGCGGGTTCAGTTTGTGAATTAATATCAATGAAAGGATCTTAATAATTAAGACGCCTCTGGCTTAGGCTTGTGGGTAATATCAACAACAAGTTTTAGCGCGATACTCAACCCACTTTTATTTAATGTATAAGCCAAAGATTCAATTTGCCAGGCGCTATCTTCTCTTTCACCAAAGCCAACCGTGTTTACCCGAGATTCAGCAGTCAAAGGAATATGTTTTGGTCGGCAGGGCATCGTCAGATTCATATCACACTCAATGCGTGCAGCGGAGGTAGATTTAGATTTCACCTGATGTTCAGCCTGCGTTTTGGTTGGCACAATATAAGGACTGGTGATATTGGGCCCATCGTGATCTATTTCGCAGGTTTTAACACTGCCATCAAAGCCATTAAAATAATTAACCTTAATCTTACCTTTAGCTTTTTGACCGTTGGTTGCAGGTTTGCCTACAGAGGCTCCCCGCTGCCCTTCGTTGTATCTCCAGGTAGACACCTCAGAAAGCGCCACCTGAACTTTGGGTAAGGCTTTGCCACTGGCCGTCGTGGAGGCACCTTTTTCAAGAAAGAGCCAATAGCCACCACAAGGTTTACTTACTGCGTTATACGCACGCGCCAAACGGCTCATCAAATTGCCATCAGATTCTGCCACCTGGTCAAGATGCGTAATCACGATATCCACGAATTGCGGTGCCACCTTGGGTTTCAGACCATTATCTTCTGCTACTGTTTTAACCAGATCGCCGAGTTTAATGTTGTCCCAACTGCGCGTTTTCTGGCTTTGCACATTGCCTTTCTGCTTTTGAGCGTTCATCGGTGCTGCAGTGGCGTTGATAACAATCTTGCGAGGCGGCCCGCTGCTTGAAACATTGTTAACAACAAATACGCCTTTATCCAAGATATTACCGTTAAAACCTAAGCCGATATTTAAACGGGCACCTTTACTCGGTAATTTGAGAGATTCAGATAACAGCGTAATTTGTAATTCATCCGCCTTGGCGGTTTCGCCACCATGGTCAGTAAGAACTAATTCAATTAAATTTTGCTGCAGCGCTTCGGTTATATCTTTCCCTTCAGCACAAACTCTAAACTCTGGCCGGTATTCGGCCAACGCATGTTGTTGTTCCATGGCCTAGTCCCATAATTGCAGTGGGGAATTAACAGTAGGCGGCGTGAACTCTGGCAAAATAATGCTTAGTCCAGAATCATAGACAGCACCCCTATCTGCTAATCCCCGGTTTGCTTCTAGTACAGCAACTACAGCTGCAGCCGTATTTTCGACGCCGTATTGCGCTGCACAAATAGCGTCTAAGACATCGCCATCACGGGTGAGATATGTCATCTGCATAATGTTTTATCGTCATTGTGTAGGATCGTTTACGTGCGCCGCCACCGGGAAGAAATGATGAAGTGGTATCAGAAAAATCAGTGATAACCCACCAGCCCAGTACATCACCGGCTCCGCTCACCAATTGTTGTGGCTCTGCTTTGTCAGCAAGATCATAAAGTGCATCAATTGAAGCCACACCGTTTCTAAAAAAGGCATGAGTATCGCCACTAAATTTGACGGTACGAGCCGCTTTGCCGGTATATTGCAGTAAGTTCTGCTTGCCAATACGTTCCTGATCGCTCCAGCGCCAAGAAGCATCACGAGTCAATGAGTTATAGGTGGCACTATCTACTGAAAACTCAAAGTCACCTAACATCATCATGACCCTTAATGGCTCGCTTTCACGCTCTAACTCCGCCTCGGCGGCGGCTTTATCTTCAGTCCATGCATATAAAGAATTAAGTATGCCCATAATTAGGCCACCGCTACGTCATACATGGCATTATTGCCACTAGTGCCATTAAAAATATCGAGGTCATTTACCCTGGCGACGATGTTATTAGCAATATCCATCTCACTCTGCCCTGCTGCCGCATAGATATGAATATCAACGGATTTGTTACTTTGATCGTTGATAATTGGTCTTAGATTTTCAGGAGAAGCTTGGGATAATGTTGTGGAAAATGGCACATAATCTTTAGGTTGATTATTGGTTTTCGGTGTTATGGATTGTTGTTCACTAGACTCTTCTTTTTCTGGTTTAAGAGAAAAATTATTAGGCTCACCATCGATAGCATCTACAAGCTTGTCCTTGAGCTCAGGAGATAAGGACCAGCCACCAGATTTCTTATCTACTTTCATAGCGTCTAGGCGCATATCCCATAGTTTTTTGAATGTTCCCGGTTGGTCAACGTCTTTGTCGTACCAATTGCCAAGCCCGTGCCTATGCGCATATTCTTTGGCCTCTTCCTTGTTAGCAGGTCCAGCACTATACATTTGCAATATGAGACCTTTCTCTCTTCTTTCTTCTTCCTCCGTTAACAGTTGTTTAGGTTTTTTAGGCGAAATGCCTTCAATCACTGGAGCAATAAAACCCCCTGTACGCCCCATTGCCTCAGTTGTGAAAGAATTCCCAAAAGTTAATAGATGATCTATTGCTGTATTAAACCGATATGCGCCATCGGCCCCTTGAGGCGATAAAACACTATAACGTTGCTCTTCAGCAATATTTTCAGTGAAATTATTCCCCGTAGATCGCAGATAATTTACTAGTTTAACCGCATCACCACCTAATAATTCACTGGTAATCTGAGATGCTGCGGCATCGTCTTTTAATGATACTATTTTATCAATTAAAATTTTGAACTTATCTAGGTCACTCGAGCCTGTTAAATCATCTAATTTAATTCCCAGTGTATCTAATGCATTTTGCTTTTCTGGGTAATATTCAAGATTATCAAACTGCCAAGCATATTTCTTAAACCCCAAAAAGATATCGCCGATATATTCAGCACCAAAACCAAAACTTTTCCCAAGGGAATCCCAAGCATTCCAAGTCTCTATACCCAAACCATAGCCACGTGCCAACCCAACAGAAGCAGCTGTCGAACTATTTATCTCATACATTTTTTCCAAAGCATCTTTGCCGAGTTTAATTACCTCTGCAGCGATGCCTAGAGAAGATAATGATTTAGAGAAGATCTTCCCCATTCCTTCCTGAGGTAACAATTTATTTAACAAAGAATTTTTTGATAAGTGAGATTTTTTATCACTGTCATTATTTAAGGTTTCAGCCTTCACAGCAGCAGGGCGTAGTAAACCAATACTTTTACTAAAAATATCGGTCATCCTCACCAACTGTGCAATCTGCGATTGCATGAATTTCTGGTTATTAATAATAGTTAATGTTGAATAGAATAAACGCTCTGACAAGCCATCATTAAAAGCATCCATCGACTTAAAAGCATTACTTATTTCGCTCACGGTTAATGATCTCCACTTCCTTTATCAAAAACGAATGAAACGTACTAAATGGCAGATTCAGGTAATCCGCCATAGAAAAAGAGAGCCGTCGACCCAGCAACATTAAACCTTGCTGGATTTCGTCTTCGGACGCTTCTTGGGCGGCAGCATAAAAACTTGGAAAGCCTCCGTCAGTTGTAAATAATCGGCGGTGGTGATCATGGTCATATCTGACTCATTGATATTGCATAAATCAGCCAACATTTTGGCCTCTTTCTCTTCATCGGTACCGCGCGCTTTAGAAAATGCAATACGGTCTCTTACCAGCGGTTCCCGCATGGTGACTTCTTCCAGCAAACTGCCATCAGCCAATTGCAGTGGGGAATAAAGTGCAATAGTGGTCGTGCTTCCAGGATAAGACATTATAAAACTCCATAAAAAAACGGCCCGCAGGCCGTTGATTAATTAACTAAAATTAAAGGCGAATTTTTGCAGACAGGCCGCCGAGTTGATCAAGGCCGTTAATGCGACGAATGCAACGCTCGGTGTCAATCTCAAACAAGTCTTTACCTTCAACGCTACGCTTGTAGTAACGAACGGCAATTTCGACTGTCACCGCGCTCTCTGAGAGATTTTTATTTCCGCGAGCATCGGCGGTAATTTTCGACACGAAACCTTCAATTTCATCAATCGCCCCCAGCGCAGTGCCGTTACTTAAATAGCCTTCATAGGCCATAAAACGAGGACTGGTACCCTGCACAAAACCGAAGTTGCTCAACACATCGAGATCAATACCGTAGAATTTAATCTTGCAGGTTAGCGCTTCCATCCCATCATCAACCGGCGTGGGTGCGTCTTGTGCACCGGTGCGCAAATCGACTTTAGTAATAGATAATTCTGGCGGCGTATATTCATGCGCACCTTGAACACGAAAACCGTTGGCGAAGAATGTCCAGGCCCGTAATTTGCTTAATCCACTCATGATGCACTCATCTCCTCAGCTGCGTAGTTATTATTGACACGAACACGCAAAGTGATGCGCTCCGTTGGTGATTTCGGCCCAAAATCGTAGTTGATATACAACACGCCGGAGGCCATGGATTCAGCGGTATTGAGTTCTTCGTCCAACCAAGCATTACCACCAAAAATAGCGCCCAACCCTACTAATTGGCGGATATAAGCATTGATGGTGCCGATAACATCATCAGCATTTTGCTTATCCAGAGGGCGATCAACATACTGCAGTACCGTTTCTTGAATGCTGTCCTCAATCACGTCTGCGGTACGGCGTACCGACTCAAAACGCCATTGCGGGTCAGAACTGCACAGTCGGTTCCCCCAGTGCTTAAAGCCATCACGACGTACAATAGTGCTAATATTTTCCATATTCAGCAGGTTAGCCTGGCAAGTTGCATCGCCAAGGATGAACTCATCAACCTGTTCCACGCCGAGAATGTTTTCGATGTTTTGATTGGATTTACTCCACCACCAGCCCTTTTCCACATCAATACGCGCACGTAAACCAGCCGCGCGACCAGAATAAGGACGGTATTCAATCTCCCCCTGACTATTGGCAACCGAAACACGCGGTCGTAACAGTTCAGTACGCGCACCATATGCCGCCCGACGTTGTACAACATCTTGCGGCGTTGCCATTGAGGCACAATCGACATATGCCACGGCACGTAGTTTATTGGCTAAGGTTTCCAAGGCGTGTCCTACCGCGTCATCCTCACTAAAACCTGGCGCAATAAGAATACGCGGCTGATACCCAGTGACTGATTTACTCTCGGACCAGCACTCGATACCCGCCAAAATGTTGCTACGTTGTTTAGTCGCCGACTCATCAGCATCGACTCGAACAACAACCATCAACGCATTAGTCTGATCGGTAATATCGGCAATCGTGGCGGCCAGAGTCCCAGCCAAACCCAATTTTTTAATTTGTGAACTTCCTACCACGGCAACAGGCGTATTAAGCGGGAATGGCTCTTCTTCGCCACCTGTTAACGAGACGTTAAATGGCAATACAACACCCGTTGCATCCGTTGCTGTGATAACAATTTGCGACTCAGTCAAGGCGTTAACGATGCCGGCAACCTCAGCCGCAGTAGCCTTCACCACACCTTGTGCATCGCAACCGAGCGTAATAGTCAGTACACCGGCAGAAAATGTCGCGCTGGTCGCAACTTTGGCGGGGTTCAACGCATCAGGAATCGCAGCAACAGCGGAAATACGGTACTGATTACCGAGTATCCCAGGTTTTTTAGCGCTAAAGATCAGTTGGTTTCCAAGCAATGGCGTACCCGCAGTCACGCTAGCAACCTTTCCTTTAGACGCATTGGGCGCCGTGCCAACTACCCCAATAATTGCAGTCCCAATGGTCGTTACCGCCACGGTTCCAGATGTAATTTCTATTGTTTCTACACCATGTAATTCAGTCATACATTCTCCGTACTCCGTACATAAAAAAACCCGCCGAAGCGGGTTACATAGGTTGGTTGGGTTTCCCCGTTATCCCTCCGCTGTCGCCAGCGTGGTTATGACTATTGAAAATTTCCCTCACTCGATCGATGGTACTTTTACCATCAGAAATTTCGCCTGTTACCGATAAGTTGCCTCGGATTGCTGTTTGAGAATTGAGCGTTGTCTCTCCCTGAACAGTTAACGTATCGGTAATTTCTACAGGTCCGCGTAGCGTTCCCTGACCAATAATTTCATAGGTGCCGTTATTGGCAATTTTGATCCTTAACGCATGAGAGTTTCGGTTATATCGAACCTCAGTGCCGTCACCGTAAGTGGTAATATGTTCACCATCGTCACCAAGAGGAACGGGTAGTTTTCCTGTATTCCAACCGGGCAAAACCCGGCCATTATTCAAATCCCCCGCCTCAGATAACACGGTCACCGCATCACCAACCATGTAAGGATTGGAATCTGCGCGATTCTGGCCAGCATAAGTCTGATACAAGGGAAGCCACCCAGTAACAATCTCGCCAAGCGCAACTCTGCAAACAGGTTGTGGGCCGTTGTTGATAGAGTGAATAACGCCGCGGCGCACCATATTTGCCAATCTACGCTGTAAGTCACCTAATACTTCCTCACTCATCAGCGGCCTCTTTACGTTGATAGATTGATTGGTAATCACCACGGTGTAATAGACCAATATCCGGCGCTTTTCCCAGCAAAATATCTTTTATTGGTGCGGCTGTTGATTCGTCGGGATCAGTACCTAAGGCACCAACTTGGCTAAATGATATATTCCATACAACATAATCATCCTGCGCTGGCGTAAACTCATAAGTTCCAGCCTGCGTAAAGACGGCACAATCCAGAGCTTCTAATCCAAATTGCTGACCCTCGACCCAGTGGCTAAGCTCAGCCGCTGCTGTACGTATAGCAATTTGACTATCTGCTGTATTCTGATGGCTCATTACAATGAACAAATTAGCATCAAATTTGACCTGTAACTGATTATCCGCATTAGCAAAATAGCGCCAATTTTCCACTGAGAAATAAACCGTAGAAGGTTGCAGGGTCGTCGTATTACCTGGATAGATCTCTGCTGACTTCACCCAAGAAATTTCACGCAACGCGGACAACACCGCATTGTGGTAGTCAGCCATTAATACTGGTTTTGTCATAGCGTCCTCATTGATTAAACGATGTGTTCACACCGAGTTATTTCTTGCACTGTTTCACTACATCGCTCACATAGTGCTGTAAGTAATCTACTTTGGCTTGATCACTGATGATTCCGGCCCGGATATCGAGAATGTTTCGTCCAGTTTCTGCAGTGAGTTCGACTTCGGTTGCATCGCCCAAGCCGCGGGTTGAGGAATGGTCATTTCCACTGGGGTGACAATTTGCGAGCTTGGTGACGGCGATACGCATGCGCTGAGCACCAGTGGCAACATCAGATTTAAGGCTTTCATTTTTTGCCAAAGCATCTGCTAACTCCTTGGTATACTGGGTATCTAGCGCGGCTGCGGCCTGTTGCGAAGCGTTAACTCTGGCATTAGCCGCATTAATCTCAGCTATTTTTTCTTGGTTAATCTGAGCTATCTCCGCGCTATGCTGTAGTTGAAGGTGTGCTACATCAGCGTCCCAACGCATTCCTTCAATCCACCACATCAGACCACCAACCAAAATAGTGATGACAAAAAACTGTATTTTGATATTTATTCTCCTCCCATCAGACACACCTCTCGTTCCACCTCTCGCCGATTTATCAGCCCCTTCCACTTAACACCGCCGGCATAAACCCATTGCCTTAAACCATCACAAGCTTGTTGATAGTTACCAGCATTAAGATTTCGTAATAAAGATGAGTGCTCGAAAGCGCTAATACCGACGTTATAACTGAAAGTAATCAACGCCGCTTTTTGATACTCGCTAGCGGGTACTTTTACGGAGCGTTGTACTGAGAGGCTAAAAGGTTTGAGATCTTGATTGAGCATTATTTGACATTCAGATTCCGTATATTGTTTACCGGGAACAATATCGCTTCCAGTATGTCCGTAACATACGGTCAAAATACCCGCGACATCTCGATAGGGTTCATAACGAACGCCTTCGAGAGTCGGTATCATTACTGTGGCAATAGCCAGTGCCCCTCCTCCAGCAACACTTATAATTTTTTTTCGTAAAGCCGCAGACATCGTCATGTTTAATCGCCTCGGATAATGGTTTTTCCTAACGATGCAGCAGCTTCAATGGCTTTGGTTTGTCGGCGTTGAAAATAGAGGTTGGTAAAATAAGTGGCGACACCGATTAAAATACCGATAATCAGCGCTACTTTGTCCCAGTCTAAATTCGAAAACCAATTGCCGAGTGCGATGAGAATTCCCGACATTGAATAAGCCCCCGCTGTGCTTACCTTTTCTGGCATATTTTTCATTCCGATCACCGCCAACTAAGTTGGGTGTGCTATAGATATAAAGAATACCGCCGCGATGTTATTACATTGCAGATAGATAATATATTCATAGTGCTCAATACGTTCGCAGGCGGAAAATTAAATCAATGAGATATAAATCTGTTAGTTAATCTAATATACCAAGAATAATTGAAGTTACGCCAAAGAGTAAACGAGTTCTCTCGATGAGCTGGGATTACATATGTGATTTTGGCAAACACGTGCAGTCAACAAAGAGGTTACGTCAAGTATAATGGATATATACCCGCCCTACTTCAAGTTACAAGGTTATTGGCTATTCTAAATTATTGCCCGCCTGCATCTCGAAGCCTATTGGGTGTAGATTAATCAATAGATTCGCTTTTTTATAAAAACCAATCAATTATTACAGTGATAAAGAAATAAAACTCTATTATTAGCCATATAAAAAAACCTCAACCGTAAAAGATTGAGGTTCGATTAAATAGGCTTGAATTTCGTAACTTCGCCACTATGGGATAAATCTAATCCTGTTTTATTCAAAATGCAAATGCTTTTTTTAATTTTTTCACTCCCCCTATAAACATACTCTCTGAGATAAATCAGAATAATGAGTACAACAGACGATAAAAAATCCATGAACCTATAATACAAAAAAAGCCTTAAGGCTAAAAACCTCAAGGCTTTATATAGCAACAATTGAGATTATTACTATTCCACTGTGGAATTAAAATAAACCAGGTTTATGCATATTGCAAATGTATTTATAATTTTAATGCGTTAATTTTAACCGGTCACTTTATCAAATATATCATTAGCATAGTTCTCCTCTTGATCGCATTTACTGACAAGCATCTCAAAAAGAGGTTTCCAGTTTCTTGACCACGAGGACTGAGTTAGTTCAGGAAGCAATGCTTTAATTGCTGAATAACCGACTGAAGATGGCATTCGTTTGTACCCACGCCCTGCACAGCGCTCACATATTTTTAATACTGCCGTTCCGGTTTCCTTGGTTTTTTCTCGATCAAGTACTTTCCCTGCCCCCCCACAGCGACAACGATTTGAAATAACACCTTTCCCTTTGCAAGATTTACACTTTTCACGTACTTGCTGTTGTTCAATAACTGGCGGGATCTTCTCTTCGCCACTAATGCCAAAGTAGCCAGGATATTTCACCACATCTTTAGTCGTGATGACCGACCCTTTTCCGGCGCAGCAAGAACAAGATGTTGTAGCAGCAGCTGAGTTGCTATATTCCTCGTATGCAAGCTTAGCTAATATCGCCATACAGGATGCTAAACGGCGGCCAGCGACTTTTCCAACATGTTTGTATTTTGGCGATTGCTGCATCGCAAAATGAGTCAATCGATCAACAGTTTTATGGGCATCTTCTTTGCTTATGCCGGTCTTGCCGAGAAATGCGCCAATTCCGAATGCTGCTTTTGATTCTGTGTAGCCAAGCCCGGCCATCATATCCGCGCTAGATAATCCATCCGAAGATGTTGCACGTGGTGAATCACTGTAAATCTGGCTCTTTGGGCTAAAGTTTTTTAGCGCTTTTTCTAATTTCATTATTTCCCCCGCTAGCCTGATTATTATTTGTGTAGTTAATTTGTGCTCCACTCTGGATGACATTAAGAAAAATGGCCTAAACTAACTTGTTTAGAATCAAGCAATTAGTGGCTTTACTCGGTCTTCTCGCTGTTTAGCACTCCATTCACCTATACACATCAACCTTATATAGAGTTGTTATTCATTGCTGTAAATATGTATGTGACGCATATTATGCCTTAAGCGCAATTTAATCAACACGAGTTGTACTAAAAACATTAAAAATG
Source organism: Rouxiella sp. Mn2063 (assembly GCF_049319665.1). Classification (NCBI taxonomy): domain Bacteria; kingdom Pseudomonadati; phylum Pseudomonadota; class Gammaproteobacteria; order Enterobacterales; family Yersiniaceae; genus Rouxiella; species Rouxiella sp. Mn2063. The sequence continues at coordinate 172,608 of NZ_JBMOUD010000003.1, read as the reverse complement.
TATCATTCGCAAATTATCTATACAGGGGGAACCTATGATGAGCGTAGGACACAAGATAAGAGAACTTCGCAAAGCCAAAAAAATGACCATTTCTGAGTTAGCTCAGGCCATCGGTGGAGATGTAGGCAATTTGTCTAGATTAGAACGGGGGCAGCAGGGTTACAGCGATAATTCATTAAAAAAAATCGCAGAAGCCTTGAATGTTCCAGTGGCTGAGTTATTCTCTAGCGACAAGGAAGAAAACACTGTTCATAAATACAGTGTTGATTCGCTTTCTAACCATGGAGACAAAAATGTGTATAGGGTTGATATCCTAGATGTGTCCGCCAGTGCTGGCAACGGTGCTACCTCACATGAAGTTGTCGAACTTATCAGTTCAATTGAATACACAAACGAACATGCGAAAGTTATTTTTGGTGGGAAACCTGCTAGTGTCGTCAAATTAATCAACGTTCGCGGTGACAGTATGGAAGGAACGATCGAGCCGGGGGATCTGATTTATGTTGATATTTCAGTAGGGAATTTTGATGGTGATGGAATTTATGTTTTTGATTTTAATGGAGATACTTACGTAAAAAGATTGCAAAAAATCAAAAATGAGCTTCACGTTATTTCTGATAATAAAAATTATAAAGATTGGACGATCAATCTCGAAGAGCTCAGCATGCTCCATGTCTCGGGAAGAGTAATGCTAAGTCAATCTCAGCATTTAAGACGTCATGGATGATACCCGTAATCTTGTTTCCTTCAATCTCTTTTACATAGAGGTGGCATTTGAGCCATTGCTGTATGTTAAAAACAGCAATGGTTTCAAAAGTTATTAAGCTCTACATAAAATTATGTATTTTAAAAATGAGTATAAAGATAAAACACGTCTAAATAACCCTATTAAGCAATGGTACTTTAGATACCATTTGAGAGATTATAAATGATATGGAGAAACAAAATAATGAGAGCAATGGTATAACATAAATAACATCCCACCCCCACAAATCGAATCCTATATACCTCGCCATACTTTCTAAAACAATCAAATGTACTAAGTAGACGCAAAAACACTTTGAGCTTATACTGGATATTAAAAAGTTAATTCTTTTTGGGAAATTGAAATCAATACTCACCATGCAAAGGAATAAACATATTGATGCAATAACAACCAATGGTGAAATGTAAACAAAGAACACTTCTGTCGGATGGCCAATATAATTCGATGTCGCCCATGTGAGTAGTATAGTAAGCAGTGTTGAAAATAGAAATAAATTTAATAAAACCCTTCTTTTAAAAATCAAGCTAGACGTTTTCTTTATCACCCCCCCGATAAAATAATATCCTGACAAATAAATATATGTATCTAGATGCCCATCGCCTAACATCTGTCCGTGCTTGAAGATAACGGAATTAACTTGCAGTATGCATGAGTACACGCACACTACGAAAAACCATGAAATCAACATGTACTTAAATATATTACTATCGCCATTGCTAATAATAAGTCTAAGTGCTGGCGTCATTAAATACATTATGATTATTGCATACAAAAACCAAAGGTGATAATAAGCTGGTGTTGTTATAACATTCAACACATTAAAATCAAAGCTACTTTTCGTATAATAAGCCACATATAATTTATATAAAACAGTCCAAAATAAAAATGGAATAAATATCTTAGATGCTCTTTTAATGAAGAAAACGCTCACACTTTCTTTTTTATCCAATAGCAAATAACCAGACAAAATAAAAAAAAGAGGAACAGACACTCTAGAGATGGAATCATATATTAATGCGACATCCCATGCGGTATGAAACCTCATGAATGAAACGGCTGAAACATGTAAAAGCACAACTAACAACATAGAGAAAACCCTGATTAAATCCAGATTTATTCTTTTATCATTATGATACATATCGTTTTCACTTTTATATTTTATTTAAAATTAAGGGGTTTATTCAATTAAAAAACCAACTTAATTATTAAATGTTTTTATTATTTTACTGTATGTAATCTACGCTCAAAAAAAATCAAGCAATTAAACTATTTTGTATTAAAAAAGCCGTAATAATAAGCCTATTGATAACTCCATCTAAAAAATGAATATCCAGTCGATAAGACGCCCTTACTTGGCGTATCATACTAGGATAATTGCATACCAATTAAGCGAATTGAAACCTATTTTATACGTTAAAGCAGTCATTGCCCTTTAAGAGCAAAAACAAGTTAGTCAAAGATATTACGAGCCTGATGAGTAATCTGATTATTTTTATTTCCAAGCCATGCCTAATACACATAACCCGCAGATGAAAACCTTCCCCATCCAGATAAGCTTCCATAGACAGGATTTAAGAAGAACTGACTTCGCTCTACAGAGTCGAATTAGCAGGGTCAATTCTGCATTATCACTATAGTCAGTGGGCGGGTTATGGGTGTAGTCTCTGGTTGTATCATCTATGGATACGGCGACCAGAATGATTCTTCCCTTGGCCCTCATTATTTATTATCGGGCTCAAGAACAAAGCAACATAGAATTTTGGTTGATTAGTACAAAAACAAAAAAACCACCCGAAGGTGGCATAACGACATTACTACATTATTGCTTTTGATTATTCAGACAATTTTCCATGGTACCCGGGACGAGACTTGAACTCGTACAGCGCGAACGCCGAGGGATTTTAAATCCCTTGTGTCTACCGATTCCACCACCCGGGCTCCGGGAAAATTGGAGGCGCGTTCCGGAGTCGAACCGGACTAGGCGGATTTGCAATCCGCTACATAACCGCTTTGTTAACGCGCCTTAAATCTTTACTAATCTTACTATTAGACGATATTACTATCTTCTAACTAAATTTGGAGCGGGAAACGAGACTCGAACTCGCGACCCCGACCTTGGCAAGGTCGTGCTCTACCAACTGAGCTATTCCCGCACTAATCAGAACTTGCTGATTTTTTTACTTATCTTAAGGCGTAAACCTCAGTGCCTCTCGATGCGTTGCATTCTACTTACCTGAGACAATGAGTCAATAAAATTATTGTCGCAAATAGATCGTTTGCCGTTTTTTAACTCACTTTGATCAAGGTTCCAGCAAATCATCGCGTGCAGCGCTTAAATATTGGAACATTGACCAGAACGTCAACACCGCTGCAACGTACAATGCAATGACACCAACGACTACTGCAATATCATTAGGACGCCACAACAGGGCAAAAAGAGACAACATTTGTGCTGTTGTTTTGACTTTGCCAATCCAGGATACAGCCACACTGCTACGTTTACCGATTTCTGCCATCCATTCACGCAACGCTGAGATAATAATTTCTCGCGCAATCATGGTGGCAGCCGGTAACGTAATCCACCAAGCATGAAAATGTTCTGCTACTAGCACTAAGGCAATAGCAACAAGCACTTTATCTGCTACGGGATCAAGAAACGCGCCAAAACGCGTCGTTTGCTTAAGGCGGCGCGCGAGATAACCATCGAACCAATCGGTAATCGCCGCAAATACAAAGATAAGCGCGCATGCCATGGGTGCCCATTCGTACGGCAAGTAAAATGCCAACACAAAAAATGGGATCATTGCGACACGAAACAAGGTAAGGCACGTCGGTATATTAAATTGCATTAGCGTCGTTAACTGTCTGTCAGGTGTATAATTTATGAGTATGTTGCTACAACGACCTCAGTGTTTCAACGCATTATGGATCTTTTCTGCTAATGCGTGCGAAATACCAGGAACATTTGCAATCTCCTCAACACTGGCATTCAACAAAGGTTGAATGCCCCCCATGTATTTAAGTAGCACTTGTCGCCGCTTTGGCCCAACACCTTCTATTTCCTCTAGTGCGCTAGTATTGCGTACTTTTGCTCGTCGCTGCCGGTGTCCTGTAATCGCATGATTATGAGAATCATCACGAATGTGCTGGATCACATGCAGCGCAGGTGAATCAGATGGCAAAGCAATCCCCTCACCTTCAGGAACAAAAAATAGCGTCTCAAGTCCGGCTTTACGATCGGCTCCTTTGGCAATACCTATCAACAGTGGTTTAGATTTATCCCAGGTAACGTCTAATCCTTTAAACACATCGATAGCCATACCGAGTTGCCCTTTACCGCCGTCGATAAAGATCACATCAGGAATCTTTTGCTCTTCTAGAGCTTTACCGTAGCGCCTAGAGAGTACTTGGGCCATAGCCGCATAATCATCCCCTGGCGTGATGCCAGTAATATTATAACGACGATACTCTGAGCGAACCGGCCCATTTGCGTCAAACACTACGCAAGATGCCACGGTTTGCTCGCCCATCGTATGACTGATATCAAAACATTCCATTCGGTTGATATCTGAAAGCTTCAATGTCTTGGACAATTCAGCCATACGCTGATGAATAGTAGATTGCTGAGATAATTTTGTCGTTAACGCAGTTGATGCGTTGGTACGAGCCAATTTAAGATAACGAGCGCGATCGCCACGAGGTTTGCTTTGAATCTGCACTTTTCGGCCAGCCATCTCACTAAGAGATTCTGCTAATAGTTCTTTCTCTGGCAAATTGAAGTCCAGCAGAATTTCGCCTGGTAAGGTTCGAGCTTGACTGCCCTGAAGATAAAACTGGCCCACAAAAGTCTGTACAACCTCACCCAACTCTGTGCCACCAGGAATTTTGGGGTAATAGCTGCGGCTACCTAGTACTTTACCTTGGCGAATAAATAAAACATGTAAACACGCCATGCCTGATTCAAAAGCGACGCCAATAACATCCAAATCTTCGCTGTCACCGGTGACAAACTGGCGTTCAGTGACCCGACGTACAGCCTGAATTTGATCGCGAAAACGTCCAGCGTCCTCAAAACGCAACTCACCGCTAGCCTTTTCCATTCTTTCAACCAGTTGAGAAACAACTTGCTGATCTTTGCCAGCAAGAAATAGGCGAACATACTCAACCTGCTGTTTATACTCGTCTTCGCTCACTAAACCAGCAACACAAGGCCCTAAGCAACGGCCTATCTGATATTGCAAGCAAGGACGTGAACGGTTGCGATAAACGCTGTTTTCACACTGACGAATTGGGAAAAGTTTTTGTAGCAGGGTTAATGTTTCCCTGACGGCATATGAATTAGGAAAGGGGCCAAAATATTCACCTTTGGCGTGTTTAGCACCACGATGGATTGCCAAACGAGGATGATCATCAGCACTCAGAAAGATGAGCGGATAAGACTTATCGTCACGCAACAACACGTTATAACGCGGCTGATAAAGCTTAATGTAATTATGCTCTAATAACAGCGCTTCGGTTTCCGTATGTGTAACGGTCACATCAATTTGTGCGATATTTTTGACCAGCGTTTCTGTCTTGCGACTGGAAACCTGAACACGAAAATAGCTTGATAACCGCTTTTTAAGATCCTTGGCTTTGCCAACGTAGATGACCGTTTCAGATGCGTCATACATCCTGTAAACACCAGGCTGACTGGTCACTGTTTTTAAAAAGATTTTCGGGTCAAAACGCTCATCATTCACTGCCAGATAAGGTCTCCGCATTGTAAAGGCCGTGGCGGATTGCTAAATGCGTCAATTCTACGTCACCGCTGATGTTTAATTTAGTGAACATTCTATAACGATAACTGTTAACTGTCTTTGGACTCAAGTTCAGTTGCTCAGAAATTTCATTCACTTTCTGGCCTTTGGTTATCATCAGCATGATTTGTAGTTCGCGCTCTGATAAAGAATCGAAAGGCGTTTCTGATTGAGGCTCGATCTGGCTGAGTGCCATTTGCTGTGCGATATCAGAGGCAATGTAACGCTGGCCAGAATCTACGAGTCGAATCGCGTTAACGACTTCTTGTGGTGCAGCGCCTTTACTAAGATAACCAGATGCCCCAGCCTGCATAACTTTGGCTGGTAAGGGGTTTTCAGTATAAATAGTCAACATGATTATTTTCACATCTGGCTTGAAGCGAACAATTTTCTTTGTTGCTTCTAATCCACCAATACCCGGCATATTCATGTCCATCAAGACAATATCGGCGTCATTGCTGCGACACCACTTGACAGCATCTTCGCCGCATTGGGCTTCACCAACAACTTTAATGCCTTTGATATCCTCTAAAATGCGTCGAATCCCTGCGCGCACCAGTTCGTGGTCATCAACAAGAAGAACGCTAATCAAAGAGAAATCTCCAAAGTTCAGTGCGTCATATGCCCGTATTGTTATCAAGTGCCACGTAAAAGTTTACATATTTTACATCAACCTAACACACTTGAAATCTTGCTTGCGGGCAATGTTTGCATAATTAGTAGATGGCAAAAACAGGCCGTTCTGCCAATGCAGAAAACATGACGGTGGATAAATAACAACGTTATACACCCATAACATTCGTCGCTACATCTTGGTTGGCGCTGTTCACTAAGCCCGATCGCTTACCTGAGTAAGCCTCTCCACTTGCCATCTAGATGCTGCTTCAATTATTTAGGGTATGCAGAAATTCTTTTATTTTAACCATGCTATTTTACTTCATCGTAGTGATTTTAACCAAGCGCTGAGGTTACAAACCCTAGAGACAAAAATGTAAAATATAAATTCCAACCCATTCAGATTATGGGTAAAAATTCTTGGTTTGCAACTAAAAAGCGAATTATACCATAGCACTAAAGGTGCAACAGTAATGATACAGTCTCTTAAGTAAACATCCATTTTTACTGGTAAAAAATGGAATTGCCGTCTGAAAACGACAAAACATCCACAACATGCTAAAAATACCAAGAATATTCCCAAGGGATTAAATAATGAACTTTCCCTTGCCTCTGTTTGTACATTTTCAAAGCGAGTACATTGAGAAATTGACGTATTAGCTTACCGTCCAGATTTCGCCACGGTAGTTTTGACTGTGATACTATAGCGGCTACTTTAACCTGTAGTATCTGCAGGGCGCAGCATCCGCATAAAATTTTTTGCCACCATGATTTACGACTGTTAACGGCAGTCAAGATAGGAGTTAAAAATGAGTTTACGTGAGTTCACCACACAGCCTGACGTTGAAACCCTGGCAACAGAAGTCGCCTGTCTTAAGGCAACACTGACCTTAATATTAAGAGCAATCGGTCAGGTTGATGCCGGCAAAGTTGTCCTTAATATGGAAAAATTATCCTCTGAGATTGAAGATGAACAACAAACTGCCATTTTCAAAGAGACGTTGCGCCAAATAAAATCAGGCTACCTAAAATAAATTTTTTGTTAAGCCTGTTGTCGGCAGGCTTTCCTTCACCTCTCAATCATCAATTCAACAACGAAACCTTAATTGCACCATAAATTAATATCATTCCTGCTATTATTGATATTCGTATCCCATGATAGGAGTGCAATACAATGAGTAATCAAGACAACACAACGCGAGCGGATAAGGTTCATATAAATGATGGCCTAAGTGAATTACGTAAAGTCGCAGATCAGTTAACCGAAGCAGAACTTGAGAAAATAGCCGCTCAGGCGAAGCAAGAAGCGGAAGATGCAAAAAACGCCAAACATAGATAAATCATAAAGATAACTATAAATGAACGCCAACAATGAGCCACCGTTCTTTATTGCGGTGGCAATTTACCAAAAAACACAACCATGAAGTTAATAATTGCGAGTTAATGTTTGCAATATGTTAATGCAATGAAAACGATAATTTTATTAACTAATTATAATAATACCGACATTAAATTAATTCATTTTTATATGTTTTAATTACTCTTACCAAAATGTGCTTAAAAGTATTTTATTAAAGATTACCTAATGGATAATTCTTATTATTAGGCCTATGGTAGTTAGCAAGCATTCATAAAAAAAACTGGGTAAGCATTATTTAAAATAAGAGGATAACTATGTCTATTAATGGAAAAGTGGCTCTGGTCACAGGTGCAGGGCAAGGTATAGGCAAAGCGATAGCTTTACGTCTCGCTCAAGATGGCTTCTCGGTTGCTGTTGTAGATTTCAATAGAGAAACGGCCAAACAGGTTGCGGAAGAAATTAATCATAACGGCGGGCGAGCGATAGCATTGGTCGCTGACGTATCTGACCGTGATCAAGTATTTGCTGCAGTAGAAGAAACAAAAAACCAGTTCGGTGGCTTCGATGTTATCGTCAATAATGCGGGTATTGCACCAACAACATTGATAGAAGATATCACCCCAGAAATTGTCGACAAAGTTTATAACATCAACGTGAAAGGTGTTATCTGGGGTATTCAAGCAGCAGTAAAAGCCTTTAAATCTCTTGGCCATGGCGGGAAGATCATTAACGCTTCTTCGCAAGCCGGACATGTAGGTAATCCCGAACTTGCTGTATACAGTTCAAGTAAGTTTGCCGTTCGCGGTCTTACGCAAACAGCTGCTCGCGATCTTGCCAGCCTAGGGATCACCGTTAATGCATACTGCCCGGGTATAGTAAAAACACCAATGTGGGAAGAGATCGATCGCCAAGTTTCCGCTGCAGCTGGCCAACCCGTTGGTTATGGAACAAAAGAGTTTGCCAAAAATATTACGCTGGGAAGATTGTCGGAACCTGAAGATGTCTCAGCTTGTGTCTCCTTCCTGGCTGGCCCTGATTCAAATTATATGACCGGTCAAGCGTTGCTAATCGATGGTGGGATGGTCTTCAAATAACCAAGGTACATACCCCAAATCATTAGAGTTGCCTCGAGGCGACAAATGAGCAAAGCCAGCGCAGAAGCAACTCCAAGTATGACAGATATAAATACCCTGCCCCGTATCCTACTGCGGGGCATCTTCTCAAGCTCCACGCCATAAAACCCAACCCATTGTTTATAATACAAAAAAAATAACCTCATTCGCCTCCGACTTACTTAACTAAAGAAAATCCCACTTAAATTGATTTTTTCATTTACAGACAACGCTACGTATCGTATCGTTATGCATATCTAATACGTTGGTGTTGCTTAGGCTACTTTTGGCCGCCTTATCTCTCTAGCTGACTAGTCTCTCTAGTGAGATAAGGCATCTTTTCTTTACACTATCGTTGGATAGCTTTTTATTCACAGTCTTCTATTTGTTCGCCAATGAAATACAAAACCCATCAAATTTACATTTAATAACAATTATAATTATATTGTTATTATCGATATTATTATAGCTGGATTGCTAAGTGCAAAATATGATGCTATTAAAAGCTTAATGAGTGAATCGTTATTAATCGACTCGTTGCTGAATTGAGCAATGTTCGAACGCCAACCAATGATTAAAATCCTGTGACTTAACCAATGGATCTAATGACCCGGTTAATAAATTATTCGCCGATTCATTAATGACCTCTACCCGTTTGGAAAATATTTCTCTCCAATTCATTCTTGTGATACTAGTCACAACTTAAAATGATATTATCCCTCCGACCTTATCAATATTTGATTAATTAATGTTCAACCTGTCTATTATGTAAAAATTATTATACATTCGCTGTGATTTAATTCTTTTTACTGATTGCAATCAAACCGGTTTTTAACATTATGATTACATCAATTCGCTGTACTCCCGTTCAGATACCGCGATAAATGAAATGGGCCAGCTATAGAGCCCACAAATGAAAACAGACAGGAAACGATAAAATATGCAAGAAGAGCCAAAAACCTCACCAGACAGTAGTGAGGGCACCGACAGTCTGCGACGTCACCTCACTAACCGGCATATCCAGCTTATCGCCATCGGAGGCGCAATAGGTACCGGCCTATTTATGGGCTCTGGTAAAACGATCAGCCTCGCAGGACCGTCGATCATTTTCGTTTATATGATCATCGGTTTTATGCTGTTCTTCGTGATGAGAGCGATGGGTGAACTATTGCTGTCGAACCTGGAATACAAATCCTTTAGTGACTTTGCTGCCGATTTACTTGGCCCTTGGGCTGGTTACTTTACAGGCTGGACCTACTGGTTTTGCTGGGTGGTTACCGGTATTGCGGATGTCGTCGCCATTAGTGCCTATGCGCAATTTTGGTTCCCTGACCTTTCGGTTTGGGTTGCGTCACTTGCTTGTGTATTAGTATTACTTAGTCTTAATCTCGCTACAGTGAAAATGTTTGGGGAAATGGAATTTTGGTTTGCGATGATTAAAATCGTTGCCATTATTGCCCTGATCATTGCGGGCTTAGTCATGGTGCTTTACCACTTCAAGACGCCTGGCGGCAGCGTAGCTTCTTTCAGTAATCTATGGAATGATGGCGGCTTCTTCCCGAAAGGAATTAGCGGATTTTTCGCCGGTTTCCAGATAGCCATCTTCGCATTTGTCGGTATTGAACTCGTCGGTACTACGGCGGCTGAGACCAGCGATCCTAACAAATCCTTACCGCGTGCAATCAATGCCATCCCACTGCGTATTATCATGTTCTACGTGTTTTCACTGATCATGATTATGTCCGTTACGCCTTGGGGTTCAGTCGTTGCCGACAAGAGCCCATTTGTTGAATTGTTTGTTTTGGCCGGTTTACCTGCCGCGGCAAGTATCATCAACTTTGTTGTCTTAACCTCAGCGGCATCTTCAGCGAACAGTGGCGTATTCTCTACCAGCCGCATGCTGTTTGGTCTGGCACAAGAAGGTAATGCACCTAAATCATTCGGTAAACTATCATCACGCGCCGTTCCCTCTAATGGCCTGATGTTCTCGTGTATCTGTTTACTCGGTGGCGTAGTCCTGATCTATCTGATCCCTAATGTGATTACCGTCTTTACGATGGTAACCACGGTGTCAGCGATCCTGTTCATGTTTGTCTGGAGCATTATCCTCAGCTCTTATTTGGTTTACCGTCGTAAACGTCCACAGCTACACGCCGCATCTATTTATAAAATGCCGCTGGGGATTGTGATGTGTTGGGTATGTTTGGCCTTCTTTGCTGGCGTTTTAGTTCTGCTTACCTTACGCCCTGATACGCGCCAAGCGCTGATGGTCACGCCATTGTGGTTTGTGATTTTAGGTATCGGTTACTGGCTTCGCTGCAGAAACCGTCGAGCTTAGTGTTGTTTGACAAACCCCACTGACAAACGAGGGAGGTTTATGTGACCATTTATACACATAACCTCCCTCGATGTTTGCAACGCTATCTTTGCTGATACGCTCAATCGCGCAGCGTTAAGCCTTCGATAATAATGTGCTGAATGGTGGTCACTGTCTGCTCAAAAAAGTCGTCATTATCGAGAGTACAGCCAGTAATAGCCTCTATTTGCACACTGAAATCAGCATAGTGTTGTGTGGTTGCCCATAGCATAAAAATTAAATGCAATGGTTCAACCGGCGCAATCAATCCCGCCTTAATCCACCCACGGATAATAGCTGATTTATCCTCCACCAGCTGTTTAAGATCGCCTCCTAGCTCTTGTTTCAACAGGGCCGCGCCTTGCAGCATTTCCATGCAAAATAAACGCGAGGCTTGTGGGTGATCGCGGGAAACGCCCAATTTCAACCGAATATATTCACGGATAGCATCAAGGGGCTGTTGGTCAGCGTGGAAGGCTCTTAAAGGCGCCAGCCAAACATCAAGAATATCTTTTAAAACGGCGATATAAAGCGCTTCTTTAGAGGGAAAGTAGTAAAGAAGATTAGTTTTAGATACATCCGCTCGCTCGGCAACCTGGTCTAAACGCGTGCCATGAATACCATATAAAGAGAAGTATTCTAATGCAGCAGCCATAATAACCTGACGTTTTGCCGCCACCGCTCGAGAACGACGTGTCGCCGATTTTTTATGACTCGACTCTATCTCTTTACTATGTAAATCGACTGTTCCCCGCCTTGCCTGACTCGTCAAATGCCTCTCCCCCATTAATCATCATCTGAATAAAATCATAACAAATGCGTGGATCGCCCACCACGCCAATCATCTCCCCGCTACATTCCCACTGACCTTGGCAGTGCATTTGCGATTGCGCACCATTTACGTTCAACACCGCCTAGTTTTTGTGCATTTGTTTTTACCATTTGGTCCGAAATAGACCATTCACTCTATTTAAAAAAGAAAAAAATAAATAATAATTTGATAAATAAAGATATTTTAAAATTGGCACTCCATTTGCAAACATATATTTAGCGCAACGCAATTTGGACCCCGCAGGATGCACTCAAGTTGCGCAATCTTTCCGTTAGCTTCTGTCGCCCGCAGATCATTCTACAGGTCGATAGCATCGCAATACTGAATGAGGTGTGAAATGAAAATCGGTGTATTCATCCCAATTGGCAATAATGGCTGGTTGATTTCCTCTACCGCGCCACAGTACCAACCAACGTTTGAACTGAATAAAACCATCGTACAGAGAGCCGAGCACTATCAGTTTGATTTCGCTTTATCGATGATCAAACTTCGCGGCTTCGGTGGCAAAACCGAATTTTGGGAACACAATATGGAGTCATTTACGCTGATGGCAGGTCTGGCAGCGGTAACCTCTAAAATCAAACTCTATGCAACTGCAGCAACGCTGGTAATGCCGCCGGCTATCGTCGCGCGTATGGCCGCCACTATCGACTCCATTTCTCATGGACGTTTTGGCGTTAATGTTGTCACCGGCTGGCAAAAACCAGAATACGAACAGATGGGAATGTGGCCAGGAGATGAATATTTTAGTCGCCGCTACGACTATCTGACGGAATACGTCAACGTCTTACGCGATTTATGGGGAACCGGCCACTGCAATCGGCAGGGGGAATTCTTCCAGATGGATGATTGCCGTGTCAGCCCGCGCCCGCAGGCAGAAATGAAAGTGATCTGCGCCGGGCAAAGCGACGCAGGCATGGCATTCTCCGCCAAACACGCTGATTACAATTTCTGCTTTGGCAAAGGCGTGAATACACCTACGGCATTTGCAACAACAGCCGCCCGAATGAAAAGTGCCGCCGATGCTGAAGGCCGGCATGTCGCCTCCTACGTCCTGTTTATGGTGATTGCTGACGAAAGTGATGACGCCGCTCGCGAAAAATGGGAACGCTATAAACAAGGAGCTGATACCGAAGCGCTGGCCTGGTTAACCGATCAAAGTAGCAAAGACAAAACGTCGGGTGCTGACACTAACGTGCGCCAAATGGCAGACCCAACCTCCGCCGTTAATATCAATATGGGTACGCTGGTGGGTTCCTACGCCAATGTTGCCAACATGCTGGACCAAATTGCTACCGTCCCCGGTACTGAGGGCGTATTGCTGACGTTTGATGATTTCGTCATGGGTATAGAGAATTTCGGCAAATACATTCAGCCGCTCATGACAACTCGCCAACATCTATTAACCGACATGCCGATTGAAAAAGAGGTCGCCTGATGAAAAATGTACAAACTCAATCCATTGTTCGCCGAAATGCCGGATATCAAGATGAAGAAGTTATTTTAGCATCACGGCCAGAAGCCTTAGCCTTTTCACCTCAACAGACGGCACTGATCGTTATTGATATGCAAAATGCTTATGCTTCCCCAGGCGGCTATTTGGATTTAGCTGGCTTTGATGTGTCTGCGACAGGCCCGGTAATTCACAATATCAAACGCGCTATTACCGCCGCCCGCGCGGCGGGGATTAAAGTGATTTTTTTCCAAAATGGCTGGGATAACCAATATGTTGAAGCTGGGGGGGAAGGCTCACCAAACTTCCATAAATCCAATGCACTAAAAACGATGCGCAAACGTCCAGAACTCATGGGCAAGCTGCTGGCTAAAGGTGATTGGGATTACGATTTAGTTGATGAACTACAGCCACAACCTGGCGATATTGTGCTGTCAAAGCCACGCTACAGCGGGTTCTTTAATACTCAACTTGATAGCCTGCTGCGCAGCTATGGCATCCATCATTTAATCTTTACGGGTATCGCCACCAATGTTTGCGTGGAATCAACCTTACGCGACGGCTTTTTCCTCGAATATTTCGGCGTAGTACTTGAAGACGCCACTCATCAAGCTGGACCAGATTTTGCACAAAAAGCGGCCATTTATAATATCGAAACCTTCTTTGGCTGGGTCTCTAACGTCAATAGTTTCTGTGAAGCACTAGCAACGAATACGCAACCACTCTCCCAAACCGCTTAAGGATCAAAATTATGCCTAAAAAAGCCATCATCCCAGCCGGTAGCGGTGTGCCGATTGCCCCCTTTTCACCCGGCACTTTAGCCGACGGCATAGTATATGTATCGGGCACGTTACCTTTTGATAAGCATAACCAAGTGGTATTTCCAGGTGATGCCGCGGCGCAAACTCGCCATGTACTTGAAACCATAAAAAACGTTATCGAGACAGCAGGAGGCACAATGGATGATGTCACCTTCAACTCGATTTTCATCACTGATTGGAATAACTATGCCGCCATTAATCAAGTCTATGCCGAATACTTCCCCGGAGAAAAGCCCGCACGCTACTGTATCCAGTGCGGGTTAGTAAAACCCGAAGCCTTAGTTGAAATTGCCTCTGTGGCCCACATCGGTAAATAAAACACGTTATCTCTTTGTCACAGGAGCAGTCATGAGCAATAGTAACTTATATTACAAAGTGTTAGGCAAACAAACACCCGATGCACAAACTATCGTATTGTCATCGGGATTAGGCGGCGTTAATGGTTTCTGGCTGCCACAATTGCCCATGTTAACAGAACATTTTCGTGTGGTGATCTATGACCAATTTGGCACTGGGGCAAGTCAAGGCGTTATTCCAAAAAGTTATAGTATGGAAAATATGGCAGATGAACTTGCCAACTTGCTTAAAAAATTGCAAATTGACCGCTGCCATTTAGTTGGTCATGCGTTAGGTGGAATTATCGGCCTGCATTTAGCTCGCCGTTATCCTTCATTACTGGAAAGCTTGATCGTGCTCAACGGCTGGATCAAGCTTGATAGTCAAACTCGCCGCTGCTTCGAAGTACGCCAATCTCTGCTGCTCAATAGCGGGGTCGATGCTTATGTACAAGCTCAGCCACTTTTTTTGTACCCGGCTGATTGGCTATCTGCGCATGAAACACTATTAGAAGAAGAGCGTCAGCATCAGGTCGCTCATTTCCAGGGGCAGGATAATTTGCTACATCGTTTACAGGCGTTGATGCTCTCAGATTTAAGCGAAGAACTCAGCGAGATAACAACACCTACGTTAGCATTCAGTTGCAAAGACGATTTGCTGGTCCCTTGGCACTGTTCTGTGCAATTAGCACAGGCGTTACCCTTTGGCGAATACCAGCAAATGGATTACGGCGGGCATGCAATGAGCGTGACCGATAGCGAAACGTTCAACCCACTGTTACTAGCATGGTTACTACGATTTGTGCCAAAAACAAACCAGGCAGTCAGTCAATCAACGGAGCAATTATCATGACCCATCCACTCAATGACAGCGCACTGGCGAGCATCTTTATCGACGCTCACACTCATAATGCTTGGCAAGAGCGTGCTGTCAGCGATGAATTGCTGAAACAGGCTTATGATCTTGCCAAACTTGGGCCGACATCAGCTAACTGTAGCCCAATGCGACTGGTCTTTGTCCGCAGCCCAGAAGGCAAACAAAAACTCGCTCCCACGCTTTCTGCTGGAAACCTGGATAAAACCTTAGCGGCACCCGTGACGGCAATTGTTGCCTACGATCCAGAATTTTATGAAGCCCTGCCTGAGCTATTCCCTCATGCCGACGCTCGCTCTTGGTTTACTTCCAGCGCGGACTTGGCATATGAGACTGCATTCCGTAATGTCAATTTACAGGCGGCTTATTTGATCATTGCGCTACGTTCTCTCGGTTTAGATACTGGCCCAATGTCCGGCTTTGATCGAGAAAAAGTAGACGCTGCATTTTTCGCAGACAGCGGTTGGAAATCTAACCTGCTGATAAATATTGGCTATGGCGATAGCAGCAAAGTCCATGACAGGCTGCCACGCCTGCCGTTTGACCGCGCCTGCCAACTAGGCTAAGCGCACAAAACAGAATTAGAAACAATAAAGGAACAAACATGAGTGATAATATTGCGGCTACGTTATTAGCCCAAGCAGTGCAACAACCCGTCTCCCAATCCGTAGAAAAGCAGGTGTTTCGTGATGCAATGGCTCACTTGGGCGCTGCCGTTAATATTGTCACCACTCAAGGCCCTGCAGGCCAAGCTGGCTTTACCGCATCAGCAGTATGCAGTGTGACAGACTCACCGCCAACCTTACTGGTTTGCCTGAACCGTTCAGCCTCTGTCCATCCGGTATTCGCAGCCAACCAAGTGCTGTGTGTAAATACTCTCTCTGACGGCCACCAATCTCTTTCCAATCTGTTTGGCGGTAAAACGCCGATGGAAGAGCGCTTTGCTGCTGCCGATTGGTCAACGCTTGCTACCTCTTCGCCAGTGCTTACCGATGCGCTAATCTCTTTCGATTGCCGCATTGCACAAACCACCAGCGTAGGTACTCATGACATCTTGATTTGTGAAGTGGTTGCTGTAGTCGCGAATACTCAAAGCCACGGATTAATCTACTTTGACCGTGGATATCACCCGCTGCAACGTCAAAAAACAGCGTAAAGCCAACGATTACAGATGAGGAATACCTTTGGCAGAAACTTTATTGCCAATGATATTCCTCACTTCCCTCCTCTCCTAGGCCAAGTGCTGCCTTCATTCTGGGCTCTTTGCCCTAAATTAGTGCAACAGACCTTTCTATTCTTACTTTAGCTTTGGCTACTTTCCCACTTATGGAGAGCAGTGCCTATGCGTTCGAGGCTATTTTACTGAGTACATCCCATTAAAATCGAAGAATGCTAATAGTTGGCATGTATTCTGCATTTAATAAATAACTGACGACCTCAGTTTCTCCTTAGCTCATCAAAGTTTGATGATCACCAGCGGCTATTCAGTCCACCCGTCCGAATTAGCCGCTGGTTCTTTTCTTGAGTATCTCCGAGAAGATGTATTCTCTGGTTCAAAGACAACTCATCGTCAATAACCTGTCAAAAAATTTAATGCGAGTAACCCTTTATATTTTCAGTCATTACGCAGGGATAGATATCTCAATTTATTCAGCATTTTATCGCCATAAATTTGAGTAAAATCCTAATATTGTCACGGCAGCGCTAACATTTTCCTGTTAAATTAAGCCTCTAATCATTGACATCATGATTAGCCTTCCCAGCATCGATCATTCAGGAGATAGAATTAGTGGACGCAAGTACTATCAACACACTTTTCTTCATAGGCGCCCTGTTGGTAGCAGCGAGTATTCTGCTCAGTTCGTTCTCGTCTCGTCTGGGTATCCCGATTTTAGTTATCTTTCTCGCCATCGGCATGCTGGCAGGGGTAGATGGCATTGGTGGTATTGCCTTTGATAATTACCCCGCAGCCTATTTAGTCAGTAACCTCGCGTTGGCGGTTATTTTACTCGATGGTGGTATGCGCACTCGAGCTTCATCCTTTCGTGTCGCCTTATGGCCCGCCCTTTCGCTTGCAACCGTTGGTGTATTGATCACCGCCGGGCTCACCGGATTAGCCGCTGCCTGGTTATTTCACATCGACCTGATTCAGGGGCTGTTGATCGGTGCCATTATTGGCTCTACTGATGCTGCCGCGGTGTTCTCATTGATCGGGGGTAAAGGGGTGAATGAGCGTGTTAGCGCCACACTGGAAATCGAATCCGGCAGTAATGACCCTATGGCTGTATTTCTAACCGTTACCTTGATTGAAATGATTGGCAAAGGCCAGCATGGCATTAGTTGGATGTTTCTGGTTGAGGTTATCCGCCAATTTGGTTTAGGCATCGCCTTTGGCTTAGGGGGAGGATGGATATTACTGCAGTTGATTAATCGTATTTCACTGGCCAGCGGCCTTTATCCTTTACTGGCTTTCAGCGGCGGATTACTCATTTTTGCCTTAACAGTGGCTCTTGATGGCAGCGGTATTCTGGCGGTCTATTTGTGTGGCCTGGTGTTAGGCAATCTGCCAATACGTAACCGTCACGGGATCATGCATACCTTCGATGGATTAGCCTGGTTAAGCCAGATAGGCATGTTCTTGGTACTAGGCTTACTGTTAACCCCTAGCGAACTCATGCCGATAGCGCTTTCTGCCTTGGTACTAGCACTGTGGATGATCTTGTTTGCTCGACCACTATCAGTATTTATCGGTTTGTTGCCTTTCCCTAACTTCACTTTACGAGAACGTTTCTTTATCTCCTGGGTGGGACTGCGCGGCGCGGTGCCGGTCATTCTAGCCGTATTCCCAATGATGGCAGGTATTCCGCAGGCAAAACTTTATTTCAATGTTGCTTTCTTTATTGTGCTCGTATCTCTGTTATTACAAGGTACATCATTAGGCTACGCCGCGAAAAAAGCTAAAGTGATCGTCCCCCCCGCCCCTTCACCGGTGTCCCGCGTTGGGTTGGATATCGATACCTTCGGCAAGTGGGAAACCTTTATCTATCAATTAGGCTCAGAAAAATGGTGTGTCGGTGCGGCGTTACGCGATTTACATATGCCACATGAAACTCGCATAGCAGCGTTATTCCGCGGCACGGTAATGCTACACCCAACCGGTAGTACGCGATTAAAAGAAGGGGATATTCTGTGTGTGATCGGGCAAGAAAAAGATCTCCCGGAACTCGGAAAACTCTTTAGTGACAGCAACGCCGTACAATTCGATGAACGCTTTTTTGGGGACTTTATTCTTGAAGCAGACGCCTCACTGGATGCTATCTCACAGATTTATGGTCTCAATTTAGATGAGACTATTGATAAAACGCTTAGCCTTGGGCATTTCGTCATTCAAGTATTAGGCGGCGAGCCGGTGATCGGCGACCATGTAGAGTGGGATGGCTTGACGTGGACAGTTGCGGAGATGGATGACAACAAGGTGAGTAAAATTGGCGTTCGTATCATGACAGAAGCCGCCTGAGTATTAGATGAGAACCTGCAAAAAAACCTGCCGATAATAAATATTAGGCAGGTTTTTTATACCGACCAATTAGCAGTTAATTCGCTGCCTGCGGGTCTTTATCGTAATCAGAACAGGTCTGATAACCTTTGTTCATCACGTGGCCAGTATCATTGAAGCTGACGAAGTAAGTTTGTACTTTGCCATCACGCGGGGCTACAGCAAAGGTCTGACAAGTCCCTTTCGCATGGATCAGTGTTGCTTCAGTTGACGGTGGGCCAGCAATAGCACGCACCTGTGCACGCGTCATACCCACTTTAACATCACTAACTACCGGCTCTTTCACGTAGCTTGCCGCACGATCGTAAGTTTGACACCCAGCTAAGACAGAAACCGCACCTGCAACTAAAACCAACATTTTCTTATTCATTACTTCTCCTCCAGAAGTACGTTATGTTCTTCTAAGACTAGAAGAGAAAAGCAGATTTTCAACAAAACATCAGTTTTAGTTATTAATTCAGCGGGTAATTCAGCTTTATCCGATCAATTTACCTCTATCCCTCGCTCGCTTTTTCATACACATACCATTAGGTTATTTTTTAACAAAATCAACCATCGAGTGATATTTCACTCATTTTGTTCTATATATGAAAAAGTGAGGAATATAGTGTTTGCCTCGCTAATATGCGTTTTATAACAAGGAGCCGTAACCATGCATCTGGATCGTCGCAAATTTTGTACCCTTTTGGGTTTAATGCTATTGCTGCCTCGTTTTAGTCTGGCCGAACCAAGGGAAATCGCGATGGAAATCCTTCATACCGGAAAACCGCAAGGTGGCGTTCCTAATAATCGATTACCCGTGATTATCTACCATCATGTTATTCCGCCAGGCGCGGCCGATAGTGCAAGCTATCTCGAGCATATTTTCCAGTCAAACGGCTGGCCACCGCAGTGGCGCTACACCGTTTATCCTTATACTCACTTTCACTCAAACACGCATGAAGCTCTTGGCGTATCCGCCGGTTCTGCCAAGCTACAACTCGGTGGCGAGAATGGCAAAATTATCAATGTACAAGTCGGTGACGTCCTGGTGATCCCTGCGGGTGTCGGCCATAAACAAATTTCAGCTGATGATGATTTTATGATGGTTGGCGCTTATCCCGACAAGACTAAAGCCGATCTTTGCCATGATGAACCGGCCAAACTCGCCTTAAGGTTGAGTGCTGTCAGCAAAGTCCCCCTTCCTATTAGTGATCCGGTTACTGGTCACTCTGAAGGATTGATGAGGGAATGGCGTAAAACCGGTAAATAAGTTGTAGACCAGCAGATGTTAGCGCTAATACGAAAACATTAGAGAAGATCAAGAAGAGACTTATTTGAACAGTATAGAAATTTAACTAAAAAGAAAGAAACCGATTGGAAAAGCTGAGGGGATAATAAAAGCTGATTCGGTAGAAGTGGCGGAGGAGTAGAGATTCGAACTCTAGAACGGTTTCCCGTCGCCGGTTTTCAAGACCGGTGCCTTCAGCCACTCGGCCACTCCTCCGCATAACAACTCTACTACATCACACCTCCTGTATGATTTACTGCTTCGTTGTTCTAATCCTTACCACTGAAGTTTCCTCCTGTGTGACAACGAGGCGCAGTATACAAGACGCTTATAATAATGCAAACAGTATTTTCATACTAATTCGTTGATTTTATAGCATTGTTTAATTTTAAAGCGACTTTGAGAGTCGAGTGATGACATTTCAAACAAAGATGCTATTAATTAATCAGCAGTGTGTTATCCACTCCCCATTCATATGGATAAATAACCTTCATCCTCTATATCTGCGCGCCGTGCATTAAGGAATAACATGCAACCTACATCTGTTCATATTGCCGCATTTTTTGTCTCCGGCCACAGCGTAACTACCAACAATCATGATGAGTCTGACCCTGCTACCGCTAAAATAGCCGGTTTATGGTCGCAATTTTTTGCAACCGCACCTTCGCTACCGTTTTATGGTGTGTATTCCAATTACGAGTCGGATGTGACGGGCCAATTTGATGTCACGGCGGGGATTGGTGCAAAAAGCGGGATTGAAATTAAAGAAGGCCGCTATTTAGTGTTCAAAGCTAGGGAACTGATGCCAGCCGCAATCATTGATACCTGGTCATTTATCTGGCGTTATTTTGAAGAGCACTCGATTAAAAGATGCTTTCTGACTGACTTTGAGGCCTATGGACCTGAAGGCGTTGACATCCATATTGGCATTCTTGATGAATAAAAAAGGAGCCAGATATCAGCCAGCTCCCTTTAATAAAGTCGTTTGAAGATAACGAATTAATGACCTAGTTTAGCGAGGCTACGATCCAACGCCCCCACCAGCCAGTCAATATCACCAACCTGGAATGCCATCGGTGGGCGTAGCTTAAGTACGTTACCATATGGGCCCGCGACAGAAGTCAGCACACATTCATTACGCAATGCTTCGATCAAATCAAGCGCCAGTGTTTTATCCGGAGATTTGCTCTGTTTGTCTTTCACTAGCTCAAAACCGATAAATAACCCGGCGCCACGTACGTCACCCACGCATTCATACTTATCTTTCAGCTTGGTCAATTCAGCCAGCAACTGTGCACCAACAACACGGCTATGTTCCTGCAACTGTTCTTCTTTTATGACTTTCAACACTGATTGTGCGGCCGCCATAGCGACTGGATTTCCACCAAATGTATTGAAATATGGGATTTGGTCACTAAACGCAGCCAGTACATCACTTTTAGCCAACAAACCTGACACTGGAATACCATTGCCCATCGGCTTGCCGGTCGTTACTACGTCAGGGATAACACCATGACGAGCAAATCCCCAGAAGGTATCTCCTGTGCGGGCGAAGCCTGGTTGAACTTCATCGGCAATGAAAATCCCGCCATTTTTATGTACTACATCAACCGCTTTTTGCAAGAAACCGCGCGGGCCTGGCAACACACCGTCAGAAGAAAAAATGGAGTCGGCAAGAAAACCAGCAAACTTAATGCCCTTCGCAGCCATATCATCGATCTGTTTTTGGATTTCATTGGCAAACCATTCGCCTAAATCCTCGGCCGCGACACGATACGCATCAGGAGGTAAAACTAAACGCGTGGTTGCCGCTAGCGGCTGACCGCTGCCCAGCGCCGGAGACACGCCAGATGTTAATTCACTGGTACCATGATATGCCTCTTGGCTCACGATAATTCCGGTACCGCCGCTCCAGGCTCGCGCCACGCGAATAGCCAAATCGTTCGCCTCAGAACCGGTACACATATACATGGCACGGTCGATTTCAGCGGGCATGGTTTCCAGCAGTGACTCGGTATAGTCGAGGATGCCTTCATGTAGATAGCGGGTATGGGTATTCAGCAATTTCATTTGCTGATTCACGGCCTCAATCACCGCAGGATGACAGTGACCAATACTGGCGACATTGTTGTACACATCCAGATATTTTTTACCTTCAGCATCCCATAGATACTGGCCTTCGCCACGAACCAAATGCACAGGATTACGGTAAAAAAGTCGATAGGATTCCCCGAGGACTTTGCTACGTTTATCGGTCAGTTTGCGGATCTCAGGACTGAGCGCATCTGCATGTTCGCTGCGAAAACTATTGGTATCCATAATAGTAGAACGTGTTGCCATAAGAATGCCCCTTCCCCAACTTGTGGTTTAACGTTAGAAACGAAATCTTGACCCTATGCATCAAGCTATCACGAACCCGTCAAACAAAAAACACTAAAAAACCCAAATACAATAAAATGCACATAAAATTCACAATGAAATCGGGTAAAGTAAGCGTCATAACCGCAGTCCCGAAAGACTGTGAAGCCATTACAGGGAGAACTCATGCTGCGCGAAACCCGTTTACATCGCATCCAGTCACTGGTCAGTACGCTGCAACAAGTCAGCACTGAGCGTCTTATCAAAGAACTTGGTATCTCCCGCGAGACGGCTCGTCGTGACATTATCGAACTCGAAGCTATGGGCTTGATTCGCCGAGTTCACGGGGGATTAGTTGCTCTAGATGCCCAGCCTGAGCCGCCACTAACAGTTCGAGCCGCTTTGCTAGCGAAAGAAAAACGGGCTATTGCCGCTGCCGCAGTCAGAGAATTGAAATCTGGCCAAACGGTATTTATCGATGGCGGCAGCACCACGACGCTATTGGCCGATGAGTTGCGGTCGATGTCAGGTCTGACAATACTCACCAACAGCCTTCAGGCCGCTCTGCGATTGAGTGCAGCGGAAGAGCAAGAAACGATGGCGCATCAGGTGATTTTGATTGGCGGCAATATGCAACCGGCTCGCGAACAAACGGGTGGCGAGGTGGCGGTGGGCGAGATTTATCGTTACCGGGCGGATGTTGCGATTATTTCTCCGGTAGGTATTGATGCTAAAAATGGCGCCAGCAGTTTTTTACCACAAGAAGCGGCCATCGCCCGTGCCATGGTTTCACAAGCAGAAAGGCTATTTATCTTGGCAGATCACAGCAAATTGGGTATCACCAGCCGCGTGACTTGGGCGCTGCCTGCGGATATCTCGTTGCTGATTACTGATGTTATTGCAGATGAGAGCCCGGCGCTTAAAGCGCTTCAAGCGGTACTGCCAGAGGTTATTCTCGCCTAAGCGCTAAGAGAGGAATAAAGCGTTTCATTGATAAAGGCGGCAATCATGCCGCCTTTGCTTTATCTAATGATGCCTTGAAAAGGACCAAAAACAAAAACCCCGAGCTCATAACAAGCTCGGGGTTAGAATTTGGCGGAGGAGTAGAGATTCGAACTCTAGAACGGTTTCCCGTCGCCGGTTTTCAAGACCGGTGCCTTCAGCCACTCGGCCACTCCTCCGTAACGAAGCGAACTATAGTCATACCCGATTCGCTTGTAAAGTCAGATTTAATAAAAATGTCTTTTTACGGTTTAAGTGATGATTAAATCGACATTGTGGTGTTTTTTAACCCATGAAATTGGCCATGCTTGTACTGATACAACCTAACCTCCCCTTCATTGATAGGGTAAAGAAGGGTAAAACGTCTTTAATCACCCAAAGCAACTATCTACTATCTGATTTATTCTTTTTCTCCGTCGCTCGTATATTGATAAGTGAGATAGCTATGGATCGTTTCGTCACCTCTTCTACTACATCGCGTGCGCAATCGCTGTTAAGTACGCACCGCGTGCTGCGTAATACTTATTTCCTATTGGCGCTAACGTTGGGTGTCTCCGCCATTACCGCAACGGCTAGCACCGTATTGAACCTGCCTTCTCCAGGGATGTTAATTACCTTGGTCGGCTTTTATGGGCTGATGTTCCTGACTTATCGCACTGCTGACCGCCCAGTCGGTATTCTTGCTGCATTCGCGCTGACAGGTTTTATGGGATATACCTTGGGCCCGTTGCTCAGTTCTCTATTGTCAGTCGGAGCCGGTGACATCATTATGTTAGCGTTAGGCGGTACGGCACTGGTGTTCTTCTGCTGTTCGGCTTATGTACTGACTACCCGTAAAGACATGTCTTTCCTTTCTGGAATGATGATGGCTGGTTTTGTCGTGTTGCTGGTGGCGGTTATTGCTAACCTGTTCCTGCATATTCCAGCGCTGTCACTAGCGATCAGCGCGCTGTTTATCCTGTTCTCTGCCGGTGCTATTTTGTGGGAGACCAGTAATATTATCCACGGCGGTGAAACTAACTATATCCGTGCGACAGTTAGCCTGTATGTCTCGCTGTACAACGTGTTTGTCAGCCTGCTGAGTATTCTAGGATTTGCACGTAGCAACTAGAACAACAGCAGATAAGGCTACATATCAATTCTGACGGCACCTGTGTGGTGCCGTTTTTTTTGCTAAGATACCCGCTTTATTAAGCGTAATTTGAGGTTGTATGTTGGAGTTTGCGGGTCAGATTATTGATACTGATGCACAAGGTTATCTGAAAAACAGTGCTGACTGGCAGGAAGGCTTAGCCCCTATTCTGGCTGAACAAGAAGGAATTAGCCTTTCTGAAGCGCATTGGGAAGTCGTGCATTTCGTCAGAGATTTTTATCTGGAATTTAATACCTCACCGGCTATTCGTATGTTAGTGAAGGCGATGGCAAAAAAATATGGTGAGGAGAAAGGCAACAGCCGCTACCTTTACCGTCTGTTTCCTAAAGGCCCGGCCAAACAAGCAACAAAAATTGCTGGTCTGCCAAAACCAGTAAAATGCATTTAAATCAGCAATCCTGAGAGGCTAGCTTACTCACTTGTCTAATAGCGGATGCTGAAGCCCTCAAAATCTTTTACTGCACGAGGTTCGGTTAATACCCGTTCAACCTTAGCGTATTGTGGGCCGCCTTGCTTCAACCACGTCAGTAATTTATCGATTTGCGCCTGCTCACCGCAGGCAACCACTTCGACACTACCATCCTCTAAGTTTTTGGCATATCCCGCTAATGCCAATGCATTAGCCTGATGTTGAGTCGCAAAACGGAAACCCACCCCCTGCACTCTGCCGTAGACATAAGCGGCTATACTAACTTTCGACATAATTATCTCCCATTCGCGGTATGCTTCGTTGCAATTTGCCCTACTTGCCCGGACAATATCGCTCTTTTTAGCTCCAGGCTGACAGAATTTAATCTTATGACAGTACGTTTGTATTTGGCCAAAGGCCGTGAAAAATCCCTGCTACGCCGTCACCCATGGGTGTTTTCTGGCGCGGTGTTACGCGTAGAAGGCAAAGCCAACTCCGGCGAGACTATTGATATTGTAGACAATCAGGGAAAATGGTTGGCACGCGGTGCCTACTCCCCGCAATCTCAAATCCGTGCCCGCGTCTGGACATTTAATCAAGATGAAGAGATCAATATCGATTTCTTCATCCGTCGTTTACAGCAAGCGCAGAGCTGGCGTAACTGGTTAGCCAAGCGCGATGGTCTGGATGGCTACCGCCTTATCGCCGGTGAATCTGACGGCATGCCTGGGATCACCATTGACCGTTTCCAAAATTACTTGGTGCTGCAATTGCTATCAGCGGGTGCTGAATATCAACGTGCCGCTCTGCTTAGCGCCTTGCAACATTGCTACCCGGAATGCGCCATCTACGATCGCTCCGATGTTGCCGTGCGTAAAAAAGAAGGGCTGGAACTGACTCAAGGTCATGTATTCGGTGCTGAACCACCGGCGTTATTACCTATCACCGAACACGGTATGAGCTTGCTCGTTGACATCAAACAGGGCCACAAAACCGGGTTCTATCTTGATCAACGTGATAGTCGTTTAGCCGCGCGCAATTACGCTGCTGGCCGCGACGTACTGAACTGCTTCTCTTACACCGGTGCATTTGCCGTATCAGCCTTAATGGGTGGCTGTAAGAAAGTGACGAACGTTGATACCTCACAGGATGCGTTGGATATTGCACGTCAGAATGTCGAGCTTAATAAGCTTGATTTAGCCAAGGCTGAATTTGTGCGGGAAGATGTCTTCCAATTATTACGCAAATACCGTGCTGATGGCGTGAAGTTCGATATGATCGTGATGGACCCACCGAAATTCGTAGAGAATAAGAACCAGTTGGCCAGCGCTTGCAGAGGATATAAAGATATCAATATGCTGGCATTGCAACTGCTGCGCCCAGGCGGAATTTTGTTAAGTTTCTCGTGTTCTGGGTTGCTGCCAACCGACTTGTTCCAGAAAATTTTGGCTGATGCTGCATTGGATGCTCATCGCGAAATTCAATTCGTTGAACAGTTCCGTCAAGCTGCCGATCACCCAGTGATTGGTTCTTACCCAGAAGGCTTATATCTAAAAGGATTCGCCTGCTTAGT
This sequence comes from Rouxiella sp. Mn2063, assembly GCF_049319665.1. Classification (NCBI taxonomy): domain Bacteria; kingdom Pseudomonadati; phylum Pseudomonadota; class Gammaproteobacteria; order Enterobacterales; family Yersiniaceae; genus Rouxiella; species Rouxiella sp. Mn2063. The sequence continues at coordinate 145,964 of NZ_JBMOUD010000003.1, read as the reverse complement.
GACAGCCTGACACATCAATCACTTGAAAATAGCGTGTATTGACTCCATATCGTTCTAAAGCGCTATTTTCAGGAGGTCATGATGATTACCAGCAAATATGGTATTGGGCAGCAGGTACGGCACAGACTGCTAGGCTACCTAGGAGTAGTCATTGATGTTGATGCAGAATATTCTCTGGAAAAACCCGATTTAGATGAAATCGCGGCCGATGAATCACTGCGAGCTGCTCCTTGGTATCATGTGGTGATGGAAGATGACAAAGGTCAGCCGATCCACACCTATCTAGCCGAGATGCAGATCGATCATGAAGCACGTATTCCGCACCCAGAGCAAAGCTCATTAGATGACCTGGCCGAATCAATTCGTGACCAGTTGCTCGCACCACGTTTACGTAACTAAATAGCGGGCTATCATCGTACCTTATATAAAGAGCCGGTCATTAATGACCGGCTCTTTATTTCATTCTGGCTTTACTTTTATCGAGCCAATCCCAGTCGAGGGATTTCTATCTTCGGACATTTGTCCATAACCACCTGCAAACCGGCTTGTTTTGCTATTGCCGCCGCCTGCTCGTTAATCACGCCAAGTTGCAGCCATAGTACTTTCGCACCGATAGCTATCGCCTCTTGTGCAACACCATAGGCAGCCTCGGCATTACGAAATACATCAACCATATCTACCGGCGTCGTAATATCTGCCAGTTGAGCGACGACAGGCTGTCCCAGCAGATCTTGCCCAGCTAACTTGGGGCTTACAGGAATAACGTTGTATCCCTGTTCCAATAGATAAGCCATTACACTATAACTGGCTCTATTCGGTTTATCACTCGCCCCCACTAATGCAATGGTTTTGACCTGCACAAGCAGGTCGCTGAGTTCCTTATCTTGCACAATATTGTCCTCTTAACGTTATTTCATCAGCTTCTATTTTAGCTAACTTATTTAACATCGTTTGAGCTACCAGCAGCATCTTTGATCTAGTGATATGTTGCAAAGCACCTATTTAAATACATTTTGCAAAATTTTGACACATTATGAGCAATGCTTAATAATACAGGGTGAGTCATGGGAAAAGAGGTAATAAATGAAAACTGGCCTAATCGCTGCCAGCCTGTTTGTAGTAAATCTGTTCACTCCCGCCTACGCGACAAGCCTTAAGCTTTCAACAGAAATCGATGTTCTTGTGGTTGATGGTAAAGAGATGTCGGGCCCAATACTAAAAGGTGCCGATAGCCTTGAGCTGGATGGGGGAATTCATCAGGTTTTATTTCAAGTGAATAAATATGTTCCCACGGGTACAAACCAGGGGCAACGCCTATCGTCACAACCCATGATCGTCTCTTTTGACGCTAAAAACCTTAAAACGGTAACAGTTAGCTTGCCAGAGCTAAACAATGAGTATGACAACATGCAATTCAACACAAAGATGAATTTTCGCCTGCTTGATGAAAATGGCCATGTTGTTAACGCACAGCGCGACACCCTAAAAACGCCAATCGACAACCGTGATATTGAACAGATTATGCGCGACTATAACCTTTCAGCACAGAGTGCATCGATCGCAGCTTTTGCGGCCCCAGAAAGTGAAAATGCAGAAGAAGATATCGTTTACTATCAAAACGCCGAGGGTGTTATCAATAACTGATTGCTGTCGCTAGCTGGTTATTTATGAGTGCCCTATCTACACAAACAGACTGCCCAACATCATTTCCTCCACGCCAGTAGCCTTTCCTCGCACCTTTTTGCAGCCGACTTCACGTAATAGTCTGCATGATATGATTTTTTACGTTAAATGCTTCTCTGTGCCGGGTAGTTTCAGTACTCTTGGATTTATCGGCTTAAGACTAAGGCTACTCTGATGGAATACACTTCTCGAACCATTGCTCCTAAAAAACATATCGCATTAGTCGCTCACGACCATTGTAAAAATAACCTATTAAACTGGGCGGATAGCAACAAAGCGCAACTCGCAGAGCACATTTTGTATGCAACAGGCACTACTGGGAATTTAGTCGAACAGAAGACCGGCTTACCCGTTAAAAGCATGTTAAGTGGGCCAATGGGCGGCGATCAGCAAGTAGGTGCTCTCATTTCTGAGGGGAAAATCGATATGCTGATTTTCTTTTGGGATCCATTAAATGCGGTTCCGCATGACCCCGATGTCAAAGCATTACTGAGATTAGCCACGGTGTGGAATATTCCGGTTGCTAATAATCGTGCAACGGCAGATTTTTTGATTCACTCCCCTTTGTTCAAAACAGCAGTAGATATCACCATTCCCGATTATCAGCGCTATCTGCAAGACCGCCTCAAATAATTCCAAGGCTAACGCATAAGTTCTCTGTTCGGCGGATTGACCGAACAGAGAATGGGGATCAAGGTTTACGCTGAGTTGGTACGCCAAGCTGCTCTAACTGCTCAACGAAAACTGATGGCCGTTCTTTGTCCTGCATTAACCATACTTGGTGCTTAGCGCGAGTTATCGCGACATAGAGCAAACGCCGCTCTTCTGCGTCAGCAAAATTCTCTGGCTCAGGCAACAATACCTGTTCAAGAATCGATTCACGGGTTGGCGCTGGAAAACCATCGTTCCCTTCATGTAAACCAACAATTATGACGTATTCCGCTTGTTGACCTTTACTGGCGTGAATGGTCATAAATTCAATATTAAGCTTCGGCCACTTAGTGGCAGCTTTAGCCAAAATATCAGGGCAGAGATGATGATAACGCGCCAGAATCAGGATCTTTTCCTCTTCTTTAGCGTAGCCACTTAGTTTATCTAACAGAGCTGAAATTTGCTCTTCAGGTAAAATAACCACACTTTTCTTATTACCTTTACTTAGGCTATTTAGCGGTTTTTTTAACTGATAGGGGTTCTGCTGGATAAATCGGTTAGCGATTTCACCAATACGGTCATTAAAACGATAAGTCGTATCGAGTGCACACTGTGCGCCTTCACCAAAGTTTTTATTAAACGCTGTTGTAAGCGCCAACTCAGCGCCGCTAAAACGATAGATCGCCTGCCAGTCATCTCCCACCGTGAACAAATGCGTTTGGCTATTTTGTTGGCGTAAAGCTGACAAAAGATGCGCGCGTTGTGGTGAAATATCCTGAAACTCATCCACTAAAATATGTTTCCATGGGCTGATAAAACGACCTTTTTCCAGAATATTCACCGCCTGATGAATCAACCCAGAAAAATCAACCGCATCTTCCTCTTTTAAAGCCGTTTTCCAAGCTTTTAGCAATGGCGCCATCAGGCGAATACGTTTACCGAAAAGATCACGCAACTCATCAGATGCCTGCTCAATCATTTGTGCCTGACTACCACCGTGCATGCGCATTAAACTCAACCAGCGTTCTAGCCTTGCTCCCAAACGTTCAGCCAGGGCTTTATTCTTCCAGTACTCACCTTCAGGAATCTCCCATTCAAGCTCGTCATTTAGCCACTGCCGCCAGCCGCTGGCCTGCGCCTTCTTTTCACTACATTGCTGTTGCCACGTTTTCACTAGTAGATTGCGACGAGCTTTGCTGTCGGTTTCCAGCTTACTAATTTTCGGTGTTTTTTTACTGCCTTCCTGAATAATGTGCAGCGCAAGCGCATGGAAGGTTTTGGCTTTGATACCATCGATCCCCAAACGCGCCTGAATGCGGCTATTCATCTCATCAGCAGCTTGTCGGCCAAAGGCTAAGAGTAAAATTTGATCTGGTGTCGCTTCTTGTCGGTGTAATAACCAGCCGGCGCGTGCGACTAATACTGAGGTTTTCCCACTCCCTGCTCCAGCGAGTACCAGAACAGCATTCTCACCATTAACAACGGCACGACATTGACTATCATTTAGCGGTGTTGTCTCAACACTATTGAAGAACTCTCGCTGGGCCTCTATTGTCCTATCAGTCCAGTTTTGGTTTCGCAATTTGACGCTCTGCAACCCCTGAGTTAACCATTTGAGACAGGTTTGATAATCATCACGGCAATGTTCGAAATCGGTCAAGCGCTCAACAGGCATCGGCAGCGCGTCAAAAGCATCCCTGATCCCCTGCTGCAAGCTTGCAAGCTCACTGCCTTTAAACCATTTGTCTTGCTGCTCGATACGAACAATTTTTTGCACCTGGTCTTGCAACACTCCGGCGCTGACATCGCTCATCTCTTGGCTCCAGCCCTGCCAAATTTTGAGCAGGTGCTGATAAAATAGCTGTGTTTCCTGCCATTCCGTGCCATGCAGGCGTACAACCTTTTCTTCGGGAAGTTCAAACTCCAACTCCCCCCAAACAATGCCACGCTTGCATTTAATGTTAATTAACTGGTTAAAAGGGATTAGATATTGGTGTTTATCCCCACTTACTTCTACACCAGCGTTGAGCAGACGAACCCGATTATAAGGATGCTGCGCCAGATGCTTACCAAACGAAGTCGCTTTCAGTTCCATATTATCCGGCCATTTTAATTTTATTCATTGATTACTGGCAGTTTACCTGCGATAAGCAGTGGCGCTCCAGCGCTAAAAACAGAGTAGAATAAAACAGGCTAAAATTAAAAGCGTGTTAACAAGTTAAGTCTCTCAAGAGTGAGTAATTTATGCGTACTGTATTAAATATCCTTAATTTTGTTCTTGGTGGATTTTTTACTACTCTGGCGTGGTTGCTTGCCACGCTAGTCAGTATCATCTTAATATTTACCCTGCCGCTTACCCGCTCATGTTGGGAAATCACTCGCCTGTCTTTTATACCTTTTGGTAATGAAGCGGTGCATGTCGACGAGCTTTATCCTGAGAAAAAAAATGCGCTTTTATCCGGCGGCGGCACACTGCTCAATATCCTCTGGTTCGTTTTCTTTGGCTGGTGGTTATGTCTGTCGCATATCGCAGCAGGCATCGTACAGTGCTGCACAATTATTGGTATCCCGGTTGGTATTGCGAATTTTAAACTGGCCGCCATTGCGCTTTGGCCGGTAGGCCGTCGCGTGGTATCAGTTGAATTGGCAAAACAAGTTCGTGAGGCGAATGCCGCACGTAATATAAAAAATGGACAGTTCCGCTAACTCTACATAGCAGGGGTGGTTAACACCCCATTTTATTTAAACTTCTTTATTACTCTGGAGTTTTTTCAGTGTTATCTATTGCACCTGGCTTAAGGCGTTACGCTTATAATAGTAACCTGCTGTATAATATAAGAATATTCCTTGCCTTTACTGGAGCCGTTGCCGCACCTTGGCTCATTGCACAACCCAAATTAACTATTCCACTCGCACTTGGCGTTGTGGCTGCCGCCTTAACCGACTTAGACGATCGACTCACTGGCCGTCTGCTCAACCTTCTCATTACGCTGATTTGCTTTGTTATTGCCTCTGTTTCGGTCGTTGTACTCTTTCCCTATCCTTGGCTATTTGCTATTGGGTTAGTCCTGTCAACCTGGGGTTTTATTTTGCTTGGCGCGCTCGGCCAGCGCTACGCTACTATTGCCTTCGGTGCACTGTTAATCGCCATCTATACCATGCTCGGCACCAATAACATGTTTGTGTTTTGGTATGAACAACCGATGCTGCTGATTGCAGGGGCATTGTGGTACAACCTATTAACGCTGGCTGGCCATATCATCTTCCCAATTAGACCGCTGCAAGATCATTTGGCGCAGTGCTATCAGCGGCTTGCCTCCTATCTTGAGGCGAAAGCGAATTTGTTCGACCCCGATATGGAAGGCGATAACAATCAGCAGTTGATTAATACTGCAATGGCTAATAGCCAGCTAGTTGCCACGCTTAATCAAACAAAAACCAGTCTGCAAAGCCGCTTGAAAGGTGACCGTGGGCAAAAAGGAACGCGTCGAACATTGCAATATTATTTCGTCGCGCAAGATATTCATGAACGGGCTAGTTCAACCCATGTTCAATATAAAAAGCTGCATGAACAGTTCCATCATACCGATATTCTTTTTCGCTTTCAGCGGCTGATGAGCATGCAGTCCAGCGCGTGTAATCAGTTATCCCAATGCATTATTTACCGGCAAAAATATCAGCATAACAGCCGATTTGAGCAGGCATTTAATCGCCTTGAAAATGCTTTGGACCGGTTAGCAATGATTGGGCAAGACCGTGGCATGATGAAAGCACTGCGCAATTTGCTTAAAAATCTACGAGCAATTGATGCGCAACTCTCAAGCATCGAATCAGAACAATCGCTGGCGGATGATTCTAATGGGCAGAAAACTTTCGCTGAAGAAGGTATTACAGGATTCCAAGATATCCGCTTGCGAATTTCACGCCATTTGACACCAAAATCTGCGCTTTTTCGTCATGCTGTACGCATGTCGATTGTATTTTTCGTCGGCTATATGGTGATTAAAGTCAGCGGATTAAGTCACGGCTATTGGATATTGATGACCAGCCTGTTTGTTTGCCAGCCAAACTACAGTGCAACCAAGCGGCGCTTGGCATTGCGTATTGTCGGTACGCTAGCAGGAATAGTCGTTAGTATCCCTATTCTTTATTTTGTCCCCTCAGCCGAAGGGCAGATGATACTTATTGTTATTAGTGGCATGTTGTTCTTCGCCTTCCGCAACCATCAGTATGCCCAGGCGACAATGTTCATCACCTTACTGGTATTGCTGTGCTTTAACCTGTTAGGAGAAGGTTTTGAAGTCGCCATCCCTCGTGCGCTAGATACCATATTGGGATGTATCATTGCATGGGCTGCGGTTAGTTTTATCTGGCCGGATTGGCACTTCCGTCAATTACCTACCGTTGTAAGTAAAACGCTTTATGCAAATTGCCGCTATCTAGACGCCATTTTAGTCCAATATCATCAAGGTAAAGATAATGGGCTTGATTATCGATTAGCCAGGCGTGATGCACACAACTGCGATGCTGAATTAGCCTCAGTTGTCTCTAACATGACCTCAGAGAAAGACAACGATAGCGAAACAATGGATGCGGCTTTCCGCTTGCTTTGTTTGAACCATACAATGCTAAGTTATATTTCCGCTTTAGGTGCGCATCGGGAAAAGCTCGAAGATACAGAGACATTGGGTATTCTCAATGATGCGGTTTGTTATGTTGATGACGCCTTGCATCATGGGCCAGAACACGCTGAAAGAATTACACTATTACTCAAGCAACTTTCTGAACGTATCCAGGCTAAGACCACAGAATCTGATACCAGCGATCAACTGGTGTTACAACAGATAGGCCTGTTGATTGAACATCTGCCTGAGTTGACTAGCCTGAATAATAAAATTGTTCCGAGTAGTACACCTGAAACACCTGGCACGGTTTAGTTCGCAGCTTTAGACAATTAGCCTGTAGTTTTAGACAATTAGTTTGTAGTTTTAGAAAATAACTGGTGATCGGCGGGAAACAAGGATGAGCTCCCCGCCGATCTCTGGCCTAGTTCATCGAACGACTTTCATTTTTATAAGCGCGATACCATCTAATCAAAGCATTGCGAGATGCAAGAGGTATTACCGCCTGATGGGTGCCAAGAATAGCCCCTTCGAGTGCAAGAAGCACATTGAGCCCAATATTCTTATTTACCGCACAAAGTTTTACATAGGTCGAAATTGCGCCCTGTAGACGTAATTCACGGTAACTATGAATACCTATGCGCCAGAGCAGTCGTTCTATCGATAAATTAATATTAGGCAAATCCTTTAATCGTTTGTTTAAACGCTTCTTTGCCTCATGCTCTAGCAACGTTCCCTGTAGTGATTGTGCAGCCAATAGCAGTAATCTTTGTGGTTCCTGCCATAAGGCCTCGCTGACTTCAAAATAGCGTAACGACACTTCTAAACCCCGCTTGCGGTAAATCATTGGGTTACATTGCATCGCATGTAGCATCTGTTCGTTTTCACAGGTTTCTCTCAGATAAAGCTCGCCGTCTGAGACCAACGCAAAAATAGTCGACTCAACGGAGAGACTATAGCCACCAAACTGTGACCTCGAACGGATATTACCTAATGAGGAAAGCAAAGATTTAGCCTGCGATACCCTGTTTTTTGTTTTTTGAATCATGGCGATATCCTTTTTCATATAAAATCCTTTTTTAACAAGAACAAGTTACACGAACCCCTTAAGCGCAAAATACGCAATGTCAGAGCAGCAGCCAAATTGAAAATGCAATTACAGTAGATTGCTATCAAAATATGCGAGACGTCTTGGAAAATTTGGATTGATCTTTAGCCAAAACAGAATTACTGTATGTTTATACAGTAACTACTGACGGACGACATTATGCGAACCTATATACCTCATTCCAATCAATTCAATCGGCTGGATTTGTCTGGTAATCAGTCGATACAGCGCCTGCCATCACTAGGTAATAACGGTGTGATCAGTGAATTTGTCTACGACGAAGAGCACACAACCTTGTCATTGTTGTTACTTCCGTTACTGCAGTATTTAGGCATGCAGTCGCGATGGTTACTCTGGCTATCCCCTCAGCAGAAGCTCAGCCGCAATTGGCTGATACAATCCGGGTTACCGATGGATAAAATGATTCAGATTAATCAACTGCAAGGACTCTCTTCGATTGACGCGATGGCTAAAGCGCTCCAGACAGGGAACTACAGTGTCGTGTTAGGATGGTTACCGGAGTTAAATGATGCAGATCGAGAAAAACTGCAAATGGCGGCGAAACGAGGTGGGGCTTATGGGTTTGTAATGAGACCTCAAAATTCTCTAATTTCAGCTGAAAGACAGCTTCCAACAGTAAAAATTCACTCTGCTTTATACCATTAATTGAAATTAGGAGTTTTCTGACGAATAAATACATAAAACCAGTTTTTTATGCTAAAAAACCCATTTTTAACGGTAAATAACAACAATACAGCCATAATAAAATGCATAGTTTCGTCAACAATATGCCTAACCTGTTAAGAAATGTGTACGTTTTTGCCTTTTTTTCTTTAGCATTAACACATCAGGCTTGTAAGTTTCTCGCCACGTTGTAGACTTTACATCGCCAAGGTTGCTCTATAATGCCAACTTAAAGTGGCAAGTTTTGAATTGAAGCACATAACCTGGGCGAAGGAATTTAACCAAGGGCTTAAAACAGCTTAAAGCTCAATTGGCTATTTGGATGATAACGAGGCGCAAAAAATGAAAAAGACAGCTATCGCATTAGCAGTGGCACTGGCAGGTTTCGCTACCGTAGCACAAGCCGCTCCTAAAGATAACACTTGGTACACCGGTGGCAAATTGGGCTGGTCCCAGTACCACGACAAAGGTTTCGCTAATGCCTATCAAGACATTGGCAATGGCCCAACTCACGACAGCCAACTGGCTGCTGGTGCCTTCGGTGGTTACCAAGCAAACCAATACCTGGGCTTCGAACTGGGTTATGACTGGCTTGGCCGTATGCCTTACAAAGGCAGCGTAAACAATGGCGCATTCAAAGCACAAGGCGTTCAGCTGACTGCTAAACTGAGCTACCCACTGACTGACGATCTGGACATCTACACCCGTCTGGGTGGTATGGTTTGGCGTGCAGACTCTAAAGGTAACTTCGGTGTAACTGATCAGAAACACATCAGCGACAACGACACTGGCGTTTCTCCACTGGCAGCAGTTGGTTTCGAATACGCTGTAACCAAAAACTGGGCTACCCGTCTGGATTACCAATGGGTTAACAACATCGGTGATGCTGCTACCGTTGGTGCACGTCCTGATAACGCAACTCTGTCTGTTGGCGTTTCTTACCGTTTCGGTCAAGATGATGTTGTTGCTGCGCCAGCTCCGGCTCCAGCACCAGCTCCAGCTCCAGTTGTTGAAACTCACAAGTTCACTTTGAAGTCTGACGTTCTGTTCAACTTCGACAAGTCAACTCTGAAGCCAGAAGGTCAGCAAGCGCTGAACCAACTGTACACTCAGTTGAGCTCACTGGATCCGAAAGACGGTTCAGTAGTTGTTCTTGGTTTCACCGACCGCCTGGGTTCTGCACAGTACAACCAGAAGCTGTCTGAAAAACGCGCTCAAAGCGTAGTAGATTACCTGGTATCTAAAGGTATCCCTGCTAACAAGATCTCTGCACGTGGTCAAGGTTCTGCTGACCCAGTTACCGGTTCTACCTGTGACAACGTGAAAGGCAAACGCGCTGCTCTGATCAGCTGCTTGGGCCCAGATCGTCGCGTAGAAATCGAAGTTAAAGGTATCAAAGACGTTGTTACTCAGCCACAGGCTTAAGTAATACTGCGTTATTGGTATTAAAACTTCAAAACCCCGCCTAGGCGGGGTTTTTTTATTAACGGCTATACAGTCTTGATGCTTAAAGTTACGGGGATATTTGCTGCAGTTACCCGGCTCATCCTTGAGCCTCGCGCTATTAGGACCGCTGCAAGCAGCATTAAAATCTACTGCAGGCAGATTTGTCTCTCAGTCGCTACCTACCTACATCTCGGCGTTTCTTGGGTATAGATCGAAAAGAAAAACCGCTGGCTCATTCAACTAAACGCTATCTATCTTTCTCATCTAGGATCTGTTTGAGATCCTGTTTCAACAGAGACATTTGAGAGGCATATTTCTCTTTGCGCTCAGCATCTTCCAATAATTGAATAATCGTGTCAGATAACGTCACTCCACGACGCTGTGCCAGCCCTGCCAATCGTTGCCAAACCAAAAATTCCAGATCAATTGATTTCTTGCGCGTATGCTGATGCTCAGAGTTGAAATGACGCTTACGTCGGGCACGGATTGTCTGCTTTAGACGATTATCCAATCCCCCGTTCATATGATTGGCGATCCACTCCATCACTTTCACGGGTTCATTTTCAAGCTTGAGTAATTCGTCTACCGCGGCCTCAGCTGCGCTATTTTCCAGATGGCGGGTGATGCGTTCACCTTCCCGGTGTTTTTTCACCAGGTACTTCCATTTCCATCCACTCTCAAGATTTTCTAGCTGCTGATATTTCATCATGAGCTCTTCTGTGACGATGTAACTTTGATAAGCATAACAGCTTTATTTCACTTTTCACCGCTATTAGAAATAATATTGTCTACTTTTTGCGCACACAACGCAGAATCTCCGCTCTGGTTAGCCTATCCGTGACTCTCGTGGTATGCAGTTGCCCTTATTCTTGTATAATCGCTTTTTTCCTTTAAAGACTACAGCTAACACATTGACCAATAACCGACTTGATTGGCAGCTCTTACTGCCGGATTTCACGCCGTATCAGGAAATTTTTGCGGCCGCGGCTCAACTGGCTCCTGTAGATTTTGCCAGCACTCAGCCACGGCTGGAAAATGGATTGAGCGTATTTTGCCATCCCAACTCCCGTGCACGCTTTATGACGGTCAAAGCACAGGAAAGCCGTGAGTATTTGGCTCGTCTGGCAGATGTCGTCACTGAGCTATTGCCTGAGCCGGAATTCCTGATTGGCAGCCACTATCTCATTGAAGGTAATAGCATTACGCTTGAGCCTGCAAAAAGTCCTGAAGGTCCGTTTAGCGCTCAATCGCCATGTTTATATCAAGAATGGGTTGAGCCAGAACAACTGTTTGGCTGTGTCCGAATATTTAAAGATCAAATTAGTCTACAACCAGGCCTGGTTCATCAGGTTAACGGTGGCGTATTAATCTTATCAATACGCACGCTGCTAGCTCAGCCATTAATGTGGCTACGGCTGAAGCAGATGCTGACTCAAGGCAGCTATCAGTGGATTTCTCCTGATGAAAACCGTCCGCTTCCAGTTAGCGTTCCACCAATGCCACTGGATATCAAACTGATTCTGGTTGGCGATCGTCTTTCGCTCGGCGAAATCAACGATATGGAGCCGGAGCTGCTCGAATCAGCCATCTACGGCGAATTCGAAAACGATCTGCCGTTAACCGAACCGACAGATATGGAAAACTGGTGTGCTTACGTCAATACGCTGGCTGACGAACTAGAGCTACCACGTTTAGCTGCCGAAGCTTGGCCGAAGCTGTTCACTGCGGCAATTCGCTTTAGTACCGATCAGGGCAGTCTGCCGCTTTGCCCATCATGGTTATCGGCACAATTGACCGATGCCGCACTGTATAACGAAAGTGACTCGCTGTCCGCCGAGTCTTTTGATGCAGCGCAAAGCACCAAAGCTTGGCGAGAAAGCTATCTGCAAGAGCGGATGCAGGATGAAATTGAGCTGGGGCAAATCCGTATTGAGACCGATGGTGAAATCATCGGGCAGATCAATGCATTATCCGTACTAGAATACCCAGGGCATCCTCGTGCTATTGGTGAACCTTCGCGCATAAGCTGTGTCGTACATACCGGCGATGGCGAGGTGATGGATGTAGAACGCAAAGCAGAGCTCGGGGGTAATCTGCATGCTAAAGGCATGATGATTATGCAGGCTTACCTTATCGCTGAGCTTGAACTTGACCAACCACTGCCCTTCTCTGCCTCGATTGTTTTTGAACAGTCTTACGGTGAAGTTGATGGCGACAGCGCATCATTAGCCGAATTAAGTGCCTTAATCAGTGCATTGGCGATGCAGCCAATCAATCAGCAAATTGCCGTTACCGGATCGGTCGATCAGTTTGGTAACGTGCAGCCTATTGGCGGTGCCAATGAAAAAATCGAAGGCTTTTTCGAAGTCTGCCAACGTCGTGGTTTGACCGGAAAACAAGGGGTCGTATTGCCGACCGCCAACGTAAGAAATCTGTGCCTGCACCAGCAAGTTATCGACGCGGTGCGAGAAGGCCAGTTCCACTTGTGGGCCGTTGATAATGCAGCGGAAGCGCTGCCTATTTTGACCGGTTTACTCTTTGCAAATACAGAAGAAGACCAGGAAAGTCCGAGTTTACTCGGTATTATTCAAGAGAGAATTGCACAGGTGACAGCACCAGAACGCCGTCGATTCCCTTGGCTTCCGCGTTGGCTAAACTGGTTTAACCACAGCTGATCGGACTTGTTCAGCGTACAGCTGTTAGCTAACCTGCGTTCTTCAATAAAATAAGGCTTACATCGAACATGGTACAAAAACGCGATTCCTATACCAAAGCAGACCTCGAAGCTTCAGGCCGTAGCGAACTCTTCGGCGCTGGCGGCCCACCGCTGCCATCGGGAAATATGTTGATGATGGATCGCATCGTCAAAATGTCTGAAGACGGCGGCACTCATAACAAAGGTTATGTAGAAGCAGAATTGGATATTAATCCAGACCTGTGGTTCTTTGGTTGTCACTTCATTGGCGATCCAGTGATGCCAGGCTGTCTGGGTCTGGACGCAATGTGGCAGCTGGTTGGCTTCTATCTGGGTTGGTTAGGTGGCGAAGGTAAAGGTCGTGCCCTTGGCGTTGGCGAAGTGAAATTCACTGGACAAGTCCTGCCTACAGCTAAACTGGTCACTTACCGTCTGAACTTTAAACGCGTTATCAACCGTAAACTGATCATGGGTGTTGCTGATGGTGAAGTACTGGTTGATGGTGTGGTTATCTACACCGCGAGCGATTTAAAAGTAGGTTTATTCAAGGATGCAACTGCATTCTAATTGCTCGTACAGACAGCTATAGATTCTGTCATCTTCAAAGACCTCCGCAACATGGCGGAGGTCATTCCATTTACTGACAAGAGCCGCTATGCGGTAACTGCTCTGTCCTCCATGGCTTGTCGCCAACCTCCAAGCCAATGCGAGCGTGCATCTAATGATTGGTAGGGGCAAATCTCTTTCGAACGCCCACCAATACCAGCTTGATAACCACGTGATAGTGCCCGTTCCAGGCGATCGCGTTTTTGTCTCTTCATGCCTCGTGTCCCTCATTTATTCAGGTCAAGTGGAAAGAAAAACAGTGGCTCGCATAGCGCAGCTCACGTTTAACAAATAGCGCTAATATGCTCACAGGTCAATGTGCAAATTTCATACAAATGTCATGTAAGCAGGTTATCTTAACTGATTGCGCACAAGCTAATCGCGCCGCCAGAAAAGTCATCCACCTGAAAGCCAATAAAAAATCCCGCTCTCTGCTTTAGCAAAAAACGGGATTTATGGACATTCTGTTTAGAAAAAATTATCTGATTTGAGAAATGATACTGCTCGCTTCCTGCTGCCATCCCGCCGCGAGAGTACGAACCAGCGCATCGTATCCATCGGCCTGTTGTTTCAGAACAAATGAGAAATTACGCTGCGTCGTCTGGCCATCATGGCTTAGAGTCCAATACCCGCTGATCACTGCATTACCATCATAACGCCCGTGGAAACCAGTGACTTCAACGTTTAAGCGGTCCTGAGCGCCGGCTTCAGGCTGCTGGCCGGTGACAATCCAACCAGGCAGACCACGGCGTAAATAGCTGGTCAACGTTTGCTGTAATTGCTGATCTAAAGGACTAGCCCACAGGTTATTCGCCGCAATAACGTATTGCACATCATTGGTTTGGTAAACCACGCCAGAGCCTGCCAGGTAATCAGCCACACCAACATGCTCAATCCATAAACTTCTTGGCGCAGTACTTGACGCCAACAAACTCCCGCTTTGAGCAGCAGTTTGTTGAGTCGTATTCCCACTGTCTAATGTTGGCAGTTGGTAATACGCTTTCTCGCTCGAGCTGCTGCTACAAGCTGTCAATAATAATGCTAAGACGACAGGTATCCATTTCATCATTGTTTGGCCTTCTTCGGCTGAGGATCGTTTTGCCCAGGGGCTGCGAAAATCAGTGCGTTGCTTTTTCCATTGAGTGTTTTCAGAACCGGCTGAAGTTCACGTAAAGTCTGATCCAAGCGCTGCATATCTCCTACCAGATTATTATAGGCTGGTGAACCTGGTTGGATGCCCTTCATGCTACGGTTAATTTGCTGAAGAGTATTTTGCATATCTTTTGGCAGCTTTTTCATGTCATCACTAGACATTAATTGGTTTAGTGAATCGATGGTTTGCTGAGTAGATTTCAGCGTTTTTTGGCTTTCGGCCAATGTCTTAGTTGCTTGGTCGATCATTGGATTCAACGGTAATGCGTTGATTTTATCCAAGGTCGCCATCAGTTTTTGCTGAATTTGCGCCAAGCCACCGCTAACAGTCGGCAATACCGGTACGCCATCAACTTTCGCCGGCCCGTTCCATTTTTTCTCATTTGGATAGAAGTCCAAATCAACGTAAAGCGATCCCGTAATCAAGTTAGCCGATTTCAAAGAAGCACGCAGGCCATTGATGACACCATCTTTAATATGAGATGACACATCAAAATTATTACCCAATTGCTTTTCAAAACGGTCTGGCTCAATTCGGATTAACACTGGAATGCGATAGCCATCTTCAAGCTGCTGCTTAATCTGAGGCACGAAATAAGGCACCTGAGCAACCGTCCCTAAACGTATTCCACGGAATTCAACCGGCGCACCAGGTTGCAACCCGCGAACCGAGTCAGAGAAGAACAGCAAGTAATCCATATGGTTGGTATATAGAGAGTCTTGCGTACTACGCTGATCGTCAAAGAGTTGGTAAGCGCTGCTGTTCTTGGCTTGATCCCCCCGCTCGAATCCTTCCGGCACGTCAAAGCTTACTCCACCGCTAAATAATGTGGTGAGTGACCCCATTTCTACCCGCATTCCTTGAGCTGACATATCCACGGCAATACCGCTGTCTTTCCAGAATCTTACGTTAGTCGTGACCAAGCTATCGTAAGGTGCACGAATAAACAGTTGGTATTCAATTTGACGTTTTTTCGGGTCGAAATAGCTGGTTTCAACTGAACCGACCTGATAACCACGGAACAATACCGGATCGCCTGGATTCAATTGACCTGCGCGCTGGCTATCGAGTAATACACGGATACCTTTCGCATCGGGTGAGGCCAAAGGTGGCGCATCTAATAATTTATATTCGTCGGGTTCATTCCCTTTGCGCCCAGGCTGCAATTCGATATAGGCACCTGAAAGTAAAGTCCCCAAACCAGAAATACCTTCACGGCCTATCTGTGGCTTCACTACCCAAAATACTGAATCACCCTTGAGCATTTTATCCATACCGGAGTTAAGACGCGCTTTGATGATGACCTGTTGCAGGTTATCACTCAGCGTTACTGTCTCGACTTTGCCGATATCGACGCTGCGACTCTTGATAGAGGTTTTCCCCCCTTCAATACCTTCAGCAGAATTAGTAATCAACGTCACTTCTGGCCCCTGGTGGCTAAAGTGATAGAACAGCACCCATAGCCCAATCAAGGCAGTGACAATAGGAACAATCCAGACTGGCGACCAGCGCTTAATCTTATCGATATCAGCAATGCCTTTATTCTCTTCCGACATCAATATGCTCCTTAGTTGTTTTATTTTCCGAACGATCCCAGATTAGACGCGGATCAAATGTCATCGCAGCAAACATCGTTAAAATCACCACCGAGGCGAAAAGCAGCGCGCCCATGTCGGGGTAAATACTCATCAACTGCCCCATTCTTACCAATGCGGACAATACGGCGATAACAAATACGTCAATCATTGACCAGCGGCCGACGAATTCGACCACTTCATATACCAAATGTAATCTTTCTCTATCAATCTCTTTGTTGCTATTGGCATCCCAGCATAACCAGGCAATCGCTAACATTTTCAACGATGGCACCATGATACTGGCAATAAAAATCACCAACGCAATAGGATAAGAACCTTCTCCCCATAACAACGCCACACCAGACATAATCGTTGAGGGTAATTTAGCCCCGAGCACTTGGGTGATCATAATCGGCAAAAGGTTGGCTGGGATATATAGCATTATCGATGTCACGAGTAGAGCGATTGTCCACTGCAAACTATTTTTACGTCGCGCGTGGCCTTTAGACTCGCAGCGAGGGCAAACAGATTGTTGTGCAGGCAAAATTGCCATGCAGCACTGGCAGGAACGCAACCCCTGAGATAATCCGCTTTCCCCGACACGTATCGCACGTTTAATTTTTGGCGCAGGCGCAACCTGCTGCCACAGCCAATAACGGTCAGTACACTGGAAAGCACGAAGTTGTAATAGGCAAAAGAGCACATAGGGGATAAAACTGGCACCGATCCCCACATCTCCGTAGGCAATCAGTTTGACGAAGCTCACTAACACACCGGCCAGGAAAATTTCTACCATGCACCAGGTTTTGAGCTGAAAAAGCATTCTGGCAATATGATTACTCCACTTACCGGGCAGTTTAACCGGTATACAAAGCAGAATGATCGTTAACATACAGAGTGCAGGGATCATCTGCACGACAATCATAAACAGCGAACCCAAGCTGGCATAATTTTCGTCGAACATCACCCGAGGGATTTGAATCAGCGTTACTTCACTGCCTAACCCGGCAACGCGCATATTCACAAAAGGGAACATATTCGCCAACAGCAACATAAACAACGCGCTAATGGCATAGCCAACGGGTCGTTTACGCGGTTCTTCCCACCGGCTGGTTAACGATGTTTTACAGCGGGGACAATTGGCTTTTTGGCCAGTTTTTAATTCTGGCAGTGCCACCAATAGATCGCATTGGGGACATAAAACGTGAGGATCATGAGAATGAGAACACACTTTCAACTCCTCAATAAGCGGGTAAAGGAACATGGACAGAGTTCGCCTTTTCTCGCGCCTCTGCCCATGTACAGCAGGTTTAACCGTTTTGTTGCGCTTCCAACGCTTCCCAACGTTCAAATGCCTGTTCTAACTCTTGCTCTGCGCTCGCCAATCCATTTAAGACGACTTGGGTTTCATCATGCGGACGAGTGAAGAAATCAGCATCGCTCATTTGTGTATTAAACGCGGCGATTTTCTCCTCCAATTCGCTGATTAGCTTTGGCAGTTGCTCAAGTTCACGCTGCTGATTGTAGCTCAATTTATTCGCAGTACGTTTAGCAGGTTCTGCTTTAACTGGCGCAGCGGTTTTGGTTTCGACCGGTGCAGTCTGACGAATTGAACGCTGAGTACGACGTTGATGATGTGCATCATGATAGCCACCAACGTAGCTGTTGATCACACCATTGCCTTCGAAGATCCAACATTCAGTTACCGAGTTATCAACGAATTCACGGTCATGGCTGACCAATAATACGGTCCCCTGATAAGCATCGATCATCTCTTCAAGCAGTTCTAATGTTTCAACATCCAGGTCATTGGTCGGTTCATCGAGAATCAACAAGTTACTTGGACGCAGGAACAAACGCGCCAGCAGCAGGCGGTTACGCTCTCCACCAGATAGAGCCTTAACCGGCGTCATTGCACGCTTAGGGTGGAACAAGAAGTCTTGCAAATAGCCTAGCACGTGACGCGAACGCCCGTTGACCATAACTTCCTGCTTACCTTCCGCCAGGTTATCCATTACGGTACGTTCTGGGTCAAGCTCCGCACGATGTTGGTCGAAATACGCGACTTCCAACTTGGTCCCGCAATGCACGCGGCCACTATCCGCTTTCAACTGGCTAAGCATCAATTTAAGTAACGTGGTTTTCCCGCAGCCGTTTGGCCCCACCAGCGCAATTTTATCTCCACGCTGAACTTGCGCACTGAATCGATTGACCAGCTGTTTACCCGCCACGCTGTAGCTAACGTCTTCCATTTCAAAGACGATTTTGCCTGAACGGCTGGCTTCTTCGACCTGCATTTTAGCAGTGCCCATCACTTCACGACGTTCAGAACGTTCGCGACGCAAAGCTTTCAAGGCACGAACACGGCCTTCGTTACGGGTACGACGTGCTTTAATGCCTTGGCGGATCCACACTTCTTCTTGCGCCAACTTCTTATCAAACTCGGCATTTTGCAGTTCTTCAACGCGCAGCGCTTCTTCTTTGGTCGTCAAATACAGCTCGTAGTTGCCTGGGTAGGAAACCAACTTACCGCGATCCAAATCGACAATACGTGTTGCCATATTGCGGATAAACGAACGGTCATGCGAAATGAAAATAATGCTGCCTTGGAACTCTTTGAGGAACTCTTCCAGCCAGTTAATACTTTCGATATCCAAGTGGTTGGTCGGCTCATCAAGCAATAGAACTTGAGGGGAACTCACCAACGCGCGACCCAGCGCGGCTTTACGCAACCAACCACCGGAGAGCGCAGATAATTCGGTATCGCCATTCAATCCCAATTGCAGCAACACTTCGCTGATGCGGCTATCAAGCTGCCACAAACCTTGGTGGTCGAGAATCTCCATGACCTGAGCCAACTTATTCATATTCTTCTCACTTGGGTCTGTTTCCACCAAATGAGAAATAGCGTGATAAGCCTTCAAATGTTCGGCCTGTTCGAACACGCCTTCTGATACGAAATCGAATACCGTGCCGCCGACGTTACGCGGAGGATCTTGCTGCAAACGAGCAACGATCAAATCCTGTTCGTAAACGATGCGGCCATCATCTAACGGCACTTCGCGGTTGAGGATTTTCATCAACGTCGATTTACCGGCACCATTACGGCCTACCAGACAGACGCGTTCATTAGGCTCGATATGTAATTCAGTATTATCCAACAATGGCGCGTCACTGAACGACAGCCAGGCACCTGACATGCTAATTAACGACATAAACTTTATTTTTCCTCGCCGGCATGAACAATCAGCCAGCAGTTATGAATTTGACGATTACGGGCGAAATCCTGAGACAGGGTTTGGCTGGTGATCTCTTTCGCACTCAAACCGAGCTTGCTCAAACCTTCGCTATCCATTTGGAAGCCACGTTTGTTGTTGGAGAACATGATGGTACCGTTGCGACGCAAAATGCGCTTTAAATCTTTCATCAAAGACAAGTGGTCACGCTGTACATCAAAACTTTCTGCCATACGTTTTGAGTTAGAGAACGTTGGTGGATCGATAAAAATCACATCGAATTGTTCATCGGCCATCCCTAACCAAGACAAACAATCAGCTTGAATCAGACGATGCTGACGTCCAGTTAAGCCATTAGCGCGCAGGTTTCGTTCTGCCCACTCAAGGTAAGTTCTTGACATATCTACCGTTGTAGTACTACGTGCACCGCCCAGCCCAGCATGTACGCTGGCGGTTCCGGTATAAGCAAACAGGTTAAGGAAATCTTTTCCGTTGCTCATTTCCCCCAGCATGCGACGTGCAATACGGTGATCGAGGAACAAACCGGTATCCAGATAGTCGGTTAAGTTGACCCACAATTTGGCATTAAATTCATCAACCATGAGGAATTCGCCTTTTTGTGCCAGCTTCTCATACTGGCTGGTCCCTTTCTGGCGCTCACGGGTTTTCAAAACTAACTGATTAGAAGAGATATCTAGCACTGACAAGGTGGCATTGATCACATCAAACAAACGCTGACGCGCTTTCTGTGCATCGACCGTTTTTGGCGGCGCATATTCTTGCACCACAACTTTGCTGCCGTAACGATCAACCGCTACGTTATATTCTGGTAGATCAGCATCATAGAGTCGATAGCATTCGATCCCCTGCTGTTTAGCCCACTTTTCCAACTTCTTGACGTTTTTACGCAGGCGGTTAGCAAAGTCTTCAGCAATTTGCACTCCAGCCGCACCGGTAGGATTTTCAGCTAACTGGTAATTTTTCTGCACGCACTCCAGCGGGCCATTTTTCGCTTTAAACTGGCGATCGGCACGCAGCTGCAAGCAACTGAGCAGTTCTGGTGAAGCGCTGAACAACGACAGCTGCCAACCACCAAACTGGGTTTTGGCAATGCGGCCAAGTAAATTGTGCAAGGCAATCAGTGCAGGTTCGCTTTCCAAACGCTCACCGTAAGGCGGGTTACTCAATATGGTTCCCACCGGCCCTTGCGGTAATGGGTTAGTCAGCTTGCCGACTTCGCTGGCATTGAAGGTGATCAACTCAGCGACACCTGCGCGACGGGCGTTAGAACGTGCCATATCAATAACGCGGCGATCGATATCTGAGCCAAAGAAGCGAGAAGTGGTATCTTGCACCGCGCGACGGGTACGAACCTGCGCTTCAGTCGTTAATTCGCGCCATAGCTCAGCATTAAAGCCTTCCCAGGCGGTAAAGCCCCAATGCAACCGTTGCAGACCCGGCGCACGATCGGCGGCGATCATTGCTGCTTCAATCAGCAAGGTACCCGAACCACACATCGGATCAACCATCGGTGTCCCCGCCTGCCAGCCAGAACGCATGACAATTGCCGCTGCCAGGTTCTCTTTCAACGGAGCTTGTCCAGCCAGGTCTCGATAACCACGTTGATGCAGACCTTCGCCGCTTAAATCCAAAGCGATACTTGCGGTATCACGCTGCAGAAAAACGTTCACGCGAATATCCGGCTGTTGCTTAGCAACATTAGGACGCTCATCCATTTTGCGAGTAAAGCTGTCAACGATGCCGTCTTTGACTCTCAATGCGCCGTACTGACTGTTACGGATCTCATCATTAAGGCCGCTAAAATGTACAGCAAAGGTTTTGTCGACGCTAAAAATAGACGGCCAGTCAATCGCCATCACGCCGAGGTACAAGTCAAGATCGCTGTGAACCTTAAATTCATTCAACGGCAGCAGAATACGTGATGCCAAACGGCTCCACAGCAAACTGGTATACAGCAGGCGATCGTCTCCCTGAAAATGCACCCCTCCCTGCACAACTTTGCAAGCCTGTGCACCCAGCGTTTCCAGTTCGCTTTTTAATAGTTCTTCCAATCCACGCGCCGTGCTGGCAAACAGAGAGTTCATATCGAGATATCACCAAAAAGAAAATAGTTGCGCATTATAGCTAATCCCACTCACTTGTCATAAAGTCTCTGGGAATTCGTCGAATTAAGATTAAAAAAAACAAGGAACGTAAACCTTGATCACCCTATCTAAATTATTCGTTCACCCCGTTAAATCAATGCGCGGCCTGCAAATTTCTCATGCACAAGTGATGCCAAGCGGTCTGGCCTTCGATAGATTGTTTATGCTCACCGATCCGCAGGGAACCTTTATTACTGCTCGCCAATACCCGCAGCTAGTCAAATTTACGCCCGCATTGTTACCGGATGGTATTTTGATCACCAGCCCTGAAGGGGATTACGCTCAGATTCGCTTTAGCGATTTTTCTCAAGAGGGACAGCCGACTGAAGTATGGGGTAATCATTTTACCGCGCTGGTGGCACCCGATCACATCAATCGCTGGCTGAGCGAACATCTACAGCGTGAAGTCCAATTACGCTGGGTCGGAGATAGACCGACGCGACGAGTCAAGAAACAGACAGATGTGCCGCTGTCCTTTGCCGATGGCTATCCCTATTTATTAATTAATGAAGCATCGCTGTTTGATTTAAAACAGCGATGCCCAGGCAGTGTCAAACTGCAACAATTCCGACCAAATCTGGTGGTAACCGGTGCTCAGGCTTATGCCGAAGATACGTGGAAAAGAATACGCGTCGGCGATGTGGAGTTCGAACTTGTCAAACCTTGCAGCCGCTGTGTGTTAACTACCGTCAGTGTAGAAAAAGGCCGGAAACATCCGGATGGTGAACCACTAAAAACGCTGCAAGGCTACCGAACGACAGATGCTGGCGCCATCGATTTCGGCCAAAATTTACTCGCTCTCAACAGCGGTGTTATTCGCGTTGGCGATAATGTTGAGGTGCTAGAAACCCAACCGGCCCAGCAATATGGGGCAGGTGAACAAGTTGCGAGTCTTGATGTCCCACAACATAGCCTACAATCAGTTGAGATCGATTATAGAGGCACGGTGTTTAGCGGCAATAATCAGCAAATTTTGTTGGAACAGCTAGAGCAGCAAGGGCTGCGTATTCCTTACTCATGCCGGGCAGGCATTTGTGGTAGCTGTAAAATGGTATTAGAACAGGGACAAGTTTCAGCGTTAAAAGCCACGTCGATAGGCGGTGACGGTAAAATCCTCTCTTGCAGCTGCATTCCTATGACGGATCTAGTGTTAAGTTAGATGTGCAGGCAGAGAGAATACTTAGTTGAGGCGGCGAAATAGCGCCGCCCCAGTATAGGCAAACTTATGGATAAATCCCTTTAAAGCTCGTTTTCTTACGTCCTTCACTCATTAGCGTTTCCAAGGCCTCAACGCAGGCCAAATAATGTGGCGTTTTTTTATGTGCCGCCACCGCGGCTTCATCCTCATAAGCTTCATAAATAAAGAATTTTGTCGGAATATTGCTATCTTGCAGCACGTCAAAGCGCAAATTACCCGGTTCTTTAATTGCTCCTAAATGATTAGCATGAAACACCGTAAGGAATTCATCAACTTTGTCAGCTTTAACGTTAATCTCGACCAGAGTCACTTCCATTTCCCTCTCCTTATTGAGCTTTTTGTTAAATAGAACCTACCTTATAAACCATATGAAATATGACGCCATTCGCCGCTGAAAACAGGAAAAATTGCAACGCTAATCACAGTTTTTTCAATTCAAGCACCGGCTAAGCACGCTGTTTTTTTATTTACCCAGTAATCCTTCTCGATTTGCCATGCACATCACAGTCCACAACCTGTTGTTAACAACAAATTGTTCTACATTTTCATCATGGATTGACCATTGTTCACAAATCAGAGAGAGCGACAATTTATGAGCGAACAACACACACGCCATGGCTCTTATCTGATGGCACTCGATGCGGGTACTGGAAGTATTCGCGCCGTTATCTTCAATTTGGAAGGCGAGCAAGTCGCTGTCGGCCAGAGTGAATGGTTGCATTTGGCCGTACCCGATGTACCCGGCTCAATGGAATTTGATCTGGCTACGAATTGGCAACTGGCCTGTCAATGTATCCGCCAGGCGCTGCAAAATGCACGACTCCCAGCATCCGCAATTCGTGCTGTTGCGGCCAGTTCAATGCGTGAAGGCATCGTGCTATATAACAAAGCGGGTAAGCCTATCTGGGCCTGCGCCAATGTTGATGCTCGTGCCAGTCGAGAAGTCGCAGAACTCAAAGAAATCCACAATGAACGATTCGAACGTGAAGTGTATGAGTGTTCCGGCCAAACGCTCGCTCTGAGCGCAATGCCCCGCTTGTTATGGTTGGCACATCACCGACCAGAAATCTATCGGCAAGCGGCAACCGTCACCATGATCAGCGACTGGCTTGGCTATATGTTAAGCGGTGAATTAGCAGTAGACCCTTCTAATGCCGGTACCACGGGCATGCTCAGCCTCTCCACTCGCGGCTGGCGACCGGAACTTCTCGATATGGCCGGCCTACGGGCTGATATTCTCTCTCCGGTAGCAGAAACCGGCACCCGGCTCGGTTATGTCTGCACAGCCGCAGCACAGGCCTGCGGTTTACAGGCGGGCACGCCGGTAGGCATGGGCGGGGGCGATGTTCAACTTGGTACGCTCGGCCTCGGTGTGGTACGCACAGGACAAACGGCGGTGCTCGGTGGTACTTTCTGGCAACAAGTCGTCAACCTGCCACGGCCTGTGACTGACCCGGAAATGAATATACGCATTAATCCGCATGTGATCCCTGGGATGGCTCAAGCAGAATCGATCAGTTTTTTTACTGGCCTGACCATGCGCTGGTTCCGTGACGCATTTTGTAGCGAAGAGAAGCTGCTATCACAGCGTCTGGGAGTCGATACTTATTCGCTGCTTGAAGATATGGCTGCTCGTGTTCCTGTCGGCTCATGGGGCGTGATACCAATATTCTCCGACGCAATGCATTTTAAAACCTGGTATCACGCGGCACCGTCATTCATCAATTTGTCTATCGACCCTGAACGCTGCAATAAACAAACCCTGTTCCGGGCGTTGGAAGAAAATGCAGCCATTGTTTCAGCCTGCAATCTGGACTTGATCGCAGCCTTCTCTGGCGTTCGCGCACAATCACTGGTATTCGCCGGTGGCGGCTCAAAAGGTAAGTTATGGTGTCAGATACTCAGCGATGTGACAGGCGTTCCGGTAAAAGTTCCTGTTGTTAAGGAAGCCACTGCGCTTGGGTGTGCTATCGCTGCAGGCGTAGCTGCTGGCATCTACCCGACTCTGGCTGAAACAGGGGAAGCGCTGGTACGCTGGGAGAGAGAATATCAGCCTGACGAAACCAATCACCTTCTCTATTTGCAGCAGAAAAGCAAATGGCAGGCCATTTACGCTGACCAATTAGGCCTGGTAGATAAACAACTAACAACATCAATGTGGAAAGCGCCGGGTCTCTAGACGTATTACTTGAACATATTGCTCTAAGGCCGTGGTTCCGGCTAATCAGCCAGGTAAATTACACCGCTCGATCATAGAAATCATTTTCAGCTATAGCTGGTGCAGGCATTAATCGGTCATGCATAATCTTGATGGCATCACCTAACACCATCGCTCTCCCTGCTAGCGTTAAACGTTCCTGTGCTAGCAGACACAAGCTGGCATGATCGCCTGATTCAACCACCAGCACTAACGCGGGTTGCCCGTTTTCCATCAGATTAACCAGCGCGACTTCACCATTATCTGGCTGAAAAGGGTTTGGCTGCTGCATAAAGTGCCAGCTTTTTGGCATCAGAGGTTTTAAGAAGCGGAAGGCTACCAAAGCATTGAGTACTAACTCAGCACGTTGCTCACCTGAGAGTTTTATTTTTTTGCATTTCTCTTCAAAATCAAAGTAAAGGGCTGCATCATCAACACAGAAACAACATTCAGAAAATGCGTCTGGCGTCAGCATTTTTGCGGCAAAGCGAGAACGAAAAATCATACCATTGGCCAAATCCAACATGAGCCGGTCGTGTTCAGTATCAAAATACCAACGCCAATTATCATCTGGTTTGATTTTCATTAATGCTTTCCTATTTGCCACTAAAACGATTTTTAATGAATGCACCCTTTCGAAAAATACTAAGACTATTTACCACCGAGTTAAATCAGACAACTCTATGTACGAAAATAATGTTGAAACTTTGCTCAGTGGATGAAATATAGACGAGCCAGAAGTATAAATAAACCCCTGGCAAGTCTTTAGGCTAAAAATATTAGATATGAGTAACAATATCTTTAATCAAACGTGGCCCCTGATAGATAAAGCCGGAATAAATTTGAATTAATGTCGCACCTGCTGCCATCTTTTCACGGGCGGCAGTCAAAGAATCAATCCCGCCTACGCCAATAATAGGCAATTGGCCTTTAAGCTCTTCTGACAGCATACGAATAATTTCAGTACTCTTCATCTGTACTGGACGGCCGCTTAACCCGCCCGCTTGCTCACAATAGTCCAGTCCTTGAATTAAACTGCGATCCAAGGTGGTATTAGTGGCAATAACGCCATCCATATTATGGCGAACTAAACTGTCCGCTATTTGGATCAATTCTTCGCGAGAAAGATCCGGCGCGATCTTTACCGCTACCGGTACATATTTATGGTGACGTTGTTGTAATTCGAGTTGCTTACTTTTGATCGCTGAAAGCAAATCATCCAGCGCTTCACCATACTGTAATGTCCGCAGTCCAGGAGTATTTGGTGAGGAAATATTAATCGCGATATAACCTGCATAAGGATAAACCTTTTCCATACAGATTAAATAATCGTCTTTTCCATTCTCAACCGGCGTGTCTTTATTCTTGCCAATATTAATCCCAAGGATCCCGCCAAAATGTGATTTCTTAACATTATTGACTAAATTATCAACGCCGTGGTTATTAAACCCCATCCGGTTAATGATCCCTTCGGCAGGAACAACGCGGAATAGTCGCGGTTTGTCATTGCCATCCTGAGCACGTGGCGTGACCGTTCCAACCTCAACGAAACCAAATCCCATCGCACCAAAGGCATCGATACATTCACCATTTTTATCCAGACCTGCGGCCAGCCCCAATGGGTTCTTAAATGACAGGCCCATACAACTGACAGGTTTAGTCGGTAACGACTGGCGGATTAAAAACTCGAAAGGCGTACCAGAAATGCGGCCAAGTTGGCGGAAAGTTAATTCATGCGCCCGCTCGGCATCGAGTTGGAAGAGTGCTTTTTTAACGAAAGGATAAAACATGGATGCTCCTACGGGTCCCGGGGTTAGTCGGGGCGGTATTATCGGCTAACCTTGCGTGAATTGGAAACGATTCACCATAAATATCAGATTTTCACGCAATCGATACCGTCTTTTAACCTGACTGCTACGAAAGCTCAGCATCTCGCAGCAATCCCGCATCAATACTGCTTATCAGTTTTTACACTTTTCAAATTCACAATTGAGATTTCCCGTCCTTAGGCGATGCCTGTTAGTTTTATCTTACTTGTCTAATATGAATTTTTTTTATAATTGTAATAAGGGGTGATTATGCGCGTTATATCTCTGGCTGGCAGCCCACGCCAACCTTCCCGTTCTACTGCACTATTAGAGGTAGGTGAACGCTGGTTAACCGCACGCGGCGTTGAAGTGATCTCCTACCGTCTACAAGATTTTGCGGCTGAAGATTTACTCTTTGCCAATTTCGCCAGCCCCCAACTCAAACAGTTGATTGCCCAGTTAGAAAGCGCAGATGGCCTGATTATTTCAACGCCTGTCTATAAAGCCTCTTTTTCTGGCGCATTAAAAACCCTATTGGACTTGCTGCCTGAGCGTTCACTGGAACATAAAGTCGTATTGCCGCTGGCAACCGCCGGCTCTATCGGCCACATGCTAGCTATCGACTATGCGCTTAAGCCAGTACTGACCTCATTAAAAGCGCAAGAAGTTTTACAGGGTGTATTTGCTGACGACACCTTGGTTAGTGACTACCAAACTTTCCCGCCAAACCTGCAACCGACATTAGAAGAACGATTGCTCGAATCTTTGGACAACTTTTATGTGGCATTAAGCCGCAAACCGCTTATTGCAGCCCGTCAGAGACAAACCGCCAGCGTATAAGATTGATTAACAGGAGTGATCAGCATGATCTCATTGAAGTCATTAACCCAGATTGGCACTAAATCTTTACCGCTTCTGGCACTAATTGGTGGTTTATTCACCGCAAATATTGGCTATTCACAAGAAAAGGATCCGGCGCAATTACGTATTGCTTATCAAAAAGGATCGCTTGGATTGGTCATCGCCAAATCTAACCAATTGCTGGAAAAACGTTTTCCAGATACCAAAATCAGTTGGGTTGAATTTCCTGCTGGTCCACAAATTCTTGAAGCGCTAAATGTTGGCAGTATTGATCTTGGTGCAACCGGTGATACTCCCCCGCTGTTTGCCCAAGCGGCAGGTGCTAATTTGCTGTATATCGGCGATGAACCGCCGAAACCAAAAGCCGAAGTTATTCTGGTACATGCAGATAGCCCAATTAAAACAGTCGCTGACCTTAAAGGCCATAAAGTCGCTCTGCAAAAAGGGTCTAGTTCGCATAACCTGTTGCTGCGTGCCTTGCAGCAAGCGGGGCTGAAATTTAGCGATATTAAACCGGTCTATCTCACGCCAGCCGATGCCCGTGCGGCTTTTCAGCAACATGATGTTGATGCCTGGACCATTTGGGATCCTTACTACTCGGCAGCACAACTACAAGGTGGCGTTAGAGTGTTAAAAGATGGCACCACGCTCAGCGAGGTAGGTTCCTTCTATTTGGCACCCAAACCTTATACCGAAGCCCACCCACAATTTATTACTCAAGTTTTGGCGGTATTAAGCCAAGCCAACGCGCTGATTAAAACCGACAGAGCTCACAGCATTAGCGTGCTCGCCCAATCGATGGGCATCCCTGAGAAAGTCGTGGCGGAGTATATCGATCACCAGCCTGACGATTTACAAATTCGCCCCGTTGACGAGCGTACGCAAAAAGCACAACAGCATACCGCCGACCTGTTCTATGAGAATCACCTACTGCCTAAGCGCGTAGATATCTCAGATCGTATCTGGCACGCACCAACACAAACCAACTGATTGAATGGCGTTATTCGCTATGCGAATAACGCCATCGAGGAATAACGTCATGAGTCTCAATGTATTTTGGTTTTTACCTACTCACGGTGATGGTCGTTATTTGGGGACCGATGAAGGTGCTCGCGTCGTCGATCACGGCTATCTACAACAAATCGCTCAAGCAGTTGATAGACTTGGGTTTGGTGGTGTACTGATCCCGACTGGGCGCTCATGTGAGGATTCCTGGCTGGTAGCTGCGTCGCTTATCCCCGTCACACAACGGCTTAAATTCCTGGTAGCGCTGCGTCCGGGGATTATTTCTCCGACCTTGGCAGCACGTCAGGCCGCTACCTTAGATCGTCTATCAAACGGGCGTGCGCTATTTAATCTGGTAGCAGGTGGCGATCCGGCTGAGCTTGAAGCAGAAGGATTATTCCTCAGTCATGAAGAGCGTTATGAAGCGGCGGCTGAGTTCTCCCATATATGGCGGCGCGTGCTGGAAGGAGAAACGGTAGATTATGTCGGCAAACATATGCAGGTGAAAGGTGCGAAATTAATGCACCCAGCCATACAAACGCCGCGCCCTCCCCTCTATTTTGGCGGTTCATCTGAACCCGCACAGGAATTAGCGGCAGAACAAGTTGAGCTTTATCTCACTTGGGGCGAACCGCTGGAACAGGTGAAGCAAAAAATTGCCGAGGTACGAGCAAAAGCTGCAGCGCACGGCCGCACAGTACGTTTTGGTATTCGCCTACACGTGATTGTTCGTGAAACCAATGAAGAAGCCTGGCAAGCGGCAGAACGTCTGATTGCGAATCTAGACGATGACACCATTGCCAAAGCCCAGGCTGCGTTTGCACGTACAGATTCGGTAGGACAACATCGTATGGCGGCGTTACACGGGGGCAAGCGCGATAAATTGGAAATCGCCCCAAATCTTTGGGCAGGCGTTGGCCTGGTTCGAGGCGGTGCGGGTACCGCGCTGGTTGGCGATGGCCCAACCGTTGCCGCCAGAATGCAAGAATATGCCGATTTAGGCATTGATACCTTTATCTTCTCTGGCTATCCACATCTGGAAGAGGCCTATCGCGTTGGTGAATTGCTGTTCCCACATTTGGATCTGGCTACTAACAATAATGACACGTCAACGCATCGAACTATCAAGCCGCATGGCGAGTTAGTTGCTCATAACTTTGCGCCGCAAAATGGGGCAAAAAACCATGAGCGACAAAGCAATACCTTAGAAAGTCATGTTTTACAAAACAATGTGTCACAAAGCTGAGCACCTCACTATGAATAAATCTCTCGAACGTTCTCTACATCGTCTTGCGCCCTGGGTGGTTCCCGTGGTGCTGATCGGCGGTTGGCAATTGGCGGTCATGGCGGGCTGGCTTTCTAACCGTATTTTGCCTGCTCCCAGCGCTGTCGTTGAAGCTTTTTGGTCGCTAGCAAAAAGCGGTGACCTGTGGCAAAACCTGAAAATTAGTACTTTCAGGGCGCTGACCGGGTTTGCTATCGGCGGCAGCATCGGCTTAGTGCTCGGTTTTATTACTGGCTTGTCAAAATGGGGCGAACGTCTGCTCGACAGTTCGCTACAAATGCTACGTAACATTCCACATCTGGCGTTAATTCCACTGGTGATTCTGTGGTTTGGTATTGATGAATCAGCCAAGATTTTCTTAGTCGCATTAGGCACCTTATTCCCTATCTATCTCAATACTTATCACGGCATTCGTAATATCGATCGCGGATTGTTAGAAATGTCTCGCAGCTACGGTTTGTCTGGATTCCCACTGTTTATTCAGGTGGTTTTGCCGGGAGCACTGCCGTCGATTATGGTTGGCGTGCGTTTTGCTCTCGGTTTTATGTGGCTGACGCTGATTGTTGCCGAAACAATATCGGCTAACTCCGGCATCGGTTATCTGGCAATGAACGCCCGTGAATTCCTACAAACAGATGTGGTGGTAGTGGCGATTGTGCTCTACGCCATTCTGGGCAAAGTGGCCGACTTGTTTGCCCGCTGGCTGGAAAGTATTTGGCTACGCTGGCATCCCACCTATCAGACCAAACAGGGAGAAACCGCATGAGTACGCCAACCCGAATTCCACAAGGCACGCCGGTCACGCTGGAAAATATCAGTAAAAAATACGCCGGTCGTACCGTGTTAAATGATATCAATTTGCGCATCGTTCCCGGCCAATTTGTGGCGGTGGTCGGTCGCAGCGGTTGCGGTAAAAGTACGCTGTTACGTTTACTTGCCGGATTAGAAAAAAGCAGCGCAGGTGAACTACTTAGCGGCAGTGCGCCCCTCAGTCAGGTCAGTGAAGACACCCGATTAATGTTTCAGGACGCACGTTTATTACCGTGGAAGAAAGTGATCGATAACGTTGGGCTCGGCTTGAAAGGCCAATGGCGAGAAGCTGCGCAAGCGGCGTTAGAAGAAGTTGGCTTAGCCGATCGCGCTAATGAGTGGCCATCGGCACTTTCCGGTGGACAAAAACAGCGCGTTGCACTGGCCCGTGCATTGATTCACCGCCCGCGTCTGCTGCTACTCGATGAGCCTCTTGGTGCGTTAGATGCATTAACCCGTATTGAGATGCAAAGACTGATCGAGCGTTTATGGCAGCAACACGGCTTTACCGTGCTGTTGGTCACCCATGATGTCAGCGAAGCGGTTAGCGTTGCCGATCGGGTTATATTAATTGAAGACGGACAGGTAGGAATGGATCTGCTGGTTGACCTGCCGCGCCCACGCCGCAAAGGTTCGGTAAAATTGGCAGAGTTGGAAGCTGAAGTTTTAGAGCGTGTCATGACGCCACAAAGCGCTACGGCCGAGCCATTGCAACGCGCTGTACTGAATTAATCTTATTTTCTTGCCATAAAAAAGGGCGATGTTTCCATCGCCCTCAAACTGCTGACAAAGTCCGTTATTAGGGAAAGTAAACCGTTGGGGTCGTAGCGAGCTTGCTCGCCGGAGCGCCCCTAGGATTACTAAGCCCGTGTATCTCGGTATACCAGACAACTTTGTCATCAAACTCAGGGCAATGCTTCCATCGCCCTTCACTTTTCCTAAAGACTTTACTTAAGCATCCAGCGCCTTGGTGATCTTCTCGAACAAATCGCCTGACAAGTTTGGCAACGCTTTCAATTGTTCCAATGCACTGCGCATCAACGCCTGACGGTTTTTGTCATAACGTTTCAGACGAATCAATGGCTCAATCATACGCGCAGCAACCTGCGGGTTACGGGTGTTCAAATCGGTCAGCATTTCCACCAAGAACTGATAACCACTGCCGTCTTCAGCGTGGAATGCTGATGGGTTCGCCTGTGCAAATGCACCAACCAGGGAACGAACGCGGTTAGGGTTACCCATGCTAAATGAGCGGTGGGTCAGCAATGAACGTACTTTTTTGACCACATCGGCAGCCGGGCTGGTGGACTGTAGGATGAACCATTTATCCATCACCAACCCATCCTGATACCAGCGCTCATCAT
Source organism: Rouxiella sp. Mn2063 (assembly GCF_049319665.1). Lineage (NCBI taxonomy): Bacteria > Pseudomonadati > Pseudomonadota > Gammaproteobacteria > Enterobacterales > Yersiniaceae > Rouxiella > Rouxiella sp. Mn2063. Next base: position 113,810 of record NZ_JBMOUD010000003.1, on the reverse strand, counting down.
AAGCGGCCATCAAGGCTTCACGGCATGGCAATTCTGCTGCGACCGCCGCAGACATCGCCGCCAGTGAATCGGTCATGTTATCAGCTTGCTCAAACTGCGCCTGAACAATCTTATCGGCAAGTTCTGCATCACCAAATGCCAAATAGGACAAACAGATGTTACGCAGCGAACGCTTACCAATATCACCATGCTCAACGCGATAAGCCGGCAGACGATTAGCGTTGTATACCGCCAGGAATTCGTCGGCCATTTCCTTCGCCAAACAACGAGTAATAGCTTCATGCACTGCGCTTATCGCCTGCGGGTCGATGATATCGAACAGTTCAGCGATTTCATTTTCTGAAGGCAGCGTCAAGATCTGTGCAGCCAGCGCGGGTTCGATCGTTTCATCCAGTAATACTGCGCGGAACGCATCGGCGACATGCAGCGGCAGAGACAACGGCTGTTTCTGCTGGTGGCGCGCAACGTTTAGCTTGATATAAATAGCCAGCAGGCTTTGTGCAGCATCCCAACGAGAGAAATCATTGCGAGCATGTTTCATCAGGAACGTTAGCTGATGATCGCCGTATTTGTAGTCTAATTTTACTGGCGCAGAGAACTCACGTAATAAAGAAGGGATCGGTTGATAAGCCACATCTTCGAAAACGAAGACCTGCTCCGCTTGCGTCACATTCAGTATGTTATTAACAATTTGACCATTTTGTTTCAGTGCAATCACATTGCCTTGCGGATCATAAAGCTCAATATCCAAAGGAATATGTAATGGCAGTTTTTCTGGTTGGTCTGGCGTCGCTGGAGTTTTCTGGCTTACCGTCAACGTATATTGCTGCTTCTCGACATCGTAATCATCACGCACGGTCAGAATCGGTGTACCAGACTGGCTATACCAGCGGCGGAACAGCGACAAATCAACGTTAGAGGCATCTTCCATTGCTTGTACGAAATCGTCGCAGGTTGCGGCACTTCCGTCATGGCGTTCGAAATAGAGTTGGATACCTGCCTGGAACTGCGTTTCACCCAGTAAGGTGTGCAGCATACGGATAACTTCAGACCCCTTCTCATACACGGTTAGCGTGTAGAAGTTGTTCATCTCGATCACTTTATCCGGACGAATCGGGTGTGCCATCGGGCTGGCATCTTCGGAGAACTGTGCACCACGCATTACGCGCACGTTGTCGATACGATTATAGGAACGCGAACCCAAATCAGAGCTAAATTCCTGATCGCGGAAAACAGTCAGCCCTTCTTTCAAACTCAGTTGGAACCAATCGCGGCAGGTAACGCGGTTACCCGTCCAGTTATGGAAATATTCGTGGCCGATCACCGCTTCAATACCGAGGTAATCTTTGTCGGTAGCCGTTTCCGCTTTGGCTAATACATATTTGGAGTTAAAGACGTTAAGGCCTTTATTCTCCATCGCGCCCATATTAAAGAAATCAACCGCAACGATCATGAAGATATCCAGATCGTACTCGAGATTAAAGCGAGTTTCATCCCACTTCATCGACTGTTTCAAGGACTCCATTGCCCAGTCAGCACGGTCCAGATTACCACGGTCAACAAAGAGTTCTAAGGCAACATCACGGCCAGAACGAGTAGTAAATTTGTCGCGCAGCACATCGAAATCACCGGCAACCAGTGCAAACAAGTAACAAGGTTTCGGGAATGGATCTTGCCACTTAATCCAGTGGCGTCCGCCTTCGAGCTCGCCTTGTTCAATACGGTTACCGTTAGAGAGCAGATAAGGATAACGGGCTTTATCAGCCACAATGCGAGTAGAGAAACGCGCCAGCACATCTGGGCGATCCAGATAATAAGTAATATGGCGGAAACCTTCGGCTTCACACTGGGTGCATAATGCTTCACCTGACAAATACAGGCCTTCCAATGCGGTATTTTTAGCAGGGTGAATTTCATTAACGATGGTCAGTTCAAACGCATCAGGCAAATTGTTGATAACCAGGCTACCGTCGTTGAGCTGATAATCGGTCCAGGATTGGCCATTTACGCTAACGCTTTTCAAGGTAATGTCGTTACCACCATCAAGCACCAAAGCGGTATTTTCTGCGGCCAAACGTTTAATTGTGCTGGTAGCCGTGACCAACGTAGTGTCTGCATCTAGTTCAAAATCGAGGCTGATATCGGTGATGGTATAGTCCGGGGCACGATAATCGTGACGGTACTTTACTTGCGGCAGCTGAGTCATAAAAAGCCTTTTGGTTTTTTCATTGGATTATGCACAAGACGTCTCTTCCAGGATGGCGGCGACTACCCTCTTCAACCTTCCAAGAAAAGCCTGAAATCAGGCGCGTTGCTTTGTTAAATTTTAACACAGGCATCAAAAATTCCCAGAAAGTTACCGGATTCCCCAAGCGTTAGCCGACCTTTTGTGCATAACGGGCATCAAGGGTAAGTTTTGAAGCGTCGTTGCCTGAATGTTGGCGCAACGTTAGACCTTTTTGCTCGGTGTTAACGGGCCATTACGCTGCTAAAAATAACTTTTTTTTAACTTTTAAATGCCCTTTAACCTAACAAAAATATCGATATCTATAAGCAAACTCAGTGAGAAAACATTGTTAAACGATGAAGCATCTCATACTAAGTAAAGTCTCATAATACATTGTATTTTATTACATTAATGTCAAAGCCAAACAGTTAATCTGCTCTCGCTTTGTTATTAAATGATGGCGAAACAGAGCAATCTTAACCGTTTTACCAAGAGTCAATATGTGCGCCAAGGCACATTTAATCCTCGACCATTTAACGCGAATTATGGTGAGATTACTGTTCATTCGCTGGAGAATGCGGTTTATACTTCACAAACTTTGCCGTTTTATCCAGAACATGATGTTAACCATAACTCAATGTTTCTGACGAGGATGCTGTAAACGCGCTATGACTTCATACGCTTCCCCGATTTTGACTTCGCTGTTAGATACCGACGCCTATAAGTTGCATATGCAACAAGCGGTCTATCATCGATACCACAACATCAGTGTCGTGGCCGAATTCCGTTGCCGCGGCGATGAGCTGCTTGGCGAGTATGTCGATGAAATCCGCCAACAGATCGAGATGATGAGTGCCTTAGCTCTGACTGACGAGGAATTCAGCTACCTGTCCGGTTTGCCTTTCTTTAGCCAAGACTATCTGCAATGGCTCAAAAACTACCGGTATAATCCAGAAACTGTTGAAGTAAGCAACCGTCACGGTCATCTGCATGTCCGCATTTCCGGCCCTTGGCGAGAAGTGATCATGTGGGAGGTGCCTTTACTGGCGGTGATCAGTGAAGTGGTGCATCGCCATCGCTCCCCTGACATCAGCCCACAAATGGCGGTTGATCAGCTGCGTAAAAATCTGGCGCAGTTCAAGCTTCACGCCGCCGATGTCGACCTCTCGCGTTTTCGCCTGATGGATTTCGGTACGCGTCGTCGCTTCTCCGCACAAGTTCAAGAAGCGATTGTCAGCACATTAAAAGCTGAATTCCCTTACTTAGTCGGTACCAGCAATTACGATTTGGCGCATAAACTGCAACTAACACCAGTTGGAACCCAGGCTCACGAATGGTTCCAAGCGCATCAGCAAATCAGCCCAGTATTAGCCAATAGCCAACGAGCAGCATTGCGAGCCTGGTTAGATGAATACCCGGATCAACTGGGCATTGCCCTAACAGATTGCATCACGATGGATGCTTTCTTACGTGATTTTGGCCCTAATTTTGCCCATGCCTATCAAGGGTTGCGCCACGACTCAGGTGACCCGTTTGAATGGGGCGAAAAAGCTATTGCGCATTATCAGAAACTGGGTATTGATCCGCTGAGTAAAACATTGGTGTTCTCTGATAATCTGGATTTAGATAAAGCCCTTGAGCTATATCGCCATTTCTCTGAACGAGTGAATCTAGGTTTCGGTATCGGCACCAGGCTCACCTGTAATATCCCACAGGTTAAACCGCTTAATATCGTCATTAAGCTGGTGCAATGTAACGGTAAACCGGTAGCGAAACTTTCTGATAGCCCAGGAAAAACTATCTGTCAGGATAAAGCCTTCGTTAAAGCGTTACGCAAAGCTTTCGATTTACCTTTGGTGAAAAAAGCCTCCTGATAACCAGACGCCGGTTATAATAAAGACAACCGGCGTCGGTTTCCCTCTAGCGCCAGTCCCACTACTCTCTTCCTCTATTTATCTTCTTTATTACTTGTCGCTGTTTATCCTCTATCCATATGTTCTTTTTAATCGATTTTGGGCCGACAAATGTTACTTCCTGAGGCGATTTCTGCTTGTGTCCTGTAAAAGCCTAAGTAACATAGCAAAACCCTTTTAAATAGGGTGTACACATTTTTTCGACATCTAATTGCAATCAATATCTGATGAACAGATATTTAAGAGAGAGATCTATGAGCGTTGTGCCTGTAGTCGACGTACTGCAAGGCCGTGCTGCGGTTGACAGTGAAGTCACCGTGCGCGGTTGGGTACGTACCCGGAGAGATTCTAAAGCTGGTATCTCCTTCCTCGCCGTTTATGACGGCTCCTGCTTTAATCCGTTACAGGCCGTCGTAAATAATTCTCTGCCAAATTATGAAAACGACGTATTACGCCTGACGACCGGTTGTTCTTTAGAAGTTACCGGTACAGTTGTCGCCTCGCCTGGTGAAGGCCAGAGTTTTGAGTTGCAGGCAACAGCGGTAAAAGTCGTGGGTTGGGTTGATGATCCTGATACTTACCCGATGGCGGCCAAACGCCATAGCATCGAATATCTGCGCGAAGTCGCCCACTTACGCCCACGTACTAACTTGATTGGCGCGGTAGCACGTGTGCGTAACACCCTGTCTCAGGCAATTCACCGTTTCTATCATGAAAACGGTTATTTCTGGGTATCAACTCCGCTTATCACGGCTTCAGATACCGAAGGTGCTGGCGAAATGTTCCGCGTCTCGACGTTGGATTTACACAACTTGCCGCGTACCGATAAAGGCGAAGTAGATTTCAGCGAAGATTTCTTCGGTAAAGAAGCATTTCTGACCGTATCTGGCCAGTTGAATGGTGAGACTTACGCCTCTGCGTTGTCAAAAGTGTACACCTTTGGCCCAACTTTCCGTGCAGAAAACTCTAACACCAGCCGCCACTTGGCTGAGTTCTGGATGGTGGAGCCTGAAGTCGCCTTTGCTGACCTCAATGACATCGCCTCTTTAGCGGAACGTATGCTGAAGTATGTTTTCCAAGCGGTTCTCGATGAGCGTGCCGACGACATGGCCTTCTTTGCTGAAAGAGTAGACAAAGATTCCATTTCAAGATTGCAACGATTTGTAACATCAGATTTCGCGCAAGTTGACTATACCGATGCTGTTGAGATCCTTATTGCTTCCGGCCAGAAATTTGAAAATGACGTTTCTTGGGGCATTGACCTGTCTTCCGAACATGAACGTTATCTGGCTGAGAAACACTTCAAAGCACCGGTAGTAGTTAAGAACTATCCGAAAGACATTAAAGCATTCTATATGCGTATGAATGATGATGGAAAAACCGTTGCTGCGATGGACGTTTTAGCACCAGGAATTGGTGAAATCATCGGTGGTTCTCAGCGTGAAGAACGTCTGGAGGTGCTTGATGCGCGCCTTGAGGAGATGGGACTCAATAAAGAAGACTATTGGTGGTACCGCGATTTGCGTCGTTATGGCACCGTCCCTCATTCAGGATTTGGTTTAGGATTTGAACGATTAGTTGCCTATGTAACTGGTGTGCAAAACGTCCGTGACGTGATCCCTTTCCCAAGAACACCACGTAATGCAACTTTCTAATTAGTTAACGAATTTTAATTTAATTCGCGACGTAAAAAAATGAGGTCAGCTGAGCTGGCCTCATTTTTTTTTAGGATTGATCTAGGTCACAAAGTTCCGTAATTGAAATATTTAGAAATACATTTTTTCTAATTGTAACAATTTTACGATATTTGTAGCATTTTCAATATGGATAAACAACTACCCCAATGGAACACTGCGTTCAGACACAGGAGACACCAAACTCTCAACAATAGTTCCCTGAATTATTGTCGGCAGTGGCAAAGGTGTCCGAATTACACTAACGAGGGTAATAATAAATGATGAAGCGCAACATTCTTGCAGTGGTAATCCCAGCACTGTTGGCTGCTGGTGCAGCAAACGCAGCTGAAATTTATAACAAAGACGGCAACCAACTGGACCTGTACGGTAAGGTTGACGCACGTCACCAGTTCTCAAGCAATGATGGCCAAGACGGTGACAAAACTTACGTTCGTTTCGGCTTCAAAGGCCAAACCAAAATCAACGACGACATCACCGGTTACGGCCAGTGGGAATACAACGTTCAGGCTAACAATGCTGAATCTCAAGGTGATAAAGGTAATGCAACTCGTCTGGGCTTCGCCGGTCTGAAATTCGGCGACTGGGGTTCATTCGACTACGGTCGTAACTACGGTGTCTTGTACGACGTAGAATCTTACACTGACCAATTGCCAGTATTCGGTGACGATACTTTCTACGGCAACGACAACTACCTGGCTGGCCGTAGCAACGGTGTGGCAACTTATCGTAACAGCAACTTCTTCGGTTTGGTTAACGGCCTGAGCTTCGCGTTGCAATACGAAGGTAAAAACGACGGTAACAACGGCGAAGCTAAAGGCCGTGGTGTTGACTCACAAAACGGCGATACCTTCGGCGTATCTACCGCTTACGACTTGGGCATGGGCGTCAGCCTGACCGGTGCTTATGTAACAGGTAACCGTACTGCTCAGCAGAAAGTTGATGGCATTGGCGACAAAGTTCAAGCTTACAGCGTTGGTGCAAAATACGATGCCAACAACGTATACCTGGCAGCCATTTACGGTGATACCCGTAATATGACTACCTATGTCGATACTTCTAGCCTCACTCAATTTGCTAACAAAACTCAGAACATCGAATTGGTAGCACAATACCAGTTCGACTTCGGTCTGCGCCCATCCATTGCTTACCTGCAATCTAAAGGTAAGGACCTGAACTCTGTTGGCACATTTGCTGGCGGCGACGCTGACTTGGTTAAATACATCGAAGTGGGTACTTATTACTACTTCAACAAAAACATGTCTACCTATGTTGACTATAAAATCAACTTGCTGAAAAACAACGATTACACTACTTCTGCTAGTGTAAATACCGACAACGTTGTTGGCGTAGGCTTGCAATACCAGTTCTAATTTAACTTGCCAAGCCTGCGGGCGACTGACAAGTGATATCAACAGGCAGAGCAAAAGCTCTGCCTGTTTTTTTTAGCATTGATTCCGCCATTTCTTTAGCCATAGATCATCATATTTTTTAATGCTGAAGCCCTCTTCACAACTCTGCTTTCTTTTTACCGCAAACGGTTGGCAAAGCCCGCTTCTAGCGCTACCCTGATGACTTCTTTCTGCTAATCATTAGGTCATGGAAGCATTGCTATGTTTGAGAAAATCACTGCTGCACCTGCGGATCCAATCCTGGGTCTTGCCGATCTTTTTCGCGCTGACGATCGTCAGAACAAAATCAATCTGGGTATCGGCGTTTATAAAGATGAAACCGGTAAAACGCCGGTATTAACCAGCGTTAAAAAAGCCGAACAGTTTTTACTGGAAAACGAAACTACCAAGACTTATCTGAGCATTGATGGATTGGCAGACTTTGCTCGCTGCACACAAGAATTATTGTTTGGTGCAGATAATGCCCTGATTGCGGATAAACGTGCTCGCACCGCACAAACGCCTGGCGGCACCGGTGGCCTGCGCATTGCAGCTGATTTTATTGCCACACAAACTAGCGCCAAACGCGTGTGGGTCAGCAACCCAAGCTGGCCAAACCATAAAGGCGTGTTCGCCTCTGCTGGCTTGGAAGTGGTTGAATATAACTACTACGATGCCAACAACCACGCGCTGGATTTTGACGGCCTGTTGAAAAGCCTTAGTGAAGCAAAAGCGGGCGATGTGGTGTTATTCCACGGCTGCTGCCATAACCCAACCGGCATCGACCCAACCATTGAGCAATGGACACAATTGGCCGATCTTTCTGTGGCGAATGGCTGGTTACCGCTGTTTGACTTCGCTTACCAAGGATTTGCGAAAGGACTTGAGGAAGATGCTCAAGGTCTGCGCGTTTTCGCAGCTAAACATAAAGAATTACTGGTCGCCAGCTCTTATTCGAAGAACTTTGGCCTGTATAACGAACGCGTGGGTGCGTTTACTCTGGTTGCTGGCGATGCTGAAACCGCTGAGCGTGCATTCAGCCAGGTGAAGTCTGTTATTCGTACTAACTATTCCAACCCACCGGCACATGGTGCTGCTGTTGTGGCAACCATTCTTGGTAATGAAGCGCTGCGCGCTATCTGGGAACAAGAATTAAGCGATATGCGCCAACGCATTCATCGTATGCGCCAGCTGTTTGTGACGACTTTGCAAGAAAAAGGCGCGAAACAAGATTTCAGCTTCATCATCCAACAAAACGGCATGTTCTCTTTTAGCGGCTTGACCAAAGAACAAGTGTTACGTCTGCGTGATGAGTTTGCCGTTTATGCCGTAAATTCTGGCCGCATTAACGTAGCGGGAATTACTTTGGATAACATGGCACCACTTTGCGAGGCTATAGTCGCAGTGTTGTAGCGAGACCGCGCTAGATTCGGTTTTTAGTAAATAAAACGGCCACTTTAAAAGTGGCCGTTTTATTTGATTTAAGAAAGGGCATTTCTAAATCAACAAACTGTAGTTACTCTGGCAAGCTGAGGCTTAGTCTTGCAGGAAAGGGTTGGTTTTGCGCTCGTAACCGATGGTCGACATCGGGCCGTGACCGGGCAGGAAAGCAATATCATCACCTAATGGCAGCAGTTTGTTTTTAATCGAGTCGATCAGGGTTTGGTGATCGCCGCGGGGGAAATCGCTGCGCCCGACGCTGCCTTTAAAAATAACGTCACCAGAGACAGCCAGACGTGCTTTTTGGTTGATGAATACAATATGGCCTGGCGTATGCCCTGGGCAGTGCAATACGTCTAATAGCTCTTCACCCACGCTGACGGTATCGCCCTCTTTCAACCAAGTATCAGGGGTAAAAGCAGCGCAATGCGCTAACCCAAATCGTTGGCTTTGTAACGGCAGTGAGTCAAACAGGAATTGATCTTCACTGTCTGGACCAATGATAGGAATTTGATAATGCGCGGCAAGTTCAGCAGCGGCGCCCACGTGATCCAGATGTCCATGAGTTAACAGAATTTGGGTCAACTCAACACCTTGTGCCGCCACTTCCTGTTTGATGATGTCGGCATCACCGCCTGGATCGACCAAGGCTGCCTGATTGGTTTTACTACACCAGATAAGTGAACAGTTCTGACTGAAAGCTGTGACGGGAATAATGTGATATTTCATAAGGCTCCACGTTGGCTGATAATATCGGGTTTACCAGCCATAATTTCGCACATGACACCAGGGTCGTCCCCCTTAAGCTACCAGGTTCTGGCAGGGCCTGTATCAATGTGCACAAAGTTACTTCGCGGATAATATCCTACACCACCCATCTTCATTTTTAACGCGGCTTTGCGGATATTTGCCAATTGAACGCCTTCAATATGGAAATCCATTGCCTGACCTAAGGTGTGATAGCTATGTTTTGCGACACCATGTCCCGGCCCACGCATACTATTATTAGTCGCCAGAGTACGATAACCAGAAATAAGCTGGATAGGCTTATGTGTTCCTAGCATGACTTGCAAACGATAAAGGTGATCGAATAAATTCGGATCTATACGGGTGACTTTATCTGCGCGGTAATCTCTGAATAAATGATTTAACCTAGCCAATTCATCTTTATTATAGCCTTTACCATTAAAGAACTCGGCTTTCATGGTTTCACCCGTATTCAGATTATTAATAACCAAAACACGTGGGCGTGGTGTCGATAGTGCAGCAAATGCACTATTTGGCAACAAGGCAATTCCCATTGCAGCACCACCAAGCGTTAATAATCTGCGTCGATGTTGGTCAATTTTATTCATAAAATGTTTACTACCCGATAAATTATGGCAAAAGGAGGCACAAAAACCGTACCGGTTGAACCTTAACCGCCTTATCAAAGCGAGTCAACCCGCCGTTATAAAGCAAAACGGGTGTGGCTTGGAGCCTACACCCGTTTAATGGCCCGATATTCAGACCGCTATCAGATTAAAATTACTGCATTTATTGTAGTAAAGTTTCTGCCTGTGACAATATTTGTGCACCTGATCTCACTTGAGAATCATAATTGTAAATATCGGTACGGAATTGCGGCTTACCATCATCAGCAACCCAAGCGGTTAAATAAAACAATTTAACCGGTATACGTTGTCGAATTGGAACGAAAGTCGTATTCCCCTCCTTCAACGTGGTGGCAATACGTGAACTATTCCAACCGGAGTTCTGTAATAGCATATTGGCTAATTCAGATGCCTTATTAACTCGTACACAACCAGAACTCAGTGCCCTGACATTTCGTTGGAACAAATTATGGTTAGGCGTGTCATGTAAATAAATGGCATCAGAACTCGGCATATTAAACTTATAACGCCCCAAAGAATTCATGGCACCAGGATTTTGGCGCAGCCGATAAGGGAAACTGGCCGGTGAAACCATACTCCAGTTCACAGAAGAAGGCTCAACGACTTCTGCATCATTCCCCCAACCGGAATACATCGTAAAACCATGCTTTTGCAAATAACTGGCATCACGCATCGCTTTTGGCACGATGTCCTGACGAACCAATGAGGTCGGTACGTTCCAAGGCGGGTTGACGACAACAGTATTCAACGCACTACTCATTAGAGGGGTTTTGCGGCTTGGGCGGCCAACAATCACACGTGACGAGAGCACTTCCGCTCCATTCGAATAATACTTCAACGAATAGTTAGGAATATTGACCATAATGCCGGTGCTGACGTTGCCGGGAAGAATACGTAACCGCTGGATATTCAGTGCTAATAATGTTGCCCGTACGCGTGGAGAAGCATTCAGCCAGTCGCGAGTACGAGCACCAATAACGCCATCATCCTCAAGTCCCTGCCACTTCTGGAAACGTTTTACCGCGTCAACCAACTGTGGTGTGTATTGATTATGACTTCCTACAACGGCCGTTCCCGTTGATACTGCCAGCGAAACAACTTCTGGCGCAGGAAGCACGTCTTTCACCGATGTTGCCGCAGAATTGCCAACAGGCTGCGCGTGATTCTTATCGGACGTCTCATCAACAGCAAAATCATCCGCCTGGCTACTGCTATTCTTTTCAACGGCTTCATTGGCCGTCGCACTGTCAGGCGTGACATCAATCATGTTACCGGTACGCGCAAGGATTTCTCGCAGCGCTGGCACATCGTCACTAGACTGACCAGGCTTGATGCTCGACGTGCTCAACATCTTCGGCCAAACGCTACGATCGGCCAGCAGCGTTTTTAATGCCGCATTCATTTTGGCATATTGCGGATGCTGTGGTGCAAGCGTTGAAATATAGTGTTCGGTCGTGCCTTTACGAAGCGCAGACTGCCATTGATTGATAGCCGAAGAGGGTGGTGGCAACATTTTGTAAGGAGTAGCGCTATAAAGCCAAGTACTACCATTGGCTTCTACGCCGCTGACATATTGCAAATAGCCTAACATCGCATCTGACAACACAATATCACGCGACATACCGGTCACAGAAGGATCGGTCAGCCATTTAACCCATTGGATAAACTGGGGCTGTATGCCAGAAAGCGCCAACTCAGCCAGCTGTTGCTGGAATCCTTGCAGCGCTTTTTGGTCTTCCCACATTGGCTGCATATGATGCGCGCCATATAAAGATGCCAGCGTAGACAGATATAACGGTTTGAATCCCTTAGGCAACTCCGCCTGCAATCGGCTCAAGCTCTGTGCACCGGATAGCGGAGCATTATGAGCCGAAGCGCTTGGTACCGCGGCAATAGCGGCGGTAAAAGGAACAAAACTGCCGACCAACAACAAACTCATTATCAAGTAACTTAGAGACTGTCGACTCTTAAGTATCATTCCCTGCCTCTCTTAAATGCCCAAATTAACAAGCGGAAAATTTAAGCAAACTACGACTTAGCTAAAGTATATAGACAGAACTTTCATTTTGCTCAATGTCTGAGGAGAATTATAAGTGTCTCCAATCGACGACTGTATGTTACCGGGCTAAGGAATTAAAGGACTCTAGGAAGGATTTCACGCTTACATCGCTTAATTGAACATAAAAGAAACAAAAAAGCCGCCTCGAGGGGCGGCTTTGATTTTCTGAGTAATTTTCAAACAAAAATGAGAATTATTCGCTAAGATGCAGCGGAAGCTTCATTTTCTGAAGATAACGCCTGTTCTTGGGCAAAACCACGTAAACCAACAACGTGAACATGCTCATTATTCTGGAACACTTTTCGCACCAATTTGTAGGTGGTACCTTTTTCCGGGCTAATATTCTCAGGTGCTGCAATGATAAGCTGCATTTGTAGACGGTCGCACAGCTCAAATAGCGTAGCAATGGACTTAGCATCGAGTCGCGCAGCTTCATCAAGGAACAGTAAGCGACACGGCGATATATCTTTACCGCGCAAGCGGCTAGATTCGTCTTCCCAGCTTTGTACAACCATCACCAGAATCGACATCCCGGTACCGATCGCTTCACCTGTCGATAGCGCTCCACTCTCCGCACGTAACCAACCATCTGAACCACGATTCACTTCCACTTCCATCTCAAGATAGTTGCGGTAATCAAGCAGCTCTTCTCCGATGGTTTGTGGCGTACGTTGCCCCATATCAATCTGCGGATTGAGGCGCTGATATAGCTTGGCCAACGCTTCAGAGAAGGTCAGACGATTGCTGGTAAACAAATCCTGATGCTGCTCTTGCTGCTCCGATAATACTTCAAGCAATCCAGCATGCGCCTCACGTACATTGACATTAAGACGTACACTTTTCACCTGACCGAAAGCGACAGCCTGCAAACCTTGGTTCAACATGCGAATACGGTTCTGTTCGCGCTGAATGGTTTTGCGAATAATGTTGGCCACGCTCTTGGAGCTTATCGCCAACTGTTGCTCACGCGCGGTAAGTTCTTCGGTCAAACGCCCCAGTTCAATTTCCATTTGCTCAATGGCTTCAACCGGATCATCAGTACGAATAATGTCCTGACGGATACGTTCACGCAGATGCTGATACACCGCGATGTAAAACTGAATTTTCCGCTCCGGGCGTTTTGGGTCTTCCGACAGACGCAGTACATCGCGCAGATGTTCGTTATCAGCCACCGCTAAACGCAACGCCCCTAATGCCTTATCCGACATTGAACGCAGCTCATCACCGCCCATATAGGCCAGTTCGCGACGATGTAAACGACGCTCAACACCATTGTCTTTAACCAGACGCATCACGGCGCACCAACCGGCTTTAGCGGTAACCACTTGCTCACGGTTTTGGTGATAATCGCGCTCGAGTTTGCGCAGTTTTTTCTGCAGGTTGTCCATTTCTGCTTCACAGAAAGTAATCTGCTTTTCCAACTGATTACAGCGAGCGCGATTAGTGCTTAAGGCTTGATGCAACTCATCACGACGAGCACGAGCGCGAGCTTCGGCGTTGGCATCGGCCTGAACACCGATATCCTGCAACTCTTGGCTTAGCTCTTTGAGCATATCGCGCTTGGCTTCAAACGAACTTTTTAGTGAAGCCAGAACCTGGCTATATTGCGTGAGTTGCGTCTGATGTTGACGGAGTTGTTCACGAGCACGAGACCGTTCAGCTTCGGCATGATCCAAGCGCTGACGCAGTTTGTCGTTAAGGTCGGAGTTTTCCGTCAACATGCCAGCTGAATCGGTATAACTAAAGTGAGCACGACGCTGTACCACTTCGGTCAGGGAAAATGCCTGCTGCTTAGCCAGACGCTGCGCGTGTTGAGCCTGGGCATAATCTTCTTTCAGCTGTTCATGCTGTTCTGGGTCGCTTTGTAACACTGACACCAGCGGTTCGAGTTTGCCAAGCGATATCCCATGCTGTTGAATAAAGCGGGCAGCATCTTGCGCCTCGTCGCATTCGTCGCGAATTTCTTCAACACGATCAATCAGCGTTTCATCGCATAACAGAGCAACACGAGGCTGCAACTTATTAAGCAATGCAATAGCATCTTTAGCCTGTTCATATTGCTGGCGCTGTTGCTGGTTCTGCCCTTCATGAGCGCTCAGTCCACGTTCTAATTCGCCACGGCGGCCGTTTAAAGAACGAATATCCGCTTCAGGATCGGCATCAAAAGCTACAGCAAGATGGCTACCGATAAAACGGCTAAACGCCTGGTGAGCACGTTGAATTTTTTGCACATCAAAGGACAGCGTGGCATAGCGTTCGGAAAGGTTTTCACGCTCTTTGTGTAAAATCTCCAGGCGGTTTTCACGTGCCGCACGGCCAAATAATGGCACTTCAGGGAAATGCGAATAGCGCCATTGGCGATCTCCGGTTTTCACCAGTACCGCTTTTTGCATCTCTTCAACGGCAAATACACTGTCATCAAAGGATTGCGGATCCCCTTCGATCAGATAGAGATCTTCAGGACAATCATCCAAACCATCAAGCTGATCGCGAATAAGCGACAAATCTGGCACGACGATGGCATGACGCGATGGACCATATAATGCGGAGAAGTATGGTGCATCATCGATGGTAACATCATCGTAGATTTCAGATAGCAGCACGCCGCCAAAGCGCTCGGCCAAGGCAATCATGCGAGAATCTTCAGCGCCGCTTGGCTGACTTAAGCGGGTAATTTGCCCTTCAACTTCGCGTTTGCGTGCCGAAATTTCGTCACGTTCCACGGTCGTTTCACGCTCGCTTTCGAGCAGTTGCTGCATGTATTCTGTAACTTGCTGGCTGGTTTCCAGCGGCTCTTTACTCTGTTCGCTCAACTGGCTTAATGCTTCTTGAGCGGCAAGCCAAACCGGTGCACGTGCGGTTAACTCACGAATACGGCTTTGGATCTGTTCCAGCTCTTGACGCATTTCCATCCGGCGTTCGCTGGCCTGAGAAACGCTTGCCGAAAGCTCTTCAATTTGTACGTCAAGCTCGCGCTGTAATTCGTCCAACTCTTCTGGTTGTACATCCTGCCCCGTGCGCTTACAGAACTCTTGCAATTGACGCTCGGCATCTTGCTGTTCACGCAGGCGGCTCTCTAATTCGGCCAGGCGCATGCGCAATGGTTCAACTCGAGCAGCCTGGTGCTGCTGCGATGACCAGTCACGCAGCAATTCGCGCGCGGTCTGCCATGCTTCGCTACGGCTAACTTCGCCGGCGATTTTTACCACCAGCTGATACGCATTTTCGAATTGACTATGGGCCGCATTAGCGACACTCATTTTCTGCTCAAGTTGCAACAGGATCTCCGTTGCTTCCTGTTCACGTGCCTGGAAAGTCTCGAGCCAGGTTTCGGCGTTCCCAATGCTCAGTTCTGGTAACTGGCACAGCTCACGTGCACGTTCGATAGCATGTAAGGCTTGGCTGTACTGGATGGCGCGAGTTTGTTGTACGTCTAACGCTTGCTGATAATCGGCAAGCTGGCTTTTTAACTCATCAACTTCCAATTCCGCCGCTTCGGCGCGCGCCTCATGTTCAGCATGCAGCTCACCTGTTTCGGCAACGACTTCATTTTGCTCTTCCAAACGATAGGTCAGCTCTTCGAGGTCGGATTGATAACGTTCAATCTTTTCCTGCTGACGCAGCGCGGTCTGCACTAAATTCATGTGGTCACTGGCGGCCTGGTAATCAGTTTCCAGATCGCTTTGCGAACCGCTTTGTTCTGCCAGTTCGCGAGCCATTTCAACATGGCGGTACTGCTCACCCGCTAGCTGTTTACGGCTGGTAAACAACTCATTACGCAACACCAGCGCACCATCAAGATGAATACGACGCTCATTGGCATGACGCATGTAGTCGGCGGCAACGTAGCTGGTCGCTTCTGAAATCAGATGCTTGAATAAGTCACGGTCAGACTGAGTTACGCGGATAGCTTCCAACGTCATGCGGTTTTCACGCAGCGCCGCTTCCATATCTTGGAACGCTTTGCGTACCCCACTGTTTTCTGGCAGCAAATAGTCGCGCAGAGAACGGGTGATGGCACTCGAAATCCCACCGTAAAGCGAGGCCTCAATCAGACGATAGAACTTGCTGCGATCGGAAGCCGTGCGCAGACGACGCGGCAACACGCCCAAATCAAACATCAGCGAGTGATAATCAGTGATGGAGTTGAACTGCTTAAACTGCACGCCTTCCATCTCTTCCACTCGCTCTTTCACTTCCTGTAATGAAAGAACGCGAGCCTGACGCTCACCCACGGTTTGAGTTAAAATTTCCGTCGGCTGAATGGCAACAGGTAATCCCTGAATGGTAAAGGGTTTGATATCTACTTTACGGTCACGGCCTGCCACCTGCTGCAAACGCACGCCAAAGATGACTCGCTGATGCCGCGAGTTAACGACATCCAGGGCGGAATAACACACGCCAGCGCGCAATTTGCCGTGTAAGCCTTTATCACGAGAACCCGATGTTGCCCCTGCTTCGGTAGTATTACGGAAATGCAGCAAGGTTAAATCGGGGATCAATGCTGTCACGAAGGCAGCCATCGTCGTCGATTTACCCGCGCCGTTACCACCAGAAAGGGTCGTAACCAATGAGTCGAGATCAAAAGTACGAGCAAAGAAGCCGTTCCAGTTAACCAGCGTCAGCGAGCGATACTTACCGCGTTCAATCATTCCTGTTCATCCTCTCCAACGTCGGTGCTGTTTCCTGCCGGCTGTTCACCATCATCGCTCTCATCGCTGAGTGACAGTGAATTCTCGATAGGCATGGCTTCGCCATCACGGATCATACGTAACTGCGCTTCACGAGCGTCATCACCACTGCGCACATCTGCCCCAAAACGGAACACCGCTTCAGTAATGCGGAACTTGCTATTATCAGTGCTCATGAAGAAGACCATCCCCAGACGGCGTAGACGGTTTACCGATGTTCTCACCTTTTCTTGCAACTTTTGGCGGTCCAAATCCGAACCGGTAGAACGCTGGTTAACGAATTTCAACAGTTTGCTTTCATCAGCCAAGCTCAGCAGTTCGTCATAGACTTCTTGCTGGGTAAAGATGCCTTCATGCGCCAGGCGTTCTGGGCTGAGGTACAGATAGCAGAGAATTTTCCCAACCATCATATCCAGTTCAGAAAGTACCGAACGGGGGATAAGCGTGGTCGAACGTGGGCGCAAATAAAAGAAACCTTCCGGCGCACGCAGCAGTTCAACATGATAGCGGTTATAAAATAGCTCTAATTCTTCCTGATAATCCATCAGGAAGGCGTGGTTATCTAATTCATCGATACCGATATGGCGACCAGAACGTAACTGGCTATCAAGAGCCGGGAACAAGGAATTAGCCAACGCCTGTGCCAGCTTAGCTGGCATAATGTGTTCAATATTTGTCGATGACATGGGCCTGCACCTTGGCTCCGTAATCATTGATTGCCTGCCACTGTGCTGGCAACCCTGAAAAATCTGCTTCGGCCACACCCAGACGAACAGCCTGGTCGACCATAATTCGCGCAACATCAAAGTGGCGGGCGCGTGGATACTGTTCAAGGTAATCGCGCATAACCAAACCTAAATTGAGTGGCACCTTCTGTTGCTGATACATCTGCAAAGCCTGTTCGATCAATGCGATCAGCTGTTCTCTTATTTCACTGAATTCTTCGAATTCAAGATCCGGCGGTAACTCACCGGTCACCTCTTCGCTGCGCAGAGCCAGCTCTTCATCGCGCATATCCAACAGACGTTCAGCATTGGCGAAGGTCAGTGTCCATGGGCTATCAAAATAGTTTTGTACCGACTGACGTAGACGCTGTGCAAATACGCGGTTTTTATCCATATCAATGGCGGTACGAATAAACTTGTGCACATGGCGGTCATAGCCAATCCACAGGTCAATTGCCTGCTGGCCCCAACTCACAATACGGTCGAGTTTATTTTGTAGGTCATAAACCAGCTTATCGACAAAACCGAGCGCCGAGCTCGTGCCGTCGATAATCGCATCCTGAATACGCAATAAATTTGCCTGTAGCAAATCACCGGCTGCATTGAGCGTATCCTGTAATTCTCGTAGCGTGCCGGAGGTTTCAGACAACAATATTTCACAGCTGGAAATCGCCGCGCGCCAGTCTTTATTCAACAACGCGGCGATATCATCTTTCACGCCCTGCTGCTGTTCATCCATGATGCGCTGGGTCATATCAATACTGTCGAAAATCTCAGCCACTGAATATTTTAACGGCGCAAACACATTACGATGCCAATGTAGGTCATCGCCGCCCTCTTCAGCCGCGTCAGCCGCACGTTTTAATTCTTGTGCCACAATCGAGAGTTGCATAGACAAGCGCAGCGTTGAGAATTCCCGCTGACGAATATAATAGTCAGTAATCCCAATACCTAACGGCGTCAGGCGATAGATTGCATTACCATCCGCCAGTTCACTGACAAACCGGTTAAGCAATCTTTGTCGAACCATATCGTTGATGGCATTGTTGGCACGTACAGTGACGGTTTCATTGGTTTGCTCGAAACCTTTGCTGACGTGACGAAATGCATCAATCAGCTCCCCCTCACTCATTTCCCCATCTAATCGCTCGCCATTTAGCGTAGCAATCGCCAGAAGAAAAGCCAGCCGCTCCGTGGGCAATGAAATTGAGAAGTCATTTTTACGTGCCCAGGCGACCAGTTCGGGGACAGTCTGGGAAAATTCACTCATAAATCGTCCTTTCGATTGGGCTTGTGCGCCATCACGTGGATATAACGACCCAAACTAACAAAAGGCTCCTGTCGGCAATAACGCTGTTCCAGCGCCAGAAGCTCGTCAAAATCCTGCTTATGCTGTTGCCTGTTACGCAGATAATCGTGAAACACTCTAACACCGGTTTTTCCGACAATCTGCATTTTAAGTTGTTCAATCCACAGATAAACCTGATTAGGGTCTAGTGGATGATCGGGAAGCAACGAACTTTTTTTAATTTTAGGCAGCCCTGCGTTTACATGCCCAAAATTACCCAACACCATATGGCGCATGAGTAAGCCATTAGCATTGTAAAACATTAATGACAACGCACCGCCTGGAGCCAGGCAGTCATGCAACGCAGCCAGCGCCTGTTGCGGTTCAGCCAGCCATTCGATCACCGCATGGAACAATATCAGATCAACCGGCTGTTCCAAATGGCTAGATATATCTTGAGCCGCGCAATGGATAAACTGCATGTTTGCGCTGACGCCTTTCTCTTCTGCAGCGGCTTTCGCGCGGCGGATCATCTCACCGGAAAGATCACACAACAATACCTGATGTCCTAAAGCGGCTAATTCACAGGCCATTTGGCCTTCTCCGCCGCCGGCGTCAAGGATACGCAACGGACGCTGAGGGAGCGTAGACAGCAATTCTCGCAGATCCTGGCCAAGCACAGCCTGACGAATACGCCCTTTCGTCGTACCGTAGATATTGCGCGAGAACTTCTCGGCCATATCATCGAAGTTGCGATCCTGCATGAACACCTGCTTTAAGATTGAAAGTTGTCATACTCGTCACAATCGAGGCAACACCGATGATTTTGAGTATGTATTTGCCAACGGATAAAATTACCGCCAAGCCTGCTATTTTGGCACAGCCTGACTTAGAATAAAGCATTCCGGCGCAGAATCTCTGTCGGATGTCGTTTTTTTCACCCAAAAGGACGCAAAATCTGATGTTATTTGCTCTGAAAAAATTTATCGGCAGCCTATTGATGCCCTTGCCTCTGATATTAATTGTGATGGCAATTGCGTTGTTATTGCTATGGTTCACGCATCATCAGAAAGCAGGGAAAATCATTTTCTCTCTGAGTTGGCTATTTTTAGGCCTTTTAAGTCTGCAGCCTGTTGCAGATTGGCTATTGCGCCCCTTAGAAAACACCTATCCAACTTATCAATCGCACAGCAAAGTAGATTATATTGTGGTTTTGGGCGGTGGATATACGTTTAATCCACAGTGGGCACCAAGCTCAAATTTGATTAATAATAGCTTACCTCGCTTGGCTGAAGGTCTCAGAATCTACCGACAAAATCCAGGCGCGAAGATAATTTTCACCGGAGGAAAGAGCGCCGAAAATTCCCTAAGTAGCGCGGAGACATCAGCATTAGTCGCTGAAAGTCTGGGTGTTCCGGCAGACGATATTATTACTCTGGATAAACCGAAAGATACGCGTCAGGAAGCGCAGCAAGTGGCATTACGCATCGGCAAACAACCCTTTGTCTTAGTCACTTCGGCCAGCCATTTACCAAGAGCGATGATATTTTTCGAACAACAGGGATTACATCCCTTGCCCGCACCAGCCAACCAACTCGCTATCGATTCGCCGCTAAATTCATGGGAAAAAATAACGCCGCAATCTCTTTATTTATCGCATAGCGAACGGGCTTGGTATGAAACACTCGGCCGGCTTTGGCAATGGATGCTTCCCGCCCCCAAGCCTGAAGAATAGACTACTCTAGCCAAGGTAAAAGTTGGTGACGTGCATGATCAAATTGCTCGCGCTCCAATTTACCGGTGTGGATGAGATGAGAGATCGCCTCCCACATCAGATATAGCCAGCGCCGGGCCATAAACGACTCACTAACCGGCGCTTTTTGCAAATAGCTAAACAGTAATTGTTCGCTCATACCACTTTCCCAAAGGCGGAAAAGCTCAAATTCTCGCGGCGCCCAAAGTACGGTGCCAGGATTGATCATCGCCAGTAATTGGTCGCTGCGCGAATCTTTAAGTAAACACCGCAGTGAGAGATTGCCATGAACCAAAACGGCACTATCGTTAAAATCGGTAAACAATGCTCCCAGAGCAGCACGAGAACGGTAAAGTACTGTTTTATCTTCTGATGACAGCAGGTGATGGTTAAGATTAATCACCGTCGACCATAGCACCTCAATACGTTGGCTATACCAGTTCGCCCAGCCGTTTTCCTGCATGCTATCAACTGTACCAACCACACCATGGCTATCGATTCGATGCCAGGCCAATAAAGACTCGACGATTTGATCCATAAGCAATGCCCAGCGTTCAGGCGTTCGAGCAGGAGCTTCCGCACTCACTCCCCTCATGCGCTCAATAAGAAGAATTTCTTTATAGGGTGCCTGATGCGAAGTGACCACGCCATAAACTGTCGGCAGACGAACATAACCATCGCGAGCCAACATCGAAAGCTTATAGGCTTCTTGGGCGGCAATACCCGTGCACGTAAAGCTTTTAGCAAGTAGCGGCATCGCATAACCTTGCTCATCATACAGGGCAAATAAATGGGCATAAGGTTGTTCACTCACGCGCTCTAGCCGAGAAAGCCTTTCGCCCAGCACAATGCTCAACTCTGTTTTTAGCTGTTCCATAAAGAAAACTCCCTGACCCCAAATTAGGTCTATCATGGAACCATCGAGTCGCAATTTCTCCGTTTTAGATCAAAGAAAAATAGATAAAGAGTTGCAGATTTGCCGTATAGAGTTTGGAAGCAGAAAAGAAAAACGGAATGCTTAAAAGGCATTCCGTTAATAATATCGACCGAAATTGATAATGGTTAGTTGTCTGTATTATTTGCAAAGATAGCGCGAACACGTGCCAGATCTTCTGGCGTATCGACGCCAACAGATGGGATGGCCTTAGCAACCGCCACGTGGATTTTCTCGCCGTACCATAGTACGCGCAGCTGCTCCAGAAGCTCAATTTGCTCAAGCACACTCGGCTCCCAGGTGACATAACGGCGCACAAACCCAGCGCGATAAGCATAAATGCCGATATGGCGCAGGAAGCAATCGCCAACCTGATCTTTTGATTTGGCAAAACGCTCACGTTCCCACGGGATAGTCGCACGTGAGAAATAAAGCGCATAACCTTGAGCATCCATTACGACTTTGACGGCATTAGGGTTAAATGCTTCTTCAGCGCTCTCTATCGGCACTGCTAATGTTGCCATGCCGGCATCACAAGATGCCAGATTCTCAGCCACTTGACGAACGATAACTGCCGGGATAAGTGGCTCATCGCCTTGAACATTGACGATAATATCGTCATCAGCAAAACCATAGCGCTCGATAACTTCCGCCAAACGCTCTGTACCCGACTGATGATCGGCACGAGTTAAGCAGACTTCTCCACCAGCAGCCTCAACGGCGGCAACAACATCGGCATGATCGGTCGCGACAATAACGCGGTCCGCACCCGATTCAAGGGCGCGTTCCATGACATGAATGATCATAGGTTTGCCGTTGATATCCGCCAGAGGTTTGCCTGGCAGCCGGCTGGAAGCAAAACGTGCAGGAATGATGGCAATGAAACTCATGGATGTATCTCGTCAGCCGACAGAGAACGAGCTTCAACTTCTAACAAAACCGGAATGCCATCACGGACCGGATAAGCCAGACCGTCAACCTTGCATACCAGCTCTTGAGATTCTTTATTAAAATAAAGTTTTCCGGTGCAAACCGGACAAGCGACGATTTCTAGTAAACGATGATCCATTTTTCCTCCCGAAGGACACTAATCTGCAAAGTAGCCATTTTTGCCAGCCGCCCATTTACGGTCAGCTGCACTATGGTGGCAGAGAATAGCACAACACAAACATCGCCGTTAGCTATCCCCTTATCAATCAGCTAATAACCAACCAGCTCCCCAGTGCACCGCTAGCGCAGCGGGCACATTGCCGATGGTAATCTGTTTAGCATTATGCCAGCGGGCAAAACGAGTGATAGCACCCGTTATATCTTTAATTTGCCTTGAGCTGGGCATAACATTTGGTTGGAGGTAAAGGCTTTTTATTTCCAGCACGCCCTGCTTGCGGTGCATTTTTACATCGGTTCTGCCTATTAACTCACCCCGAAGTAAAATAGGTAAGGTAAAGTAACCGTACTGACGCTTGGCTTCTGGCGTATAACATTCTAAACGGTAATCGAAATCAAACAGTGATAAGGCACGACGTCTATCCCATACTACGGGATCAAACGGAGAAAGCAGCGTTGTAACATTGCTGGTCAATTTGCCTTGCTGAGCATTATCTAGCATAGAATAGAGGCTATTATGCAAATACATCGGCCCTTCAATACCTTCCACATTCACGGCCATGACTTCACCAGCGTCTAGCCATCGGGTCAGAATAGCCTGAGGTTTCACACCTTTCAGACGATAATAATCCGCAAGCCACTCGGCTTTAAAAATCCCTAATGCACGAGCTGAACGTTGTAGCATGATTGTTTGCGCATCTTGCTGATTCAGACTATCCCTCTCATCGTTCCAGTACGGAAGTATCCGTTGTCGGAGATCGTAGACCCGTTGGAAGTTTTTCCGTTCGCGAACCATCAGCTCACCAGCCGTAAACAACATTTCCAAATGCTTCTTATGCGGTTTCCAATTCCACCACCCATTTCCTTGGCGTGCCGGTGCTTTAAAATCAGCCGATCTTACCGGGCCATTTTTTTCAATAAAGGCAACGAGTTCGTTGAGATCCTGCTGATAGTCATCTACCCATGACTGAGAATATTTCCATCCCATATTAGTGGGATCCAGCATACGATGACGAAACAAAGAATATTGTTCGATTGGAATAAAACAAGCTTCATGCGCCCAATACTCAAAGAGCTGTCCATTTGCCAAAGCGCCATCAAGCCATGTCAAAGGGTACTGTCCTAACCGGCTAAACAGAACTAAATAGGGGCTACGTGCGACAACGCTGATGGTGTCGATTTGTAGCAAACCCATGGCCTGAATGCAGGTGAGTACATCGTCAGGTTTTGCAGTTTTTTTGGCAGTCTGTTGAAGTTGCTGAGCAGCAAGATGTAGCACTCGTGCAGAGGTCAGGGATAGAAGCGGGAGAGACATATCGATACCCGTAAATAATAAAGTTGATGACATAGAAGAGTACAATTAAAGCATCATCAAACTTAAATCTATGGATATCGACAAGTTATTTTAACCTGCTAGCAATGTTGCTTTTTGCAGGTTGGGGAACAACATCAAACCTTAGAACGCAATCACATCTGCAGCTGCAGGGCCGTGTACCGCGCTATTGTATACGGTAAACTCTACGCTTTGACCGGCATTAAGAGATTTATTACGTGTATTCGCAATAGAATTACGATTAACGTAAATCTCACTAGAGCCATCAAGAGGAGAAATAAATCCATAACCCTTAGCTTGATTGAACCATTTTACTAAACCCATTTTTAACATCATATTTAAAATCCTTTACTTTGGGCATCCATGAACGCTTTTTATTATTGTTCGGATGCGAGAGCCCATACTAAAGTTGTCTTTATCAAAAACCTCTTATGAGCAGATTAACCTAGCCACATAATGTGACTATCTATTTTTTAGTGATAAACAAAGATAATTCTTATCTTTAAGCCACATAACAACAGCTTTCATTTTCGCTCTTGCCAGATGACTGCCACATTCTGAACAAAGCACGCTCAGATTATCGTAAAAAATCTAAATTAACATTGGCTGTTCTACCAATACTTTTAACTTATGTATTACGATGACAAAATGCACGACTCTACTTTTACCACTTATATCCGTTATATTTGATGTTGCCTCTGCGTTGGCTGCAGTGACTTACCCGAATCGCTGACCACAGTAAGCTCATCGAGATGCACTCCTTTGCCGTCCTGATGCAACTCCAATTATTTTGGATATATTGCTAAGTTAGATTAAAACTGTCGTTTTAATTAAATTTAAAAACCGATCCATATTCTTAATAATATCTGCAGATATTATTAACCTTGTCATAAGACAACGTAGATATTAGATTGTTCAAAAATATTACTTATGAGCGGTGCTTTGGAAGGTTCTTCTTTGAAGCGGAATCAGATGACTATCTAGATAACGTTTGGGAGAACAACTTAACTCGTACATAAATAGCGTTGTATCACAACGCTGACTGCATTTACTCATGTTATGTAGTAAATAGCAAGAAATAAAATGCATTTTTTTAAACGATTTTTGATGGTGGTATTTTTTATATAAAAATCAATAAAATGAGATATCAAAAAATTCAAATACATCACGTAAGAAACACAACGCTAGCCAAGAATAATGTTAATTTTTAGCACATAACGCCACAATGCTTTCAATCAGTTGATTTGATAGCGGTTCCATCAACCTGGCATCAACAGGCAGATACCACCAGTTATTCTGCGCAAAGGCGCGACACTTTACGGCGTCCTTTTCCGTCATTAATAGTGTCTGTTCATCCTTGGTAAGCGCTTGGAGTTGAGTGAGCTGATAAGGCTGGTGATCGGCAAATGCCACATTATTTACGGTGATAACACCTTGCTGTTTTAATGTGGTAAAGAAACGAGGAGGATGACCAATACCAGCCATAGCAACAACATCTGTCAGTTGAGACGCCATACGGTGCTCACCGGAAACTAAATTAACTGCTAATCCTGGCTGTAAGGACATCGCAATTTCACCCGATTGAGCATGACCACCATTAGTGATGACAGCGTCAACACTATGCAAGCGTGATTCTCGCTCACGCATTGGCCCCGCAGGTAGCCAATGGCCATTCCCAAAGCGCCTTACACCATCAATGACGACAATTTCAAAATCACGCTGTAGAGCATAATGTTGTAATCCATCATCGGTGATGATCAAATCCAACGAACCTTCGGCGAGTAAAGCTTTAACGGCATCAGAGCGAGCAGGAGAAACCGCAACAGGCGCCCCGGTACGTTGATAAATCAATACTGGTTCATCACCTGCCCGATCGGTCGTGGTAGTTTGATCAAGCACTAATGGGTAGCGCTCCGCTTTACCACCGTAACCGCGAGACACCACGCCAACCCGGATGCCACGACGCTGTAAATGTTCAACTAGCCAAATAACAACCGGCGTTTTGCCGTTACCGCCTGCGGTGAGATTTCCCACAATCACAATAGGTAGCGGCGCACGCCAGCTTTTTTTCAATCCAAGTCGATAGCAACCGCGTAATATCCAGGTGGCCAAACCATACAACCATGCCAGCGGCAATAGCAGCAGGTAAAGTAAGGATCGGCCAGACCAGATACGCTCAATCATTGCCCAAACTGCATCCGATGCAATTGCGCGTAAGCGCCGCGTTGCTCCAGCAAATCAGAATGGGTACCACGCTCGACAACACGGCCATCTTCCACAACCAAAATTTCATCAGCGCTTTCAATGGTCGAAAGACGGTGAGCAATGACCAGGGAAGTACGGTTTTTCTGCAGCTCGTCTAGCGCAGACTGAATAGCACGTTCGGATTCTGTATCCAGCGCAGAGGTCGCTTCATCAAGGATCAGTACCGGTGAATCACGTAACAAGGCACGAGCAATCGCAATACGTTGGCGCTGTCCACCGGACAACAACACACCATTCTCACCAATAACCGTGTCTAACCCGTGATCCATTTTACTAATAAAGTCCATCGCATAAGCCATAGTCGCGGCTTTCTCGACTTCTTCACGGGTATAAGTTTCATTACGCGCATAGGCAATATTGTTGGCAATGGTGTCATTAAACAAATGCACGTTTTGTGACACTAATGCCACCTGATCGCGCAATGACGATAAAGTGTATTCACGTAAATCGTAGCCATCCAATAGAATTTCGCCTTTCTGGATGTCATAAAAACGCGTTAAAAGGTTAGCAATTGTCGATTTACCAGAACCAGAGCGCCCAACCAAGGCAACAGTTTTACCCGCAGGAATACTGAAAGAGACATCTTTCAATGCAGGTACATCTCTGTTGTTATAGGAGAACGTGACATCACGAAACTCGATATCACCTTTCGCACGAGCAATAGTTCGAGTTCCTTCATCCTTCTCCTGTTCCAGATCCAAGATGGTGAACAGAGTTTGGCAGGCCGCCATGCCGCGCTGGAATTGGGCATTAACGTTAGTTAGTGACTTCAATGGACGCATCAATGCAATCATTGATGAGAAAACAACAGTGATGCTGCCGGCAGTCAGAGTATCCATAACAGATGGGAAGCTCGCCGCATAAAGTACAAATGCCAATGCTAATGAGGCAATCAACTGGATGATAGGGTCAGAAATAGAAGAGGCAGACACCATTCTCATTCCCTGCTGACGCATGTGATTGCTCACTTGGTCAAAACGCTCGGTCTCGACTTTCTGCCCACCAAAGATCAACACTTCTTTATGACCTTTCAGCATCTGCTCGGCGCTGGTTGTCACATGCCCCATGGTGTTCTGCATCGTTTTGCTGATATTACGAAAACGCTTGGAAACCAAACGCATAACGATAGATACAATCGGGGCAATGACGATCAAAATAACTGACAGCTGCCAGCTATAGTAAAACATCATGACAAATAAACCGATAATCGATGCGCCTTCGCGCACAACGGTAACCAGTGCACTAGAAGACGATGAAGCAACCTGCTCTGAATCGTAGGTAATACGTGATAGCAGTGTTCCCGTCGATTGTTGGTCAAAGAAGGAAACAGGCATTCTCATCATGTGACCAAACAGACGACGACGCATCTGCATAACCACTTTACCGGATACCCAAGAGATGCAGTAACTAGAGATATAACTACTTACCCCGCGCACCAGCATCAAGCCAATTACTGCCAGCGGCATCCAAAGCAATATTGAGCGGTCTGCTTTACCAAAACCGTCATCAAGCAAAGGCTTCAATAGCGATAGCATGAGGGTATCACCAGCAGCATTAACCACTAGTGCAATAGCCGCAGCAATAAGCCCGGCTTTAAAAGGCGTGATCATCGGCCAGAGGCGACGGAATGTCTGCCAGGTGGAGAGATCTTTATCATTCATCATGCAATTAACCAGCAGTGAAATAAACAGCGGCCTATTCTACTCATTATCATCTCCAACACCAAACCACTGGTGATACCAACGAGGCATTAATTCACGCCTCAGACCTTTAATTAACCAATTGTCGTCGAAAAAATACACAGAGAGCTGTCCTGAGTGCGATGTATCGTACCAAGGGATGCGATTTTTCTTATAAAATTGTTTCACTTTTTCTGCTGGCAGGTGCCAGACATTGAATCGTGAAGCAGACGCAATAGCAACATTGGGGCGAACTGTCCGTAAAAAAGGCCCGGTTGATGATGTATTACTGCCGTGATGCGGCACCTGTAATATCGTCGAGCGCAGTCGTTGTCCATATTGCATTACTAGCTGACTTTCTGTCTTTTTCTCAATATCGCCGGTAAGTAACACACTAAATTGACCATCCGTGACGCGTACAACACAGCTATCATCATTGCCTGCACGAAGCGGCTGACGAGGGGGCCAAAGCACATCAAACTTAAGGTTCTGCCAATGCCAGACTACCCCTTGTTTACAGGGTAAATTACCAAGGAAAGAAGTGTGGAGTTTTGCCTGCGGATAAGCCGCGTGAATAATTTCCGTTCCGCCGTTATGGTCACGATCGCTATGGCTAATGACGATATGTTCCAGACTGATGTTTTTCCACCGTAGATAAGGCAAAATTTGATTTTCAGCCTGTGAACCAGTCTCCCAGCGGTCTCCTGTATCGTAAAGCACTCCTCGCCCATTTTTGGCTATCAATATCGCCAGACCGTGGCCGACATCCAGCACATCGACTCGCCAGTTCTCTTTTTCCGCGCTGGTTCCATAAACTCCAGCAAGCGCCAACGTTGTCATCACCGCAATAGGATGAGAACCGAGCCATCCCATTCGCCATACAATGACCAAAGCCCAACCTAAAATACTGACTCCCAGCGTTGTTGATGCCACATTCAGCCAATATCCCTTAAAGACAAAAACACCGCTAAAAGCCAGGGCTAATGTGCGATCGGAAAGCCACCAGCAAAGATTGATCAATGATGAAAATACAATATCTGGCAGAGTATTTAGCAATAAAGCAAATAATATCAATGGTATTGTCAGTAGCGAGACGATAGGAACCGCCCACAAATTAGCAAAAAAAGAGAGCGCGTTGATTCCATGAAATATCCATATCTGCATCGGCAATAATAGGATGGTTGTCGCTATCTCCAAATGTATCCAACGTACCCATCCCCAATACCAGCTTCTGCTGAAAAATCGCGGTAAGGGAGCCCACTGAAACCAAAAAATTAACCCGGCAACGGCAAAACAAGATAACCAAAAACTATCAGAGATCACCGCCAGCGGGTCACCTAATAATAGTAATGCCACCACCCACAGCCACACCTGCCATGAATGGCAACGTAACTTAAGTAGCCGCAACATGATCCATACCGAGATCGCCAGAGCAGCACGCACTGCCGGTGGATTCATGCCAGATAACCACGTGTAATAAAGCGCCGCCATCCAACTGATCACAATCGGAAAGCGGTAATCAATCCACTTTGATGGCAATAGCCGTTGTATGCCGCGCGCCAGCACCCAGCCGATAAACGCAGCAATACCTATATGTAACCCGGCAATCGCCATCAGATGCGCCGTTGCGGTCTGACGTAATGCTTGATTAAGCGATGTATTAACTAATGACATATCGCCAAATGCCAAGGCAATGATCACCGATGCATAAGGTCGTTCTGCCAGTTGTTGCTGTATTTTAGTCACGACCCTCTGACGCCCAGAACACCGACCGTCAATGAGCTCAGCGGAACGAATACGGCCGCTGAGCGTAAAGCGATTGGCAACCGCCCATCTTTGCCCATCAAATCCACCGCTATTTAATTGGCTGTGCATCGGGCGAAGGTCGATTTTCATATGCCAACGCTGACCAGCACAAAATGGCTGATTCAACTTCTCACTAGAAGCCATCACGCCAATGGGTGGGAAAATACGCTTACCATTGAGTTGATATAAAACTAAACGCAAATGCTGTCTGTCTGGCGTTGGTAATACAGGAGCTTGTAATTCTGTGCTTTGTAAATCCGTGGTTTGAGCGTTAGGTGTTTGCAACGTTAGTGGATGTAGGTTTAACGTTTTAATCGTAACAATCGCATCTTGATTGCTTCCTGATAACACCCTGGTTTGTTGCAGTAAAAAATGACCGTTAGCCGTTGCCCATAAAAAACCGAGCGAGGCAAATAACAGTAGGCGCGAATATGGATGAGGATACAGAGCAACAATCACAGCGATGGTGAGTATCAATAGGCAAAACATTAACCCTGGAAGCGTCGGCATTATCATCAGGGGCAAGATTCCAACGCAAATAGCTGCCGCGCATTGGCTGAGTGATAATTTGATAGGCATAGTCCTTTAAAATAGAGACAAATGGCGTCCTGCCACGTTCAATGTTTTAAAGTGTTGATTAAATAGGGTTGGTTAACAATGAGACAAATGAAAGGTGTCGAGGCTTCTCGCAAAGATTTATAAAATGCCAAAAAAAACGGTGCCGATTAAGGCACCGTTTTATGTCGCTATAGGCAGACATTTATGTCAGGCAACAGCCTTAACCATAAATGTTCGCGCGATCGCGTAACTCTTTACCTGGCTTGAAGTGAGGAACGTATTTACCTTCCAATTCAACTTTGTCACCAGTTTTTGGGTTACGCCCAACACGCGGAGCACGGTAGTGAAGAGAAAAACTGCCGAACCCGCGGATCTCGATACGCTCACCATCGGCTAGAGTTCCAGCCATATGTTCAAGCATCTCTTTCACGGCATCCTCAATGGCTTTCGCCGGTACATGAGAGTGCTGTCCTGCAAGTCTTTCAATAAGTTCAGACTTGGTCATATAACCTCCAAGCTTTGCAGCTAAACTACCGTATAGGAGCAGCAACGCTGCTCCCCGTTATTACTCGCCTTTTGCCGCTTTGAATGCTTCAGCCATAGCGTTAGAGAAGTTGTTGCCTTCTTCTGTTGGTTTGTTGTTAACCACAGCGATTGCATCTTTCTCATCTGCTTCGTCCTTAGCACGGACGGACAGGCTTACAACACGGTTCTTACGGTCAACACCAGTGAATTTAGCTTCAACTTCATCACCAACGTTCAGAACCAGAGTTGCGTCTTCAATACGGTCGCGAGAAGCTTCAGAAGCACGCAGGTAACCTTCTACGCCGCCTGCCAATTCAACTGTAGCACCTTTAGCGTCAACTGCGGTGACTTTACCAGTAACAATAGTACCTTTCTTGTTCACAGACAGGTAGTTGTTGAATGGATCTTCAGCCAGTTGTTTCACGCCCAGGGAGATGCGCTCACGTTCTGCGTCAACTTGCAGGACCACAGCTGCGATTTCGTCGCCTTTTTTGTAGTCACGAACTGCTTCTTCGCCTGCAACGTTCCAGGAGATGTCAGACAGGTGAACCAGGCCGTCGATGCCGCCGTCCAGACCAATGAAGATACCGAAGTCAGTGATAGACTTGATTTTACCTTCAACACGGTCGTTCTTGTTGTGGGTTTCTGCAAACAGCTGCCATGGGTTAGATTTGCACTGTTTCAGGCCCAGGGAGATACGACGACGTTCTTCGTCGATGTCCAGAACCATAACTTCAACAACATCACCAACGTTAACAACTTTAGATGGGTGAATGTTCTTGTTAGTCCAATCCATTTCAGACACGTGAACCAGACCTTCAACGCCTTCTTCGATTTCTACGAAGCAGCCGTAATCAGTCAGGTTAGTTACGCGGCCAGTCAGCTTGGTGCTTTCTGGGTAACGCTTAGCGATAGCGACCCAAGGATCTTCGCCCAGCTGTTTCAGACCCAGAGACACACGGGTACGCTCACGGTCAAATTTCAGAACTTTAACAGTGATTTCATCGCCTACATTGACGATCTCGCTTGGGTGCTTAACGCGTTTCCAAGCCATATCGGTAATGTGCAACAGGCCGTCAACGCCGCCCAGATCAACGAATGCACCGTAGTCAGTGAGGTTCTTAACGATACCTTTAACTTCCATGCCTTCCTGCAGGTTTTCCAGCAGTTGATCGCGCTCTGCGCTGTTCTCAGACTCAATTACTGCACGACGAGAAACAACAACGTTGTTGCGTTTCTGGTCCAGCTTGATGACTTTGAACTCAAGATCTTTGCCTTCGAGATGCAGCGTGTCGCGAACCGGACGCACGTCAACCAGTGAACCTGGCAGGAACGCACGAATACCGTTCAGCTCAACAGTGAAACCACCTTTAACTTTACCGTTGATAACACCGGTAACAGTTGCAGCTTCTTCGTAAGCTTTTTCCAGCATCAGCCATGCTTCATGACGTTTAGCTTTCTCACGAGACAGCAGAGTTTCACCGAAGCCGTCTTCAACAGCGTCCAGCGCAACATCAACTTCGTCACCGACCTGAATTTCCAGCTCGCCCTGTGCGTTTTTGAATTGTTCTGCCGGGATTGCAGACTCAGATTTCAGACCGGCGTCAACCAGTACTACGTCTTTGTCGATAGACACAACAACACCACGAACGATGGAACCTGGACGGGTTTCGATTGTTTTTAAGGATTCTTCAAAGAGTTGAGCAAAAGATTCAGTCATATTGATAATCTTTAGTTTCTTAAGTTTAACGTCCATCTGGCATCCTGCTCGATGGGGTTGTTTCAAATGCCCCGCTACAATCCTTGCGGCGAGGTTAAAAAAACTATAGCTAAAACAGGCGCTGAATCATTATTCAGTGCCTGTTTCGCAGCAGATCAACGCGGAAGTTTCGGCGGTAATCCTAAAATCTCAGTGGCATGTTCCAACGCACGTTCAATGACAACGTTGATAGACATACTGGTTGAATCCAGCAGCAACGCATCAGGTGCGGCAACCAAAGGGGCGATAGCTCGATTTCGATCCCGGTCATCCCGTTCTTTGATCTCGGCTAAAAGCCGGTCAAAGTTAACACTAAAGCCCTTCTCCTGCAACTGTAGCATGCGTCTCTTTGCGCGTTCTTCTGCGCTGGCATCGAGAAAAATTTTAACCGGGGCATCAGGGAAGACCACTGTTCCCATATCGCGACCGTCTGCAATCAAGCCCGGCATGTCACGAAAAGCCCTTTGACGACGCAACAGCGCCTCACGAACACGAGGGAATGCGGCTGCTTGTGAAGCCGTATTGCCCACGGTTTCAGTGCGGATCTCATTGCTGACATCCTCACCTTCTAAAATCACTTTTAACTGCCCATCTTGAGCGACAAAACGAACATCGAGATGTGCGGCTAGCGGTACCAATGACTCTTCAGAAGCAATGTCGACTTGATGGTGCAATGCGGCCAATGCCAACACGCGATAAATAGCACCAGAATCCAGCAAATGCCATCCAAAGACCTCAGCTAGTGCTTTACATAGCGTACCTTTTCCCGCGCCGCTAGGCCCATCAACGGTTATCACCGGAGCTACAGGCATTATTTTCTCTCCTTTCGGTGGGGAAACCCCTCATCATTAACCCAATGGGATGGATTCAGCGGCAGTATTATACGCCACTGTTAGGATAACTGTTACCCCAGAGCGCTTTGGATGCAGAAAATATCCTCCGACACAGCGGAAATAGCACCTTAAGTACGGCGAGTTGAAAAATTGCCCAGCGTTCATTGCCATATATCACTCTAAATCGTAAAACTTAGCATTAACAATAAATTACTTAGTCATATACCCTTATCATCCGATATGAAAAAGGCCGCTGTCGCGGCCTTATATTTCAATCGAGCATTACCGGTTCAACTCAAGCCAGCGTGCTGATTGACGCTAAACGCTCAAAGTAGTCAGGCACAGTTTTTGCGGTGCACTTAGGATCTAAAATCGTCACTGGCGTATCTGACAGCGCCACCAGCGAGAAACACATCGCCATACGGTGATCGTTGTAAGTACCAATTTCTGCAAAGGTCAACGTGCGCGGTGGTTCAACACGAATATAATCTTCGCCCTCTTCCACTGTGGCCCCTACTTTGCGCAGTTCAGTCGCCATCGCCGCTAAACGATCGGTCTCTTTCACCCGCCAGTTATAAATATTGCGCAGCGTCGTTGGCCCTTTGGCAAACAGCGCGGCAACAGCGATGGTCATTGCAGCATCAGGGATATGGTTCATATCCATATCAATACCGTTTAATTCACCACGGGAACATTCAATATAATCGTCAGACCAGGTGATTTTTGCACCCATTTTCTCCAACACATCAGCAAACTGAATATCGCCCTGCATGCTGTTTTTACCAATACCGGTGACGCGAACTGTGCCGCCTTTGATAGCAGCAGCGGCCAGGAAATACGACGCCGAAGACGCATCGCCTTCAACCAGATAATTACCCGGAGATTGGTAGCGTTGCTGACCACGCACATTGAATTGCTGGTAATTTTCGTTGATGACTTCCACACCGAAGGTTTTCATCAGATTCAGCGTGATATCGATATACGGCTTGGAAACCAAATCACCTTTGATGCGGATAAACGTATCTGAGGTTGCTAATGGCGCAGTCATCAGTAACGCAGTCAGGAACTGGCTCGATACGCTACCATCAATGCTGATTTCACCGCCGACATAGCCACCGTGCAAATGTACCGGCGGGTAATCTTCCTGCTCAAGATAATCAACCTTGGCACCACCTAAACGCAATGCATCGACCAGATGACCAATTGGGCGCTCTTTCATGCGCGGCTCACCGGTAAGGATCACATCCTGCTGGCCTAAACAAAGCGCCGCAGCCAAAGGACGCATCGCCGTACCCGCGTTACCTAAAAATAATTCGAGTGCATTAGCCTGCGGAAAAATACCGCCCAGCCCATCAATTTCACATTCGGTACGCGTCGCCGACAAACGGTAGGTTACCCCTAATGCTTTCAAAGCATTAAGCATATGACGAACGTCATCACTGTCCAACAAGTTGGTCAGACGCGTCGTTCCGTGAGCAAAAGCGGCTAACAATAGCGCTCGGTTTGATACGCTTTTAGAACCGGGTAAATTGATGCTCCCGTTAACTACGGCAACGGGTTGTAAGGTCAGGGCTTCCACAGCGTCTCCATCTTTTCAATTAGCGTTACTAACAAAACAATACTTTCCATACCCAATAAACTTCAAGATGCAGGTAGGCGGCAAAGCAACCCTACAGCTTGAAATATGGCGGGTATAATAAAATAACCCCGGTCAGTTGCCGGGGTTGAATCGATAATTCTCATTATATGAAAATCATCGTCTTATACCATTCAATACTTAACCGTGGCGTTTTTCGAAATCAACCATAAAGTCGGTCAGTGCTTTTACACCTTCGAACGGCATCGCGTTATAAATCGATGCGCGCATACCGCCAACAACACGGTGACCTTTTAGCGCATGTAAACCGACGTTCAAAGATTCTTTCAGGAAGAGTGCATCCAGCTCAGAATCAGCCAATTGGAATGGAACGTTCATCCAAGAGCGGTTAGAGGCGGCGACTTGGTTGCGATAGAAATCGCTACTATCGATAGTGCTATACAGCAGCTCGGCTTTCGCCTGGTTACGTTTTTCAATTTCACGCAGACCACCCTGCTCTTTCAACCACTTGAACACCATGCCAGACAAATACCAGGCAAAGGTCGGTGGCGTATTGAACATGGAATCGTTTTCCGCCAATACACTGTAATCCAGAATTGAAGGCAGCGCGCTATTGGCTTTGCCCAGCAAATCTTCACGTACGATAACCAGCGTCAGGCCTGCTGGGCCGATGTTTTTCTGCGCCCCCGCGTAAATCACACCAAAACGGCTAACATCGATAGGACGGGACAAGATGGTCGATGAGAAGTCAGCAACGACGACTTTATCGCTAAAATCAGGCGTTTCATCAATGGCAATACCATCGATGGTTTCGTTCGGGCAGTAATGCACATAAGCCGCATCTTTGCTCAGTTTCCACTCGCTCATTGGCAACAAGCCGCGCTTGCCATCAATGGTGGTCGTGACGTCAATCACGTTCGGCTTACAATATTTTTGTGCTTCTTTAACCGCGCTGTGCGCCCAGTAACCGCCGTCGATATAATCAGCCGTCGCTTTGTCACCCAGCAAATTCATTGGTACTGCAGCAAATTGCGCACGTGCGCCGCCATGGCAAAACAGTACTTTGTAATTGGAGGGGATATTCATCAGTTCGCGAATGTCTCTTTCAGACTCTTCTGCAACCTGCATAAATTCCTTACTGCGGTGACTGATTTCCATCACCGAGGTGCCAAGACCGTGCCAATTACACAACTCTTGCTCGGCACGACGTAATACTTCGGCAGGTAACATTGCCGGACCAGAACTAAAATTATAAACCTGAGTCATTTCCCCTCACCACTTTGCTGAATAGCCATTTGCTTGAAAGCTGATTTGTTTTTGCATCTTTATTCTATCGGTTTTATCACTCGACACCTCGCGCTGCAACGGTTATTCGTTATCAGTTTTGCAACCAAGTTATAACCTGCCAGAATGCAGGGTTTTATGACGATAAGATTACTGACATGAATACGTGGAGATAGTGCATAAAACCCCGTATCATTGCGCGTTTTTAGAACGCACAAAAGTGAACTCAATGACGCAAACGTTTATCCCTGGTAAAGACGCGGCACTGGAAGTCTCCATTTCCCGTTTCCAGCAAAAACTCACCGACCTCGGCTTTAATATTGAAGAAGCCTCATGGCTCAATCCAGTTCCTCATGTCTGGTCTGTTCATATCCGTGACAAGGATTGCCCGTTATGCTTTACCAATGGTAAAGGGGCCAGTAAAAAAGCGGCATTGGCTTCAGCATTGGGCGAATATTTTGAACGTCTGTCTACCAACTATTTCTTCGCCGATTTCTATTTGGGCCAGGAAATTGCCAATGGCGATTTCGTTCATTACCCGAATGAGAAATGGTTCCCGATCCCAGCCGACGACAGTCTGCCAGAAGGTATCCTCGATGAGCGCCTGCATGCGTTCTACGATCAAGATCAAGAACTGACCGGCAGCGACCTGGTTGATTTGCAGTCTGGCAATGCCGATCGCGGCATTTGTGCCCTGCCATTCACCCGTCAATCAGATTTGCAGACCGTTTATATTCCAATGAACATCATTGGTAATCTGTATGTTTCTAACGGCATGTCAGCAGGTAACACCGCTAACGAAGCACGAGTTCAAGGTCTGTCAGAAGTCTTTGAGCGTTATGTTAAGAACCGCATCATTGCCGAATCTATCAGCCTGCCAGAAATTCCTGCTGATGTTTTGGCTCGCTACCCGAGCGTGGTTGAAGCGATTGCCAAACTCGAAGAAGAAGGTTTCCCAATCCTTTCTTATGATGCGTCTCTTGGCGGTGAATACCCGGTTATCTGCGTCGTGCTGTTCAACCCAGCCAACGGTACCTGCTTCGCTTCATTCGGTGCGCACCCTGATTTCGGCGTAGCGCTTGAGCGTACTGTTACCGAGCTATTGCAAGGCCGCAGCCTGAAAGATTTGGATGTCTTCACTGCACCGACCTTTGATGATGAAGAAGTGGCCGAACACGCCAATCTAGAAACTCACTTTATCGACTCAAGCGGCCTGATTTGCTGGGATCTGTTCAAGCAAGATGCTGATTATCCGTTTGTAGACTGGAGCTTCAGTGGCACCACTGAACAAGAGTTTGCTACGTTGATGGCTATCTTTGATAAAGAAGATGCTGAAGTCTATATCGCCGATTATGAACACTTGGATGTATATGCATGCCGCATTATTGTACCTGGCATGTCTGACATCTACCCTGCTGAAGACTTGCTGTTAGCGAACAACAGCATGGGCGCACATTTGCGCGAACAAATTCTGGCGCTCCCGAACAGTGATTTCACCCCAGAACAATATCTCGAGATGATTACTCAACTTGATGATGAAGGTCTGGATGATTTTACCCGTGTACGCGAATTGCTGGGCATTGCCAGCGGTAAAGACAACGGCTGGTACACGCTGCGCGTAGGTGAACTTAAATCCATGTTGGCGTTGGCTGGTGGCGATCTCGATCAGGCATTGACCTGGGCCGAGTGGGCGCATGAGTTCAACGCATCGGTATACAGTGATGAGCGCAATAACTATTACCGTTGCCTGCAAACACTATTGCAGCTGGCATTGGAGAGCGAGCGCGAGCCTGCACAATACTATTCTGCTTTCGTGAAAATGTATGGTCAGGAAGCGGTTGAACGCGCTTCTGCCGCTATCAGCGGTGAAGAACGTTTCCATGGCCTCTTCGCTGTTGACCCAGAGCTGAAAGCATTGCCAGCCCATCAGGCTCTGCTAGGCGCTTATGAGAAGCTGCAGGCGGCAAAACGTCGCCATTGGGCTAAAGCGTAATTACCACTGTATAATTAATACCCACCGGCGCGCATTGCGCCGGTTTTTTCAACATTATTTTCTAGCTAGCTTCCCGCATCATTCTTTAGCATAAAATAACCGCAAAAATTGCCGTTTTACCCTTTCTTATTGTTCTTTTAATCAGCATTTCCATTTAAAACATTAAACTTTACATGCAAAGATTAAAAAATATTTATCAATTTAAAATCAATTGGATATAATCATTTTTACTCAATTTGAGTTAGGGTTTTTACTATAATTATCTAGCGAAATGATCCAAATCAATTTCTCTACTATAGTGCTTTGTTAGTATCAGTCGTGCAGTGCATAACCCTTAAGAGAGAGTTAATGTGAAAGCTGACAACCCCTTCAATTTGTTATTACCGGCAGCAACAGCGAAAGTCGCTGAGGATGCAGGCGTTTATAAAGCAACAAAACAACCATTAAAAACGTTTTATCTGGCGATCACCGCAGGCGTCTTTATTTCTATCGCTTTTGTTTTCTACATTACAGCGACAACCGGAACCGCCGCAGTGCCATTCGGTTTGGCAAAATTGGTAGGTGGCATCTGTTTTTCTCTCGGCTTAATGCTGGTGGTAGTCTGCGGTGCGGATCTGTTCACCTCTACCGTATTAATTGTCATTGCTAAAGCCAGCGGCAGAATAAGCTGGGGGCAATTAGCCCGTAACTGGCTCAATGTTTATTTCGGTAACCTGGTTGGCGCTCTGTTTTTTGTTGGTCTGATTTGGTTTTCCGGCATGTTGATGACCGCTAACGGCCAATGGGGACTCAATGTTCTGCAGACTGCCGATCACAAAATGCACCACACCTTTATTGAAGCCGTGTGTCTGGGCATTTTAGCGAATTTAATGGTCTGCCTGGCGGTGTGGATGAGTTACTCAGGACGCACGCTAATGGATAAGATGTTTGCGATGATCCTCCCGGTGGCCATGTTTGTCGCCAGCGGTTTTGAACACAGCATCGCGAATATGTTTTTAATCCCATTAGGCATTACCATCAAAAGTTTTGCCGCCCCAGAATTTTGGCAGGCCGTTGGTGCTACGCCTGCACAGTTTGCACAGCTTAATATCAGCAACTTTATTTTCGACAACCTCATTCCCGTCACGCTAGGGAACATTATTGGAGGCGGTCTGCTAGTAGGTCTTACCTACTGGATTATCTATTTACGCGATGAGCAACCGCAGCATTAATCATGCTCTCGCCCACTATTCAAAACGATTTAAAATTAGCCACAATAAGGTAGGTAAAATATGTCTAAGCTAAATGAAAAACTGACTAACGCATGGCAAGGTTTCAGCGCTGGCGACTGGCAGAATGAAGTTAACGTTCGTGACTTCATTCAGAAAAACTACACCCCTTATGAAGGTGACGAAGCATTTCTGGCAGGTGCAACTCAGGCGACCTCTACACTTTGGGATAAAGTGATGGAAGGTATCAAACTGGAAAACAGCACCCACGCCCCGGTTGATTTTGATACCGATGTTGCCTCTACCATTACTTCTCACGATGCAGGCTACATCAACAAATCTTTAGAACGTATCGTGGGTCTGCAAACTGACGCGCCTCTAAAACGCGCGCTGATCCCGTTTGGCGGCATCAAAATGGTCGAAGGTTCATGTAAAGTTTATGGCCGTGAACTCGACCCACAATTGAAAAAAACCTTCACCGAATATCGTAAAACCCATAACCAGGGTGTATTCGATGTTTACACCAAAGATATTCTAAACTGCCGTAAATCAGGTGTGTTAACCGGTTTGCCGGATGCTTACGGGCGTGGCCGTATCATCGGTGACTATCGCCGCGTCGCCTTGTACGGTATTGATTACCTGATGGCTGACAAATACGCGCAATTCCAGTCTCTACAAGAGAAACTGGAAAACGGCGAAGACCTGGAAATGACTATCCAACTGCGCGAAGAGATTTCAGAGCAATACCGTGCATTGGGCCAGATGAAAGAGATGGCAGCAAAATACGGTTACGATATCTCTCTGCCAGCTAACGACGCACATGAAGCGGTACAATGGACTTACTTCGCTTATCTGGCAGCAGTGAAATCACAAAACGGCGCGGCTATGTCATTCGGACGCGTGTCAACCTTCCTTGATGTGTTCATCGAGCGCGACATTAAAGCCGGCAAACTGACCGAAGAACAGGCTCAAGAACTGATTGACCACTTGGTCATGAAACTTCGTATGGTGCGTTTCCTGCGTACCCCAGAATATGATGAACTGTTCTCAGGTGACCCAATCTGGGCGACCGAATCTCTGGCTGGGATGGGCGTTGATGGCCGTACTCTGGTCACCAAAAACAGCTTCCGCTTCCTGAACACCCTTTACACTATGGGTCCATCACCAGAGCCAAACATGACCATCCTGTGGTCTGAAAAGCTGCCGTTAAACTTCAAAAAATACGCGGCTAAAGTCTCCATTGATACCTCATCTGTACAGTATGAAAACGATGACCTGATGCGCCCTGACTTTGACAACGATGACTACGCTATCGCTTGTTGCGTCAGCCCGATGATCGTCGGTAAACAAATGCAGTTCTTCGGTGCTCGCGCCAACCTGGCAAAAACCATGCTATACGCGATTAACGGCGGCGTGGATGAGAAGTTGAAAATCCAGGTTGGACCAAAAGAAGCGCCAATGATGGATGAGGTGCTGGACTACGATAAAGTGATGGCGCGTATGGAC
The DNA here is from genome assembly GCF_049319665.1 of Rouxiella sp. Mn2063. Classification (NCBI taxonomy): domain Bacteria; kingdom Pseudomonadati; phylum Pseudomonadota; class Gammaproteobacteria; order Enterobacterales; family Yersiniaceae; genus Rouxiella; species Rouxiella sp. Mn2063. Next base: position 72,848 of record NZ_JBMOUD010000003.1, on the reverse strand, counting down.
CACTTTATGGACTGGCTGGCAACGCAGTATGTGACTGCACTGAACTGCATTCACTTCATGCACGATAAATATAGCTACGAAGCGGCCTTGATGGCGCTGCACGACCGTGACGTTTATCGCACCATGGCCTGTGGTATCGCAGGTCTGTCTGTCGCTGCCGACTCACTGTCTGCCATTAAATACGCTAAAGTCAGCACCATTCGTGACGAAGACGGCCTGGCCGTTGACTTCAAAATCGAAGGCGAGTATCCGCAGTTTGGTAACAACGATTCCCGCGTTGATGATATCGCCTGCGACTTGGTAGAACGTTTCATGAAGAAAATTCAGAAACTGCGCACCTACCGTAACGCGGTCGCGACTCAGTCTGTACTGACCATTACTTCTAACGTGGTTTACGGTAAAAAAACCGGTAACACTCCAGATGGTCGTCGTGCTGGCGCACCATTCGGACCAGGTGCTAACCCAATGCACGGTCGTGACCAGAAAGGCGCGGTTGCCTCTCTGACATCTGTCGCTAAACTGCCGTTTGCCTACGCGAAAGATGGTATCTCTTATACCTTCTCTATCGTGCCAAACGCGCTGGGCAAAGATGACGAAGTGCGTAAAGCTAACCTGGCGGGTTTGATGGACGGTTATTTCCACCACGAATCTTCAATCGAAGGCGGCCAACACCTGAACGTTAACGTGATGAATCGCGAGATGCTGGTCGATGCGATGGAAAACCCTGAGAAATATCCTCAGTTAACTATCCGCGTATCAGGTTACGCCGTGCGCTTTAACTCGCTGACCAAAGAACAGCAAAAAGACGTGATTACCCGTACCTTCACCAAATCTATGTAATCACCGAGTAATATTGACCAGATTGTGGTCTGGTCAATATTATCATGCTAAGGCCTCACGTCGGTGGGGCCTTAATTTTTTGGCGGCGGAGTTAGGTTGAACCAGGCATAGGACAAATTGGGGCACTTTAGCGGCTAATATCGCTACGTCTCCAACGCAGTATTCTCCCTAATAACGAGCTTTATTAGTCCGCTTTCTTGGTACTTAATTATTTTGGGGCTATTAAGGAGCAAATTGGCTAGGCATCTTTAAAATCAAAATCTCCTTCGACCTTTATCACCCCAGCTTCTGTTTATTATTAACGTTCTATTACCACTGAATCAGCTCATTGCTCTGGGCTATATTCTGAAAATGCGCAGAAAGAGAGAGGTATCATTTTAGCTGTTATGCCCCGTTGTTATACTCCCCACCCAATAGGCACATACTTGATAAGGAATACTGCATGCTCGTGCAGGAAACAAAGGATGGCAGTTTACGTTTAATGACGCCGGGGGAAATTTCTATGGCGCAGGAGATATACAAAGGCGCCATTGAATACTACAAAGTGTGGGTCCACAAAGGCAGCTACCTCCCCTTTGGTTTACAAAACAAAAAACAAGCGATGACACCCAGCGGTGAAATTTACTTTCGTGATGATTATACTCCCGATTTTTCTAGCGCAGCCATTAGACTTAAACACATATTCATTCATGAATTAGCGCATGTTTGGCAACGCCAGCAAGGAATGAATGTTAAGACTATAGGTTTGTTCAGTTGGGCTGCTGACTATGACTATAAGTTAGAGAATCGCTCTCTCAGCAGTTATGGAATGGAACAGCAGGCTCAAATAATTGCGGATTATTTTTTGCTAACTCAGCCCAATGGGCGCGCTAGCTGGGATGATCTTAGCTTTTGTAAAAATGGTGCAAATTTTTCAGACGCGGAACTTTTAAAAAAATACAAAAAGATGCTGGCAGTATTATGAAATTTTATAAATTATTTACTACCTTGCTATTTTCATCACTGTTAGGCGGATGCCATCTCCTGGGCGACTATATCCCTCCGGACGAGACAACCACCGTCACTAAAACGGACAATGGCCTATGTTTTGCGGTTCCCAACGCCGGAGATTATCGCCCTGCGACCATAAGAATTAGGCCGAGAAATTCGCCTGAAGGAACGGGGTTCTCGCGGCTAATGCCAGCCTTGAGCATTAACAAAGGAGCGCTTTGTATTGCTGATTCTTATTACTCATTCCCTCCAAACGGTGATTTCATCGTAAATTATTCACTACGTTCACCAACTAAACAAAGAGAACGCCGATTTGTTGTTGTCGTGTTCAACATGGTCAATGGAGAACCACACTTGCTTAAACCGCGTCACGATGAAGCACCTTTATTACATGGGAATTAAGGAATCAGCGCGTAATGCACTGTTGCAGAAATAAGAATACATAGTAATCACATAATGAAAAAATATAAAAATTTGATGACAGCTATCATCTTATCGCTACCAGACTTAGCAACCACGCCCCATTAACCAGCCAGTCCCTCCTCCAATAAAGTTGACAAAAAATAACCAAAACTCAGCAAATGTTAATCGATATCAAGTCATTGTGAGTAGGATGTTTAGTATAATTATTGATATCAGGGAATAGCATAACCATTGCCCAACAATGGGTCTTGCCAGCGAAGTGCTGAAGGCGTTGATCTCCGTAAACCGGGAGGTGCAACGTAACAGTCAACAGCCCAGCCTCGCCGCATAGATTCACCACATATTTTATGTTGATTCAGGGTAATATGATTCCACTGCAACTATTATTAGGACATTCCAGCGCGCACAAGCGTTGGCTTTTGCTCATTGACGGCGGATTTTTATAGAGCGCCGTTGCGTTCTATCCGCTGAGTGGAGTGTCCATATTATGTCCAGATTCCAACACTTTTAGGACGAGTAACACATTATGAGCGATATAAACGATCTCATTATCCAGGAATTGCCCGTTGATGCAGGAGGCAATATACCCGTTAAAGGCCGCATCCACTCTTATGAATCCTGCGGCACCGTCGATGGGCCGGGGATACGCTATATTGTGTTCTTTCAAGGCTGTCTGATGCGCTGCATGTATTGCCACAACCGCGATACTTGGGATACCCACGGCGGCACCGAAGTCTCAGTCGATGATTTAATGAAAGAACTGGTCACCTATCGCCACTTTATGAATGCCTCTGGCGGTGGCGTCACCGCTTCTGGTGGCGAGGCTATCCTGCAAGCCGAATTTGTTCGCGACTGGTTCCGCGCCTGTAAAAAAGAAGGCATTAATACCTGTCTGGATACCAACGGCTTTGTGCGTCGTTATGAGCCAGTGATTGATGAGCTACTCGACGTAACCGACTTGGTGATGCTGGATATCAAAGAGATGAATGACGATATTCATCAGAAACTGGTAGGCGTGTCTAACCATCGTACTTTGGATTTTGCCCGTTATTTGGCGAAACGTAATAAACGTACCTGGCTTCGTTATGTTGTGGTTCCGGGTTGGTCAGATGACGATCAATCAGTGCATATGCTGGGTGAGTTCACCAAAGACATGGCGAACATCGAAAAAATCGAGCTGCTGCCTTATCACGAATTGGGTAAACATAAGTGGATTGCGATGGGAGAAGAGTACGGCCTGGAAGGGGTAAATCCGCCGAGCAAGGAAATTATGGACCGCGTAAAAGGCATCCTTGAAGGCTACGGCCACAAAGTTATGTATTAATTTGAATGCTAAAAACCCGGGCTACACCTATATCAGACAACTGATAAAGCCAGTTATTAGGGAGGCACACCGTTGGGGTCGTAGCAGCATTAGCCGCCGGAGCGCCCCTAGGTGTGCTATGTCCGGGTATTTCGATATTGCAAACGACTTAATCCCACTAACGGAGCCAACTGCCCCGTTAATGATAGATTTTTAAGCTGTCGCTACAGGCGTATGCTGCTGATCCGCCTTTCTCAGCAACATCACCAGATAGACCAGACATACCACTGCAATCATCACGAACAATGATTGGTCTGAATAGTTCTGCATCAACATCGCGGTCATCATCGGCCCAAGCAGACTGCCAATGGTATAACTCATTAATAGCGCCTGGTTCATACCCACTAACTCTTCGGCACTCACCTTCTCACAGGCCCATGACATTGCCACCGGGTAAAGGGTGAATCCTGCGCATCCGAGGATAAACAGCGTCGGCGCCATGGCATAACCGCCCAACATGGCGATACTGCACATAATGATCACAAAGACCTGAACACGCAACACCGCTAATCTACCGTAGCGGTCGGCCAATTTACCTACCGGCCATTGCCCGATAATGCCTGAACTGACCAACAACCCCATCCAATAGCCAACCGATGAATCACTCATTCCTCGATGGGTTAAAAACAGCGGCATCAGACCATAAAGCGAACCCAAAGCAATACCAGAAATAATGCAGCCATTGATGCCTAAACGCGCGCTGCGCAATTTAAGCATTGGCCAGACTGGCGTACGCGGCTGTGAACTGTCCTGATTAGCAATATGGGTCAGCATCAAAGGCAGCATAGCGATGATGATAAGCGCCGTTACCCAAGGTATGACGCTATAAAGCGTCGTGGGCACCACGCCCAGCATCATCTGGCCGACGACCGTACCGATATAATAGACAATCATATAAGCCGCCAGCAGCTGCCCACGATTTTTAACCGTACCGCTGCGCAATAAGGCACTTTCCACAATCACCCAAATCATCGCACAGCCAATACCAGCAATAAAACGCCACGTAATCCAACTGAAAAACGCCGAAGAGAAAGCCAACCCTGCGGTACCCACGGCAAAAAATAAACAGGCAATATAATAACTACGATTAAAACCAATGCGTTTTATCACGGCACCGGCTATCAGCGTGCCCACTAAATTGCCCGAGAAATAGGATGAGCTGACTAACCCGACTTTCCAGGTTGGTAATGCATCATGGCTTAACCATAACGGCACCAACGTGCTGAGGACAGCAATAGAGACGGTAAGCAGCAAAAGCCCACAGAGCAGGAAAAGCACTGGGCGAGAGTAAGCAGACATAGTGAAAGCGGCCAGAAAAGCATTGAAATTGCGCGCATAATGCCACTGGCGGATTAAAAGTCAATGAGGCGAAAACAGGCCTCGGCACAGGCTGCACCACGAAGATTTAAATAACTAATCAATATGCAGAATGTTAATGGGGAATATTTTCTACGCTTATTTTCATTGCCATGAAAAATATAGAAATAATAAATCCAGTCGCCTAGAAACGGCAAAAAATTTCACTTTATATTGGCACTACGATTAAAAAATATCGCTGATTGAGTCAATGCAGCCAACATCGTAGAATAAAAATACTTAAGCTAAAAAATAGAAAACAAAAAAGCGCCCGAAGGCGCTTTTGGCATGTTAAGACAAATTAAACTAATGCTTAACCAATCACTTCCAGTCCGCGCATATAAGGACGCAGAACCTCCGGCACTTCGATACGGCCATCGGCTAACTGGTAGTTTTCCAGTACTGCAACCAACGTGCGGCCAACAGCCAAACCAGAGCCGTTCAAGGTATGAACCAGGCGCGGTTTTTTCTCGGTTTTGCTACGACAACGTGCTTGCATACGACGTGACTGGAAATCCCAACAGTTTGAGCATGAAGAGATTTCGCGATAGGTGTTCTGTGCTGGCAACCACACTTCTAAATCGTAAGTTTTGCGGGCACCAAAGCCCATATCACCAGTACAAAGCAACATTTTGCGGTAAGGAAGTTTCAGCAACTGCAGCACTTTTTCCGCATGGCCGGTCAACTCTTCCAGCGCCTGCATTGAATCTTCAGGGCGCACAATCTGCACCATCTCGACTTTTTCGAATTGGTGCATACGGATCAAACCACGCGTATCGCGGCCATAAGATCCTGCCTCAGAACGGAAACAAGGCGTATGCGCGGTGAATTTCAACGGCAACAACTCTTCTTCGACGATCTCATCGCGCAGCAGGTTGGTCACAGGGACTTCTGCGGTCGGGATCAACGCGTAATTGCTGCTGCCCGCTTCTTCACTCAGCGGACGGGTGTGGAACAAGTCCTCACCAAATTTTGGCAACTGGCCGGTACCATATAAAGAATCATGGTTAACCAGGAAAGGCACGTTGGTTTCCAGATAGCCGTGTTCCTCAGTATGCAAATCCAGCATGAACTGAGAAAGCGCGCGGTGCATACGAGCAATCTGCCCTTTCATCACCACAAAGCGAGAACCTGTCAGCTTAGCACCGGCGGCAAAATCTAGCCCCTTAGCGCCCTCGCCTAATGCAACGTGGTCAAGCACTGGGAAATCGAACTGACGAGGCTCGCCCCAACGACTGACTTCCTGGTTTTCAGTGTCATCTTTGCCCAAAGGTACAGAATCATCTGGCAAGTTAGGTACGGCTAACGTGACATCGCGGATCTCATTTTGCAACGTCTCTAACTCAGCCTTAGCGGCATCGAGCTTCTCACCCAGTTCATTGACTTCCTGACGCAAGGCATCGATGTCTTCACCACGCGCTTTAGCAGCACCGATCGATTTCGATCGGCTGTTACGTTCAGCTTGAAGTGTTTCCGTTTCTACTTGCAAAATTTTGCGGCGTTCTTCCTGAGCGCGCAGCGTGTCTACATCGAGTTTAAAACCTCTGCGAGCAAGTTTTTCTGCAACTGCGTCTAGCTCATTACGCAGCAGATTGGGATCGAGCATGCTAATCCTGTACTTGTTGTAATTGAATAATGTTTTGATGATACATGCCGCCGTAACTGGCAACATGTCAAAGAGTTATCAGCAGTAACCTTACCGCAACAACAAAGTTAGCGGTAGCGTTTTGTCGGGCTATTTTGATCTTGTTCAGTTAACCATGCCAGCTTTTCGCCGATCTTGGCTTCCATCCCGCGATTGGTCGGGTAATAGTATTGCGTTTGCGCCATTTCTGGTGGGAAATACACCTCCCCGGCGGCATAAGCATTGGTTTCATTGTGCGCGTAGCGATACTCCGCTCCCAACCCCATCTCTTTCATCAGCTTGGTTGGCGCATTACGCAAATGTTCCGGCACGTCATAATCAACCCGCTCACGCGCATCATGCATCGCCGCTTTGAAAGCCGTATAGACCGCGTTGCTTTTTGGTGCACAGGCCAGATACACAATGGCCTGGGCAATCGCACGCTCGCCTTCAGCAGGCCCTACGCGAGTAAAGCAATCCCAGGCAGCAATCGCAATTTGCATCGCTCGCGGATCGGCGTTACCGACATCTTCAGAGGCGATAGCCAGCAACCGGCGTGCAACATACAGTGGATCGCCACCGGCAGTAATAATGCGCGCATACCAATAGAGTGCGGCATCGGGTGCCGATCCACGGACCGATTTATGTAACGCTGAGATCAAATCGTAATAGCGATCGCCTTTATTATCAAAACGCGCGCTGCGTTCACCCGAAATTTCATTTAATAGCTCTGGCGTTAAGGTACGTACACCTTTGGCATCGATTTCGGCCATATCAGCCATCATTTCAATACTGTTTAGCGCACGGCGAGCGTCACCATTGACCAACTCCGCCAACAAGCGCCGCGTCTCTGCTGGCACGTTGATTTTTTCTCTACCATAGCCACGATCAGAATTGGTCAGCGCCTGTTCAATCACCTTCTCGATATCTTCTGGCGTTAACCCTTTTAACAGGTAAACGCGCGCACGAGATAACAATGCCGAATTAAGCTCAAAAGAGGGATTTTCTGTCGTCGCGCCGATGAAGGTAATGGTGCCATCTTCGATATGTGGCAGGAACGCATCTTGCTGACTTTTGTTAAAACGATGCACCTCGTCAACAAATAGAATGGTGCGTCGACCCGCGTTGCGGTTTTGTCTTGCTCGCTCGATAGCTTCGCGGATCTCTTTGATACCGGAGGTGACGGCGGAAATGCGCTCGACATCGGCGTTAGCATAGCGACCAATCAGCTCGGCTAACGTCGTTTTACCCGTTCCCGGAGGCCCCCACAGGATCATTGAATGCAAATGACCCTCCTCGATAGCGCGAGGCAAGGGTTTACCCGGAGCCAGCAAGTGCTGTTGGCCAATATATTCCGCTAACGTGACTGGCCGCATTCTTGCGGCCAGTGGCTGGAATTCATTTTGGGAAAAATCGAGCGACAGATTGCTCACATGGCCCTCTCTTTTGCTCCCCGCGCCCTTACTGACGCTGGTCGTCGACCGTTACGCCTTTAGGCGGGGTGAATTGGAATTTTGAATCGTCAACCGAGGCATTTTGTTCGCCTTTCAGTTGGTAAGCGCTGCGCTGACCGTCTTGTTCAACAGCCGTAAAGCTCTTGATAGTACCGGTTGGCGTTACAGTGATCGCGAACTGCTTCAAATTACCCGCCGCCGTTTTTGGCGTCAGTTCAAAATCATCGCCTTTTTGTTTGACGTTGTATTTAGCCCAGTCGCTGCTGTCATTGCGGGTGATTAACATAAACGGCGTGTTGCCCGTAGCATTTTTCAGCCAAGTCGCGGTGACTTGCTCAACAAACGGGTTATAGAACCACAGTGTTTTACCATCAGAAACCAGTACGCTTTCATCCGGTGATGTCATGTGCCAGTTAAACAAGTTCGGGCGTTTAACCCACAGCTGGCCTTCGCCTTGCTGCACATTGGAGCCATCATCAGCGGTAACCGTCTGAGTAAAACTGGCGTGGAAAGTATTTAATTTGCTTAAACGGCTTTTCAAATCGCTGCTGGCATCGGCAAAGACTGCGCTAGAGACAAACGCGGTCAACAAACAGCCCACTGCTAATACTTTTTTCATTGTGCTACTTACCTTTAGAATCCATTGCAATCTGACAATATTCTTGGCTATCTCCGCCACGCATTGCAGTGCGCGGATACACCAAGAATTCTTGCGTGAACTGTATCCGAGACAAGATAAGCTGGATAGCTTATTTATCTGATAATTAATGATTTTACGCTTCTTTTCAAAAGGGCCGCATCAGCGGCCCTCGAATGGGTTATAAAGCCGTCCGTTCGCGCTGATTATTCATGCGATGGCGGTGCTAATACTTCGCGGTTGCCATTATGTCCAGGCGCACTGACAATCGACTGCGCTTCCATCTGCTCAACGATACGCGCAGCTCGGTTATAGCCGATACGGAACTGCCGCTGTACACCAGAGATTGAAGCACGACGTTTATCAACCACAAAAGCCACGGCCTGATCGAACAATGGATCAAGCTCTTCGCCGTCTTCAAGACCTTGGCTGCTGCCTTCACCATCATCACCACCGCTGGTAATGCTGTCGATATATTGCGGTCGGCCACGAGCCTTCCAATCTTGAACCACAGCATGGACTTCCTGATCACGAACGAACGCTCCGTGAACACGTACCGGAATCGAGGAGTTAGGAGCCATATAAAGCATATCCCCCATCCCCAGCAGAGATTCTGCGCCGCCTTGGTCAAGAATAGTACGTGAGTCAATCTTGCTTGATACAGTAAAAGCAATACGGGTTGGGATATTAGCTTTGATCAGGCCGGTAATTACATCAACCGATGGACGCTGAGTCGCTAATACTAAGTGGATCCCGGCAGCACGCGCCTTTTGCGCCAAGCGTGCAATCAGTTCTTCCACTTTTTTGCCAACCGTCATCATCAGGTCAGCAAACTCATCCACCATCACCACAATGTAAGGTTCTTTTTCCAACATCGGCGGTTCTGCGGCCATGCCATCGCCCGGTTTCCAGAATGGATCGGGGATTGGACGCCCCATCTCTTCCGCTTCTTTAACCCGATCGTTATAACCTGCCAGATTTCGCACGCCCAATGCCGACATCAGTTTATAACGGCGCTCCATCTCACCAACACACCAACGTAATGCGTTAGCAGCATCTTTCATATCGGTAACCACTTCGGTTAACAGATGCGGGATACCTTCATAAACTGACAACTCGAGCATTTTCGGGTCAATCATGATGAAACGCACGTCTTTCGGCGTAGCTTTATACAACATGCTGAGGATCATGGCGTTAACGCCGACCGATTTACCAGAACCCGTCGTACCTGCCACCAACAGATGTGGCATTTTTGCTAAATCGGCAACCACAGGCTCACCAGCGATATCTTTGCCCAGTACGATGGTCAGCGGTGATGGGCTGTCTTTAAACGCAGGACAATCGAGCACTTCACGTAAATAAACGGTCTGACGATGTTTATTCGGCAGCTCTAAACCAACATAAGGTTTACCCGGAATCACTTCCACAATACGCACAGCGACGGTAGAAAGAGAACGCGCCAAATCTCGTGACAAGTTGGATATACGCGCCGCTTTTACACCCGGTGCCAAATCCAGCTCGAAACGGGTAATGACCGGCCCGGGAAGTTTATCTACCACATCAGCTTTAATACGGTAATCATTCAGACGCGCTTCGATAAGTTGTGCTGTCTGCTCCAAAGCAAACATATCAACCGGTTCGTTTTCAGCCGGTGCTGAAGTCAGCAAATCTAAGCTCGGCAGCGGCGTCGTTGGCTTGCTTAACGGCTGGTCATTACGCATCAAGAACGGGTGAATCAAACTATCCATTGCCGGTTTAGCAGGTTCAACTGGTTGCTGATACGCCGATGTATTGCTGCCACTGTTTTGAACATAAGCCGTGTCCGCCGCAGGTTGATGTGTTTTATCTTCCGCAGCAGACGATAGCGTAAACAGCGGCTCAACCGGTGAATCATCAATCAAATCAGCCATCGGCGAGAAATTGAATGCTTCGTGATCGATGACTTTCTGCAACTCACTAGTATCAAAACGTTCCGGCGCATCACTCTGTGACGGCTGTTGCCACGTCGCCGCCGCAGGTTCTTGACGCATGTTATGCGCCGAATAAGAATCTTGCGAATAGGAAGCGGCATGACTCACGCCAGACTGAGTGTTATCAACGTGCAGGTTATCAGACTGATAACGAGCCTGTTCACGCGCAGCAAAGGCTTCACGCAGTTGCGCCAGTTCAGCCGCTTCTTCCGCTGAAATCGGTTCATCGTCAGCGGATTCTTGGTTGCCGTGTTCATAACTACTTTGTTCATAACCATTTTGTTGATGAACATTAGCGTCGCTATCTGTCTGTGTATAACGTTGCTGCTGCTGCGCGGCAAAAGCTTGTGCTAATGCTGCTTGCTCTTGCTCAGCCGCTTCGTCCTCATCAACTTGCGATGTCAGTTGCTCATTTTCTTGAGCCTTCAACGCTTGCGCTGCTTGCGCTGCTTGCGCTTTTTCCTGCTGCTCAGCTAAACGCTGAGAAGGCAGTTTAATACCATAAGAGGCCAATTCACGCCGCGTCGGCAGCCGCACTGGATTAGGTCGTGGCAACTGTGGCCCATCACCTTTTTTAACCTGCGGATTACCATCGCTGAACGCGTTAAATGCCGGCATAAATAGATTGCTAGACTCGGACGATTGCCCAGCCTTAGCTAAACCTGTTGCCAACGCTGCGGTAGCGGCCAAGCTATTGACGGCACCACTATCAATCTGCGGGCTATTGAAACCAGACGACGAGCGCTCATGTGTCGACTCAATGGCTTGAGACCAATTGCCCATACGTGGACCATCATCGTCGACGGTCGTATCAACAACAGGCGCCACCGTATTGACTGATGGTCGCTCCGTATTTTGTGGCAGACTCGAATTTGGTGACTGAACTGTATTTAATGGTTGAGCTGTATTGAATGGCTGAACCGTATTGATCGATGGCTGCGTTTGTTCAGTACGCAGTACTGGCGTTTCTTCAGGGATTTCGAAACGATATAGCGGCGGCCGAATAGGTTCGGCGATGCTCAGAGTTTCAGGCTCTACAGGCTGTTGCTGTACCGTTGCTTGATGAAGCGGCTGCAATGATGGCATCTGCTGTGGTTCTAACGGCGGCATCTGCTGTACAGGCTGCTGATGAAGCAGCTCGGCCGGCTGTTCGCTTTCTACTGATGGCGCAACAGGCGCAAAATCCGTAGATTCATGTGCCGGTTGTGCTGCCGTCGTCAATGAAGGCGCAGAAAATAGCACGTCATCAAGTTCATCAGCCGCAGGTTTGGCACTGGCCGCCAGCGAAGCCGCAGCAGCGCCTAAAGGCAGAGCCTTAGATTTTTCTGGTACAGATGCACGTACTGGTGGTTCATCGTCATAGCCGTCATCATCATGCTCATCATATTCATAATGGTCATCACGACGAGAACGATTGGTCACAAAGGCCGTTGTGCCCAAGACGACGGCACCAATTTTTTCGGCAATGACCAACCACGACCAGCCAGTAAATAACGTTAACCCCGCGGCCCAGATACACAGCAGCGCAAGTGTCGCGCCTACGCTATTGAACCAGGTTTTCATCGCCGTGCTCAACAAACTGCCTATCACGCCACCCGAGGTGAAGTTATAAAGGTCATCAAAATTGAGCGCAGCTAATCCACACGAGGTGAGAATAAGGGCTAAGGTACCGATCAGGCGCAATGCCAGTGCAAAGTAATCAACATACTCGCGTTGTTCACGATTGCGGTAGGCGGCCCAGCAAAGGCTAAGGATGATGATAGGGATCGCGTACGCCAGAACACCAAAAATAAAGAATAATGTATCGGCAATCCATGCACCAACGCCCCCACCCAAATTATGGATAGGGCCATGCCACGAAGTCTGAGACCAGCTCGGATCGGACTGATTAAAACTAAGCAACGCTGCCATCAAGAAGACGGCAAATACCGCAATAACAACCAGCACGGCCTCTAAGATACGGCGACCGCTGCTGAGTCTATTTAAGGTAACGTTTTTATCTTCTGTATATTCCTGGCTCAAGAAAGGCTCTCCAGGTTCCTGTGGACTGAAATAGCTCGGACGTCGAGAGCACGTCTCAACGCCGAGGCTGTATAGATAAACAGGAGTGTAGCTAAAATAAGAAGGTTTTGCACCTGCACCTTTTACTTATCGTGTCTTAATGACCAAACGATTCGTCTGTTTCACTTCTTCCATAACGACATAAGTACGGGTGTCATTAACGCCCGGCAAACGAAGTAAGGTCTCACCGAGTAATTTACGATAAGCAGACATATCAGGTACACGAGTTTTCAACAGGTAGTCGAAATCCCCGGAAACCAAATGACACTCTTGGATATCTTCAAGTTTTTGTACCGCTGCGTTGAATTGTTCAAACACATCTGGCGCACCACGGTTCAACGTGATCTCAACAAACACCAACAATGACGCATCTAAATAATGTGGGTTGAGTAACGCAGTATAACCGTGAATAAAGTTCTGGCGTTCTAAACGACGAACACGCTCAAGACAAGGCGTTGGCGATAGCCCTACACGTTTTGAAAGCTCAACGTTTGAAATACGCCCATCTTTTTGCAATTCGTTCAGAATGTTACGATCGATACGGTCGAGATCTTTTCCCGGACGTTTTTTATTATCTACCATTATTATTGTCTCTCTGCTGTTCATCCATGCTATTGCTTTATCTCAATTGACTTCAATGTATTGAGGTTTTTATCTAGCGAAGACCTGTTTGTTTTAGGTTTTGGCGCCCTGTTTACATACGTCAACCCTGTCTAAGGAAACGTATTTCATTGCCTTTAAGCTGAAAGAAGAAATATCACCAAGAAATTAACAGATTATCTCTATTGCACATCATTTGAACGCTCAAAAAACATGCAAGCCAAGACTATTTTGGTCGATATAGCACCACATCGTATTATTTCAAGTCACCGAGAGGCGATAAATTTCTTCTCCCCTGATGTTTTCGCAAATGCACAGCGGATTGTCAAAGCAAAAGAAGCAAAATCAGAAGAACATGCCAGATTGAAATGTTACAACGTCTTTTTGGCCTATGTTTCATCATTGTTCAGTAACAAAAATTTATTTCTCTTTTGCTATATTCTTGACCACATACCGGGCCAGAAAGCACAATTTTAGCGAAACCTCACAATCTATCTATCAGATAAACGACTAATCATTAATAGACAATTTCCCAATGGCTATCAGACCAATCGCTAATAACAATTAGATTAATCGTCAAGAACAGCCGAGTTTACTTTTTTTACGCTGCGGTTTTACCTACAATCCCTCTTAATTAAGTCCTCAGCCAACCTGGAGAAGAAGTAGACATGGGCACGGTTAAACATAGTAAGCTATTGATTTTAGGTTCAGGTCCAGCAGGTTATACCGCTGCTGTATATGCCGCTCGTGCAAACCTTAATCCGGTTCTGATCACAGGGATTGAAAAAGGCGGTCAATTAACCACCACAACCGAAGTTGAAAACTGGCCAGGTGACCCAGAAGGCTTGACAGGCCCAGGTCTGATGGAGCGCATGCATGAACATGCAGCGAAGTTTAATACCGAAATCATCTTCGACCATATTAATCGCGTAGAGCTGCAAAATCGCCCGTTCCGTTTGTTTGGCGATAGCGAAGAGTACACCTGTGACGCGTTGATTATCGCGACAGGCGCTTCAGCGCGTTATATCGGCTTACCTTCTGAGGAAGCTTTCAAAGGCAAAGGGGTTTCTGCCTGTGCGACTTGCGATGGTTTCTTCTATCGCAATCAGAAGGTCGCGGTTGTTGGCGGCGGAAATACCGCGGTTGAAGAAGCACTTTATTTGGCCAACATCGCCTCTGAAGTTCACTTGATTCACCGCCGTGAAAACTTCCGTGCAGAGAAAATCCTTATTGACCGTCTGAATGAAAAAGTGAGTAACGGCAATATTGTGCTGCATACCAACAAAACGCTGGAAGAAGTGTTGGGTGATGACATGGGTGTGACTGGCGCTAATTTACGTGATGTTCACAACGGTGAACTAAGCAAAATTGATGTCGCAGGTATGTTCATTGCTATCGGCCATAGCCCAAATACCGCTATCTTTGGCGAGCAACTGGCGCTGGAAAATGGCTACATCAAAGTCCAGTCTGGTATTCAGGGCAATGCAACCCAAACCAGCATCCCGGGCGTTTTCGCAGCAGGCGATGTAATGGACCACATCTATCGCCAGGCTATTACCTCTGCGGGTACCGGTTGCATGGCAGCGCTAGATGCTGAGCGCTATCTCGATGGCGTAGCAAACGCCGTTGTAAAATAATCGCAACCGCTGTTTTAGCGTTAGATTTTAAGAAGGCACCGGCTAAGGTGCCTTCTTCTTTTGAAAGCTTTTATTTCCCTGAGCGATGCAACCGTTTTCAGCTAGCTGTTTTAAGTAACCTCTTAGCCCTGTACTATACGCAGGCTTTTCCGCATGGAAAGTAAGGGATGATAGTGTCGCCTTTGCGATATTTTTTAACCATACGAGCGTGAATCAGGGTTGTTGGATGCATTGATCCCCTGCTTTATTCGTATGTCACTTTTGACCGACGTAAGCGCCATACACCGGTCATGACTGCGCAGACTGGATGCCTGATGAATAAAACTCGACAACAAGAACTTATCCGCTGGCTAAAACAACAAAGTTCCAGAGCGAGAAACTGGATCCGCCTGTCTATGATGTTGGGCCTGCTTTCTGGTTTACTGATTCTGACGCAAGCTTGGTTATTAGCGGGCTTACTCCACAGTTTGATCATTAGCCACACTCCACGTGAATCCCTTATTCAAGGTTTCCTCTTTTTAGCGTTAACTTTTTTACTACGTGCAGTGATTACCTGGTTGCGAGAACGCGTCGGTTTCATTTGTGGCAGGGTGATCCGCGAAGAAATGCGCAAAATGGTGCTGGATCGCTTACATCTGCTCGGTCCTGCGTGGATCCAAGGTAAACCCGCCGGCAGCTGGGCTACATTAATCCTTGAGCAAATTGATGATATGCAGGATTACTACGCCCGTTACCTGCCACAAATCTCATTGGCAGGGATCATTCCATTATTAATTCTGATCAGCATATTCCCGATTAACTGGGCCGCAGGGCTGATTTTACTGTTCACCGCCCCGCTTATCCCATTGTTTATGGCCTTGGTAGGCATGGGAGCCGCCGATGCGAATAGACGCAATTTCGCCGCTTTGGCACGTTTAAGCGGCAGCTTCCTCGACAGCTTACGCGGGCTGGACACCTTGCGATTGTTCCATCGCGCTGACGCCGAAACCCAGCAGATTACAGCGTCGACAGAGAGTTTTCGTGCCCGCACGATGGACGTATTACGCCTCGCCTTTCTCTCTTCGGCAGTGCTAGAGTTTTTTGCGTCGCTATCAATTGCCATCGTCGCGGTTTATTTTGGCTTCTCCTATTTGGGCGAACTGAATTTTGGTAGCTATGGTACCCCCGTCACATTGTTTGCCGGTTTTTTAGTCTTGATTCTGGCGCCGGAATTTTTCCAGCCTTTGCGCGATCTCGGTACGTTTTATCATGCTAAAGCGCAGGCCGTCGGCGCAGCAGAAAGCCTGTTAACCTTCCTGAGTGCACAAACCGAACAACGCGGCACTGGAACGCAAGCGCTATCGCCATCTTCATCGGTCAAGCTGCATGCTGATAATCTGGTTATCCTATCGCCTTCAGGTAAAACGCTCGCTGGACCACTGAACTTTACCTTAAGCGCTGGCCAACGCGTTGCCGTTGTTGGCGTAAGTGGCGCAGGCAAAAGCTCGCTTATCAATGCGCTACTCGGCTTTCTCCCCTATCAAGGATCTCTGAGCGTTAATGGGCAAGAGCTGCGCGATATTCTGCCTGCCGATTGGCGAAAAAACCTCAGTTGGGTTGGGCAAAACCCGCATCTTCCAGAACAAACTCTACGAGCCAACATTCTGCTCAGTCAGCCTGATGCCTCAGAACAACAACTGCAATCAGCGATCGAACGCGCTTATGTCAGTGAGTTTTTAGCCTTGCTGCCACAAGGGCTGGAAACGGAACTCGGCGATAGCGCAGCGCGACTTTCCGTTGGCCAGGCGCAACGCATTGCGGTAGCTCGCGCCTTGCTGAGCCCTTGCCAATTATTATTACTCGATGAGCCCACTGCCAGTCTGGATGCTCAAAGTGAGCAGCGAGTGATGTCTGCACTTAATCAAGCCTCTTACCAGCAAACGACATTGATGGTCACTCATCAATTGGAATCGACTGTCGATTACGACGAGATCTGGGTGATGCAGCAAGGGAAAGTCATCGAACAAGGCAGTTACGCGCAGTTAGCAGCACAATCAGGTCCCTTTGCTCATTTGCTCAATCAACGCGGAAAGGAGCTGTAATCATGAAAGTATTACTGCCCTATTTGGCACTCTATCGCCACCATGCCGGGCGTATGACACTCGGCGTGATTCTGGCTATCGTCACCTTGCTCGCCAGCATTGGATTACTCAGCCTTTCGGGTTGGTTCCTGGCCGCATCTTCGCTCGCAGGATTAGCTGGGCTTTACAGCTTTAACTATATGTTACCCGCCGCAGGAGTGCGTGGCGCGGCTATTGCGCGAACTGCCGGCCGCTACGCCGAACGATTGGTCAGCCATGATGCCACCTTCCGCGTATTAGCCCATTTACGCGTTTATACTTTTAAGAAAATCCTGCCATTATCTCCCGGTGGATTAGCCCGATTCCGTCAGGCTGAGCTGCTCAACCGTTTGGTCGCGGACGTTGATACGCTCGATCACCTTTATTTACGCGTATTGTCACCGTTAATTACCGCACTGATAGTGATCATCGTTGTTACCGTTGGCTTAAGCCTGCTGGATATCCAACTGGCTATTACGCTGGCAGTTATTATGCTGGCGCTGCTGGTATTGCTGCCGGTGGTTTTTTATCGTCAGGGCAAACCGATTGGAACAGAGCTTACTCAGTTGCGTGCCGAGTACCGCACCCAGCTAAATAGCTGGTTGCAAGGTCAGGCCGAACTCGTGGTATTCGATGCTCAACCTCGCTTCAGACAACAGCTGGACGAGACAGAACAACGCTGGCTGCACCGTCAACAGCAGCAAGCCAAATTGGGGGGAGTATCACAAGCACTGATGATTGCCGCCTCTGGTTTGACCGTGACACTGCTGTTGTGGATGGCAAGCGGCGGCCTTGCTACCACCTCGCAACCAGGGGCGCTAATTGCGCTGTTTGTCTTTACCCCGCTTGCCGCTTTTGAAGCATTAGGCCCGGTTGCTACCGCTTTCCAACACCTTGGTCAGGTCGTGGCATCCGCCAGCCGGGTAAGTCAGATCATCAATACGCAACCTGCTGTCAGCTTCCCTGAACAAGGCCCAAATGCAGCAGCCCAAGCCCATTTACAAATTAAAGGGGTAACCTTCACTTACCCAGAGCAGCCTTTGCCAGTATTGCGAGATATTAACCTTGATATCTCCGCAGGCCAGCATATTGCTCTATTGGGCCAAACCGGTTGTGGTAAATCGACGCTTGCCCAGTTAATTACCCGAGCCTGGGATGTACAACAAGGCGAAATCAGCCTCAACGGCGTGCCGCTCGCGCAATATGACGAAGCAACGTTGCGATCGATGATGACGGTGGTGAGCCAACGTGTTCACATCTTTAACACAACCCTGCGCGACAACTTGCTAATGGCAGCGCCTGATAGTAGTGACCTTCGTTTAACCGAGGTACTACAACAGGTTGAGTTACCGCAGTTGCTGGAAGACGAAGGATTGAACGCATGGTTGGGTGAAGGGGGACGTCAGCTATCAGGAGGAGAGCAACGCCGCCTGGGACTGGCTCGTGCTTTGCTGCATGACGCACCGCTCTGGATACTCGATGAGCCGACGGAAGGATTGGATGCAGAAACCGAACGTCATATTTTATTATTGATCGAACGCTGTTGTGCCGATAAAACGCTAATATTGATCACTCACCGGCTACATGGCCTGGATAAAATGAGTCAAATTTGCGTCATGGAAGAAGGACATATTGTTGAACAGGGTTCGCATGCCGAACTGGTGAGCATCACCGGCCGCTATGCTCGCTATTTACAGCGACATAAACCGATTGACGGCAGCATGACGCCGTAATCACGACAATGTGGCCCAATGACGCACAGTTTCATTAATTAAAATATGGCTAGGCGGGCAATGATGCCCGTGTACAAGGAAATCTATGCGTCTGATACAGCTTCCAGCGAACTCAGTCAACTTCCCTAACCCGGAGCTGGCTTTACGTCAACCAAACGGCCTGCTGGCGTTAGGCGGCGATTTAGAGCCTGCTCGTTTGCTTTCAGCTTATCAACGCGGAATATTTCCCTGGTTTGAACCTGGTGCGCAGATTCTGTGGTGGTCTCCCGATCCTCGAGCAGTACTTTTTCCTAATGAGCGCCACATTAGCCGTAGTTTTCGTCGTTTCCTGCGCCAAACCACTTATCGATATAGCCTTAATCAGGCATTTAATCAGGTTATTAGCGCCTGTGCAGAGCATCGGAGCGAAGGTACCTGGATCGGACCGCAGGTGATAAAAGGTTATCAACAGCTGCATGAGATGGGAGAAGCACATTCTATTGAGGTATGGGACGGTGATGAGCTAATTGGCGGTTTATATGGTGTTGCTGTCGGCCAGCTTTTTTGCGCGGAATCAATGTTTAGCCGTAAAATAAATGCCTCAAAATGCGCATTGATGGTTTTTTGCCAACATTTTACCCGCAATGGAGGAGAACTGATTGACTGTCAGGTGCTCAACCCTCACACTGCGTCGCTGGGTGTACGCGAGATACCACGTCGCCAATTTTTGCAGCAATTATCAGGGTTTTCGCAACGCCAGTTGCGGCCAGAATGCTGGTTGCCACAAGACTTACCCCCACATGACGTTGAATTGCCGTTCCCATGAAGGAATAGGGAATGGATGCGGTTTATACCAACACTCTTTACATAATGTGGGTTTTTCGGCATTATCTTGCCGGTTAAAAACTATG
The DNA here is from genome assembly GCF_049319665.1 of Rouxiella sp. Mn2063. Classification (NCBI taxonomy): domain Bacteria; kingdom Pseudomonadati; phylum Pseudomonadota; class Gammaproteobacteria; order Enterobacterales; family Yersiniaceae; genus Rouxiella; species Rouxiella sp. Mn2063. The sequence continues at coordinate 53,171 of NZ_JBMOUD010000003.1, read as the reverse complement.
GTAGTAAAACCTAGAGGACTCGATGGCCAAAGAAGACAATATTGAAATGCAGGGCACCGTACTTGATACGCTGCCAAACACCATGTTCCGCGTTGAATTGGAAAACGGGCACGTGGTCACCGCTCACATCTCCGGTAAAATGCGTAAGAACTATATCCGCATCCTGACGGGCGACAAAGTCACTGTAGAGCTGACCCCGTACGACCTGAGCAAAGGCCGCATTGTCTTCCGTAGCCGTTAATCGGCTGACTCATCGCTGATTATCTGGCGATACATGAGGTTACTCCTCTTCGCCCTTCCTATTACAGGTAAGGGCGTTTTGTGATTTCCGCAATTTAGTAGCAGACTTTGTAGTACTTTATCAAACCTACAGACACAAAAAAGGCGATGTTTCCATCGCCTTTTTCATTTCTATCAGCACCCGAGCTTATTAATGCACGGCGCCTTCAGCTTTCAATTTTTCTGCACTCATGAAGTGATAAGTCAGTTTATCAGCGGCTTTATCCAAAGCTACGGACACTGAACCACCATCAACCAATGAGCCAAACAGCAGTTCGTTAGCCAGTGGTTTCTTCAAGTTTTCCTGCACGGTGCGCGTCATTGGACGTGCGCCCATTGCACGGTCGTAGCCTTTGACCGCCAACCAGTTGCGCGCTTCTTCGCTAACTTCCAGCGACACGCCTTTCGCATCCAGCTGTGCTTGCAGTTCGACAATAAATTTGTCGACAACCTGATGAATCACCTCGGTTGACAAGTGGTTGAACCAAATCACATTATCCAAGCGGTTACGGAACTCTGGCGAGAAGACTTTCTTAATCTCATCCATCGCATCCGGGCTGTTATCCTGATGGATAAGGCCAATAGATTTACGTTCAGTTTCACGTACGCCAGCGTTGGTTGTCATCACCAAGATCACGTTACGGAAATCAGCTTTACGGCCATTATTATCCGTCAACGTACCGTTATCCATTACTTGCAACAGCAGGTTAAAGACATCTGGGTGCGCTTTTTCAATTTCATCAAGCAATACCACCGCATGAGGATGTTTGATCACCGCATCCGTCAGCAACCCGCCCTGATCAAAGCCGACATATCCTGGAGGCGCACCAATTAAACGACTCACGGTGTGGCGTTCCATATACTCCGACATATCAAAGCGCAGCAGTTCGATATCCAATGCTTTCGCCAGCTGGACGGTCACTTCTGTCTTACCAACGCCGGTTGGGCCAGCAAACAGGAATGAACCCACAGGCTTATGATCCTGACCTAAACCAGCACGGCTCATTTTGATCGCTTCAGTCAGCACCTCGATCGCGGGATCCTGTCCGAAGACCAGCATTTTTAGACGATCGCCCAGGTTTTTCAGCACATCTCTATCCGTTGCCGATACGGTTTTTTCCGGAATACGAGCGATACGCGCCACGACGCTTTCGATATCGCTAACATTGACGGTTTTCTTGCGTTTGCTAACCGGCATCAGGCGGCTACGCGCCCCCGCTTCGTCAATGACATCAATCGCTTTATCCGGCAAGTGACGATCGTTGATGTATTTTACCGACAGCTCAACCGCAGCGCGGATCGCTTTGGCGGTGTAACGCACATCATGATGCGCTTCATATTTCGTTTTCAGACCGTTAATGATCTGGATAGTCTCTTCTGGCGACGGCTCAGTAATATCGATTTTCTGGAAGCGACGTGCCAGCGCACGGTCTTTCTCAAAGATATTGCTAAATTCCTGATAAGTCGTTGAACCTATCACGCGAATTTTACCGCTCGACAGCAAAGGTTTAATCAAATTAGCTGCATCAACCTGGCCGCCAGAAGCCGCACCGGCACCGATGATAGTATGGATTTCATCAATAAACAGGATGCTGTTTTTATCTTGCTCAAGCTGTTTCAACAACGCTTTAAAGCGTTTTTCGAAATCGCCGCGATATTTGGTTCCAGCCAGCAGTGAACCGATATCCAGAGAATACAAAGTACAATCGGCCATCACTTCTGGCACGTCACCTTGTTCGATTCTCCAGGCCAGGCCTTCGGCAATAGCCGTTTTACCGACACCTGACTCACCCACCAGCAGCGGGTTATTTTTACGGCGACGGCACAGCACTTGAATAGCGCGTTCCAGTTCTTTATCACGACCAATCAGCGGATCAATACCGCCAACACGCGCCAACTGGTTGAGGTTTGTGGTGAAGTTCTCCATACGATCTTCCCCTGCCGACTGCTCTTCATTAACCGGGTTCTCCGCATTATTCGGAGCCTGGCCACCCGTTTCATCTTTTCGCGTACCGTGGGAAATGAAATTCACCACATCAAGGCGACTAACATCATGCTTACGCAGCAAATAGGCGGCTTGGGATTCTTGCTCACTGAAGATAGCCACTAATACGTTAGCGCCTGAAACTTCGCTTCTGCCCGATGACTGAACGTGGAATACCGCACGTTGCAGCACGCGCTGGAAGCTCAGCGTCGGCTGAGTATCTCGCTCTTCTTCACTCGCAGGTAAAGTGGGTGTCGTTTGTTCAATGAAGGCTTCCAATTCCTGGCGTAGGGCCACTAAATCGACCGTACAGGCTTCAAGCGCTTCACGAGCAGCCGGGTTGCTAAGCAACGCCAACAGCAGGTGCTCCACTGTCATAAACTCGTGCCGGTGCTCGCGGGCTCTCGCGAACGCCATGTTGAGACTGAGTTCAAGTTCTTGATTGAGCATAGGCACCTCCCCAAATTAGATTGCCTTAATCAGGCTTTTTCCAGCGTACACAGCAACGGATGCTCATTCTCCTTAGCGTACTTATTCACATGTGCGACTTTGGTTTCGGCTACTTCGGCGGTATAGACGCCACAAACAGCTTTCCCTTTATAGTGCACAGTAAGCATCAGTTGCGTTGCACGTTCAATATCATAAGAAAAGAACTTTTGCAGTACGTCAATCACAAATTCCATTGGCGTGTAATCGTCGTTGTTAATAATAACTTTATACATAGATGGCGGCTTTAGCGCATCCTTTTGTTTATCCGCCGCCAAGTGTTCAAAATTCATCCAACCTTGATTGTCACCCATCGCCTGCTCATCACCTTGTGCATTGCTTTTGATTGCGGGATCCGCCAAGTGACGAAATAGAATTCAGTTCGTACTAAGCCGGAGATCGTCGCTGTTATTAACATATTTTATCATTTTTCCACCGCCCTTACCGTAGTTGACATCATATGTTTTCACTCAAAACTTCGGATTAAATGCTATTGAGCGAAGCCAATAGCGTTAGCTACTTCAAACTTTAGCTAACTGCTCCCCCAAGACAAATCCCCTTCTCTTGACGTCCAGACCTAATTCACTAGAGTGTAAATTCATGCGTTGGGTGAGTTTTAACCACTATCCTCTGCTGGTTTACAACTCACCTCAACCTGACTTTATCTCTTTTTAATCACCAGAATCGTCAGTAAGAGGGATGTACAAGCATGGATACAGGTACGGTTAAATGGTTCAATAACGCTAAAGGTTTCGGCTTCATTTGTCCTTTGAATGGTGGAGAAGATATTTTCGCCCACTACTCAACTATCCAAATGGAAGGTTACCGCACACTCAAAGCTGGCCAACAGGTTAACTTTGATGTTCATGAAGGCCCTAAAGGAAATCATGCCAGCCTTATTATTCCGGTGGAAACTGCAGCGGTGGTTTGACCAACATCCGCATACCGCCGACAATCAATACCTCTATCAAACGTCAGTCATTTATTGGCTGACGTTTTAATTTATGGGGTAGGAACCCATACTCTTCAAGTCCCGAAGAAAAAAAACTTCACGCTAATAATGCAACCTTCTGTTTTATTTGCTTCATTTTAATTCTTAACCGTTACGTTTGATTTTCGTAAACCATTCATCAACAAGTGTAACTCTTTGTGTGTAAAGAAAGTTGCCGTTGTCTTTTGGTTTATTTTCCTTTTGCTTAAATAACATTAATAGAATTTTTACTATTAATTATTTGAGCCCCTAAAGAATGTCATCAATATCTTATTCTTCTCTTTCACCAAAGCCGGCATCTGGCCTGAATCTCATGTCTGCACTGGTCAGCGGGCAACTCACGCCGAATAAAAACTGGAGAAAATTGAGCTATCGACTGAAATTTTTAGGCCGCTCGCTCGTTTATCCACGTTCGACGTTGGTGCTGCTCAATAACCTTGCTCAATTCCCGCAAAGTAATGAAATTTTGAGCGCGCAGCCAACCCTGCCGGTCAAACTACATCGGCCTTATATGTCCGCTAATTTTAGCCGTAGCATGGCCTTACAAAGCATTTGTGCGCACTACAACTATATTAATCAACGTCTACCGCTGCAGCTGCAACGTGGGCATTTGAGCAAACAAGTACTACCTATCGCTAACCTTGAAGGCAAAGGCGAGCAGATTTATCGCATCACCTTCAATGCCATTAGTCATCTGGATAAAGAAGGTGAAGCCACGATGATGTTTGTCAATGCCGCGGACCAGGCGCTGGCAAAAGTAACGTTTTCTTTTATCGATTATCAGGGACAGCCCACGCTGTTTATTGGCGCGCTTCAGGGTTCTGATGGCAATATTGAGCATCAGGCCATTCAAGATGCCACTAAAGCCTGCCACGGTCTGTTCCCAAAACGTATTTTGATGGAAGCCTTATTGCTAATGGCAGAAAAAATGGAGATGAAGCAGGTCTTCGCGGTAGGCAATGCGACACATATCTATACGAGCTGGCGTTATAAAAAGCGTAAAAACATGATGTTTGCCGACTATGATTCGTTTTGGGAAACCTTAGGGGGCGAACAGACGGAACAAGGCTATTTCCGTCTGCCATTGCGCATAACCCATAAACCTTTGGAAAGTATCGCCAGTAAAAAACGTGCCGAATATCGTCGTCGTTATCAATTGCTCGATAATATGGAAACAGAAATCCGTAACAAATTTACCAGTGGCGCGACGCTCTAAGCATTATTAACAACGTCTTGATACTAGCTATTTATCGATATTAACGATTCATCAATATGATTTAATCCGCGCGGCCTCTGGCCAGCCAAGCCACGCGGGAAAACATTTTCCTTAGTAGCGGAGGAATAGATTCAACGCCACGCTGCCCTGCTTCCATCGCAACATCGATCGCTAAATCAGGCTTTGAGCTACGGTGAATGGCTTTTTCAATCACCCGCCGTGGTGCCATTGGCGCATTGTAAGGCAATGCTGCTACGCGCCGATAGACATCTTCAAAGCCGCCACGATAAAGAAAATGCTCAATATCCGTTGCAGGAAGCGCGGTTAGGCGATAACGCAAAATATCATCGTGTTGCGAAACCATACTCGCCACCGTCGCCGCGTATTTCTTGCCAGCCTCGTCACCATCGACCAATGTGTGCCATTCAATCCCCATTTGCCTGGCAAAACGTAACAGAGGCCGTAAGCCACTTTGTGCGAACTCAATCACTTTGATGCCTTCCGACTCAAAATGATAACCACACTGCCGGGCTAACTGATTAAGCAGCCAGACTTCTGTCTCTCCCTCAACCAATAACCAACAACGGGCAAAGAGCGACGACGGTCGGTTAAAACGGATATGAAATGCAATACGCCGACCATCTTCTGCACTCATCCCCTGCGGACCAATAGCATAAGCGGCCACCTTGCCTGATTCGCGAACTAAACGGCAAATCTGCTCGACCGGAACCAACGATATCAGCTCACCAGAATTGGTGGTGGTAATGCGCTGTAGCGGCAACTGATCGAGCAAGCCCCACGCCACCGAAAGCATGATCGGGTGTAAGCGTGTTTCGGGATCTTCAATTAACAATAGCGGGCGTGCGTTAGGATGTAGAACAACCGAGCCTTTAGCTTGCAATAGCGTCGAAAACATTCCTAGCAGCATCACTCTCATACTGCGACTGGTCGGTTCGGCGATCATGCGATTGATATTACCGAGAGATCGCCAAGCCTGACGACTCTCCGCCCGCCCCGAACGTTTTTGTTGCCAAGGCGCGTGTGCTGCGCCGCCCTGCTCCGAGAAATAATGTTCGAGTAGCTGCTGCATCGCCGCCAGCCCACTGCGCAATTCTGCATTGGTCAATGATTGTGGATTATGAATTAATTCACGGGTCAGGGAGTCAAGCTGTTTTGCCAGCTGCTCCGTATTATCCGCCAGATGGGGTGCCAGAGTTTCACTGCGTAAGCGGCGAATAAAGCGGGCATCTCGCAAACGCAACACCGGGTTGAGTTTAATCAGCGCCAGCGCTAAGGGATCAATACTTTTCAACGCCAGTGGTTCACCATTGGCCGCTAAAAAGCTCCGCAGCGTCAGCACACTGCCATCGTCATCCAACTCTCCTTCCAGACGATAATAAATACGGGTTAACCGATCGTCACATTTAACCCACACCGGAGATAACGGATTAAAGCGCGGAGCTGCATGCTGCCCCGGATGATGTTCGCAGAAAGTAAAAACCACATGTAGATAACGTTGTTTTGACGCTTTCTCGCCGGCAGGGAAATAAAAATCCTGCTCTTTAAAACAATATAACTGCGGCTCTGGCGATAATAATAACGTTAAGGCGTCCAGCAAACTGGATTTGCCCCATGCATTCTCACCGATTAAGACAGTATTAGTATTTACTGTCATTAAATCACTACGATCGCCGGAAAATGGCGGGGTATTCAGGCCAGCGCCGCGCTGCACTGGTTGGGTCAGCCGCAGAGATAAACGATTAATCCCACGAAAACCGACAATGTCTACATTTTCAAGATACATCGGGCAACTCCTATGCGCGTATTTCTACTCCTGAGCATGGCTAATAAAGGGGGGAGTGGTCAAGAAGAGCGAGATCGCCCGGTCTGGTTTTTCTGGTCTTCAAATGATAGCTTGTTTCTTGCGGTGAAATGACTTGCCGCCAAGTAGCACGCCTCTTGACACGGATGCCGCTCTCCCGACTGCCGACGCTATCCGTTTTCTATTATAAAATTTATTTTCATACCAGGATCATTGCGTTATGTACTCAGGGTTATTGATTATTTTATTGCCGCTTATCATTGGCTATTTCATTCCGTTGAAAAGTCCAGTGTTACTGCAAGGCATCAATAAACTGCTCAGTTGGATGGTTTATGTCATCTTGTTTATCATGGGCGTTAGCTTGGCATTTCTCGATAATCTCAGCAGTAATCTGCTGATGATTTTTAAAAATGCGGCGGTATTTTTCTTGTGTATTTTTGTGCTTAATTTACTGGCGTTATGGTTATTGGAGCGCAATAAGCCGTGGAAGACCAAATACCATCAAGAAACATTGCCTTCTCGTCTGCGCATGGCCTTTGACTCTCTTAAACTTTGTTTCGTCGTCGTTGCCGGTTTCTTGCTTGGTTTAACGCAAATGCACTGGCTTACTTATGCATCACAGGCGAGTGAAGTGGCGCTTATTTTTCTGCTGGCATTGGTCGGAATACAGCTAGGTAACAGCAGCATGACACTGCGCCAGATTATCCTTAATCGTCGAGGCATGCTGGTAGCTGCTGTGGTAGGAATATCGTCATTGGGTGGTGGTATCGTTGCCGCATTATTACTAAACCTGCCGGTAAAAACAGGCTTAGCCATCGCTTCTGGTTACGGCTGGTATTCATTATCAGGGATCGTGCTGACCGACTCGTTTGGACCCGTTATCGGCAGCTCAGCCTTTTTTAACGATCTGGCCCGCGAGCTCTGTGCCATTATGCTGATCCCAACTTTGGTCAGAAGCAATCGCTCTGCCGCGTTGGGATTGTGTGGCGCAACATCAATGGACTTTACCTTGCCAGTATTACAGCGCAGCGGCGGATTAGATATGGTACCGCCTGCCGTGGTTCATGGCTTCCTATTGAGTCTATTGGCTCCTATTCTGATGGCATTCTTTTCAGCCTGATCGCGTTAATATTTTATGTCCTGTCACAGCTGCTTACAGTAACGCAGGACATAGCTCACTCCCCTCTCCGACCTATTTCCATTATTTATCAAATCGTTAATCAACTCCCGCCAAACTAGAGATAAGACAACTCAGCATAACTGCAATCTATAATGGACTATGCTTATGGCTGTCGTCCGAGTTTCGCGAAACAGAATGGGCGTTAAGCCCCTGCTCATTCAGTCATCGACTCAATCACAGGAGAAAATATGAAACAGTCAGTGGCATCGTTATTTGCTAAAACGCTGGAGCAAGCCGGAGTAAAACGTATTTGGGGAGTAACAGGTGACTCCTTAAATGGGTTAACCGATAGCCTTAATCGCATGGATTCAATTGAATGGATTGGAACTCGCCACGAAGAGGTGGCCGCATTTGCAGCGGGTGCCGAAGCACAAATTACCGGAGAGTTAGCCGTATGTGCCGGTTCCTGCGGACCGGGTAACCTTCACCTGATTAATGGGTTATTCGACTGCCACCGTAATCACGTTCCGGTGCTAGCCATCGCCGCACATATCCCGTCGAGTGAAATTGGCAGCGGATATTTTCAAGAGACCCATCCGCAGGAATTGTTCCGCGAATGCAGTCACTATTGCGAATTAGTGAGCAACCCGGAACAGTTACCACAAGTTTTAGGCATTGCCATGCGCAAAGCCATTCTCAATAAAGGTGTCTCCGTGGTGGTATTACCTGGAGATATCGCCCTGCAAGCCGCGCCAGAAGATGCCAAAGCCGCATGGTATCCGCCACAACTTCCTGTTGTGCAGCCGACCTCAAATGAACTAACAAAACTGGCTGAGGCGTTAAACGGCGCAAAAAACATTACCCTCATGTGCGGCAGCGGCTGCGCTAATGCTCATGACGAAGTCGTCAAGCTGGCTGCGACACTGAAAGCGCCGGTGGTACATGCATTACGCGGCAAAGAGTATATCGAATGGGATAACCCTTATAGCGTGGGGATGACTGGCCTAATCGGCTTTTCATCGGGCTATCACGCGATGCTTAATGCCGATACATTAGTGCTGCTAGGCACCCAATTCCCGTACCGAGCTTTCTATCCAACTGATGCCAAAATCATTCAGATTGATATCAATCCAGGCAGCATTGGGGCCCATTGTCATATCGACATGGCGCTGGTTGGCGATATCAAAACCACGCTTAACGCGCTGCTTCCCCAGTTGCAGGAGAAAAACGACAGCGCGTTTCTCGATAAGGCGATAAAACATTATCACGAGGCGCGTAAAGACCTAGACGGCCTGGCAACGCCAAATGATAAACAACCTATTCACCCACAATATCTGGCGCAGCAAATCAGTAAATTTGCCGCTGAAGATACCATTTTTACCTGTGACGTCGGCACGCCGACCGTTTGGGCCTGCCGCTACTTGCAGATGAACGGTAAACGCCGACTGCTCGGCTCCTTTAACCACGGCTCTATGGCTAATGCCATGCCGCAGGCGATTGGTGCACAGGCCATTGATCGCAACAGGCAAGTCGTCGCGATGTGTGGTGACGGCGGTTTTGCCATGCTGATGGGCGATTTGCTCTCCATTGCTCAACACAAGCTCCCGGTAAAACTGGTTATTTTTAATAACAGCGTACTCGGGTTTGTTGCCATGGAGATGAAATCAGGCGGTTATCTGACCGACGGCACGGAGCTGCAAAACCCTGACTTTGCCGCAATCGCTGAAGCGACTGGAATCAAAGGTATTCGCGTGGAGAAAGCCTCCGACGTTGATGCTGCCCTGCAAGAAGCCTTTGCCCACGACGGCCCGGTGCTATTAGACGTTATTACTGCCAAAGAAGAATTGGCGATGCCGCCGCAAATTAAGTTTGAGCAAGCCAAAGGCTTTAGCTTGTATATGCTGCGCGCCATTATTAATGGCCGCGGCGATGAAATTGTCGATCTGGCGAAAACCAACTGGCTACGGTGATGACCGTCGAGCTATAGTGACATCGCATGATTTAGGGGCCGAAAGGCCCCTTTCTCAGTAATCTGTCCTGATATTTTCGCCATATGAAGGAAGCCAAGTTGATCGATTTACGCAGTGATACCGTAACGCGCCCGAGCGATGCCATGCGTCAGGTGATGGCGAATGCCGAAGTGGGCGATGATGTTTATGGTGATGACCCAACGGTTAATGCCTTGCAAGAGTTGGCCTGTAAGCTGACGGGTAAAGAAGATGCGCTGTTCTTACCTTCCGGGACACAAGCCAATCTGGTGGCGTTATTAGCGCATTGCCAGCGTGGTGACGAGTATATTGTCGGCCCAAAAGCCCATAACTATATGTACGAAGCCGGTGGTGCTGCTGTGCTTGGCAGTATTCAACCTCAGCCATTAGAGGCAAATCCAGACGGAACATTGCCGCTGGATAAAGTTGTGGCAGCCATCAAGCCTGACGATATTCATTTTGCGCGCACCCGTCTACTGAGTCTGGAAAACACGCATTTTGGTAAGGTTCTGCCGCTAGATTATTTGCGCCAGGCGTGGGAGTTAACGCGGGAAAAAGGGCTAGCGCTGCATATTGACGGCGCAAGAATTTATAATGCCGCAGTGGCATTAAAGGTTGAACTTAGCGAAATCACTCGCTATTGCGATACCTTAACTATTTGTCTGTCAAAAGGCTTAGGTGCACCGATAGGCTCGCTATTATGCGGTAGCAAAGAGTATATCAAACAGGCCAATCGCTGGCGCAAAATGACCGGCGGCGGCATGCGTCAATCCGGTATTCTCGCCGCAGCAGCCTTGTACGCGTTAGAAAATAACGTGCAACGTTTGCAAGACGATCACGACAACGCAAAATGGTTAGAGCAGCAGCTACGAAGCATTGGCGTTGACATAGCCCCTCAGGGTGCACAAACCAATATTTTGTATATCAATCAAGATGCGCAACTTGCTGAAAAGATGAAACCATGGATGTTGGAACGCGGTGTCATCATGAGCACTGGCGCAACAACCCGACTGGTTACCCATATCGATATCAGCCGTGATGATTTGCAGAAAGTGGTGGCATTGTGGAAAGAATTTCTACGGCTTCATGCCTGATTCATTGAGACTATAGCCGAGATCCCCGCTCTAAGTCTGATCTAACACAACACCGTGAATAACCTCATTCCTTTATCCAGGTTATTCGCGGAAAATCTCGCCTTTTAATCCCCATAGCCCGTTTTATTCCTTCGCGCCTGGCTGCAATAAGGATTTATCTCGTTGTGCTGTGGAAATTTGCAACGATCGCCTGATTTAGCCCAAGACTTCGCGGTATTCTCATTGCATAGCGCCGGATTTCAAGAAAGAATGACGCCCAATTGGCTATGGAGTTCCCCGCAAACGCCAACGTGCTCTATGCTTAGCACTTAATATCAGTTTGGCAATTACCTATCAGTTTGGAAAACGGAGAGTTATGAAGGTTCTGGTTACCGGTGCTACGAGTGGTTTAGGTCGTAACGCCGTCGAATATCTGCGCCAAAAAGGCATCAGCGTACGAGCAACAGGCCGCAACGCAGCAATGGGTCCTTTACTTGAAAAACTGGGTGCAGAATTTGTTCATGCTGACCTCACCAATCTGGTTTCCGCTCAGGCAAAAGTGCTACTGGCTGATATTGATACGCTTTGGCATTGCTCAGGGTTGAGTTCGCCTTGGGGAAGTGAAGAAGATTTTGAACTAGCTAATGTCCGTGCCACGAGACGCTTGGGAGAATGGGCTGCGGCTTACGGCGTGGAAAATTTCATCCATCTCTCATCACCCGCAATCTATTTCGACTTTCATCATCGCCGAAATATAAAAGAAGACTTCCGCCCACACCGTTTCGCTAACCAATTCGCCCGTAGTAAGGATGCCGCAGAACAGGTTATTACCACCCTGGCGCTGTCTAATCCGCAAACGCATTTCACTATTTTGCGACCACAAGGCATTTTTGGCCCGCACGACAATGTGTTAATGCCGCGTCTGTTACAGATGATTAAATTCGGCGATACCTTAATGCTGCCTCGCGCGGGCGAAGCGCTGGTGGATATGACCTACGTCGAAAACGCCGTACATGCAATGTGGCTGGCAACACAAATACAGTCAACGGCATCAGGCCGGGCCTATAATATTACTAATCTGCAACCTCGCCCGCTGCGCACTCTGATTCAGCATTTAATGGAAGGCTTGGAAATGAAGTACCGTATTCGTTCTGTGCCTTATCCCCTGCTGGATATGATGGCACGAGGAATGGAAAGGATTGGTGCTAAGTCCATGCGAGAACCCAGGTTGACCCACTACAGCGTGGCAAAACTAAACTTTGACCTCACCCTGGATACGCAACGGGCGCAGGACGAATTGGGTTACCAACCTATTGTCTCGATTGATGAAGGTATTAAGCGAACCGCATTGTGGCTGAAAGATCATGGTAAATTACGCAGCCGACATGAGCTGATCAACCGTCCCAACTGATAATCGATAGAGAATTAACAATAGAGAGGACGGCCCATTGCCAAAATGGGCCTGTACAAAAGAGCGGGATTAACTGGGGTACTGCTCAAGCAATGCTTTAACAATAGCCTCTGTTTCTGCATCCGGCAGGCCACGATAATCCGCTGAACGGAAATGCATTTGGAAGGCGCGAACAACCCGCTGCTGCTGTGCTGGGGTCATATCATCACTCACCGCATAACCGTAACGAGCAAGCAGCGCTAATAATTCCGCCATCGGTACCGGTTGCTGCTTATCTTTCCCCGCTAATAACGCTTTTACTCTCTCAGCCTGCGGCCATGCGCCAATACCCTGCTCAGCTAACTGTTGCCAAGGGAATAACGGCCCCGGATCGTCTTTGCGTTGAGGTGCAATATCACTATGTGCGACGACATTACGCGGCTCAATTTGATAACGTGTCACAATTTGGCGGCTCAGCGCGGTCAGCAAGCTAATTTGCTCACGAGGAAACGGATAAAAACGCAATCCAAGCAGCGTTGAGCTATAGCCGGGATTCTCTAGTTCAATGCCAATCGAAGTATCGTTTAAATTAGTACGATCGCGCCAACGACTGGCTCCGGCGTGCCAAGCACGCATTGATTCGGGCACTAGTTGCCAGGCGACTGGCTTGCCCCCCTCTTGCGGAGGATATGCGGGGATCAAATAATGCGCGCTAACGTGTTCATCGGTTAAGGTATTCAGCGATGAGTGAAAATCCTCGGCCGTGTAATGGATCACCAAAAATCGGATACGCTGGTCAGCCCCCTGCGCCTGCCGGGATTTTTCCAACACAAACTCTGGATTATCAGCAGAAACCCTAGATTGACTCTGACAACCGGCAACCCAGCTCAGCAACAACGCCAGACATAACCTGAGCCCTATCTGTGGTATTTTGATACTACGCATGAGCCATCCTTGTAATGACTTATCCAATTGAACGGCGATTATCACGGATCAGTAAACGCCATAAAATCATTTTATATTCTATGATTAAAAATACTGCTAAGACCCAATAGACTTTGTCATGCAGGGACGGCAATCCAAGCGTCAATAGTGACTTACTAAGACAAGCGATCGCAGATGCCCAAGCCCACAACAAGATAAAGTATGGCGGGTATATCAAAAATGTTCAGGATTACTGTAAGGATTACAATGAAAAAGAACCTTCTTGGAACGGCAATTACCCTCGCACTGCTCTTAAGCGGCTGTACCACCGTCACGCCTGCCTACAAGGATATTGGCAGTCGCAGTGCCCCCTGTATCGAAGGCGGACCGGATGCGGTTGCGCAGAAGTTTTACGATTTACGTATCCAGAATAAGCAGACTGGCCTGCCCAATAGCAATCAGTTAGCGCAATATCGCCCTTATCTTTCAACCGCGTTATATCAAGCATTGCTCAATGCACAGCACGAACCGAAGATAGACCTTGCTGCTACACCAAATGAAAAACACGATGCGGTCGGCGGCGATGTTTTCTCAAGCCTGTTCCAGGGGCCGACCTCCGTCAGCGTTCACAGCGCCTCAACCATACCTAATACTGATGCCCGCAATATACCGCTGCGAGTCAATATGACTAATGATGGCACGCAAAGTAAGCAACCTAAATGGCAGGATGAAGTATTGATGGTGCGCGAAGGCCATTGCTGGGCTATCGATGATGTGCGCTATATGGCCGATCTCGATTTTGTATCCGGCGGCACGCTGCGACAAGTGTTGGAAAATCGTTAATAAGTACGGACAAATAACGTGCTGTTGCTCTAATAATAGAAACCAACTTGCTGTCATTTGATACAAGTTGGTTTATTCTCCTAAGAAAATTACCGCGATAAAATAATTAGACTAAGGATATCTTCATAGCGATATTTTATTCTATCTGGCGAGATAAAAACCACACGCCGATAAATTTTACGCACTTTCGTTGCATAACTATGCTGTAAGGGTTAACCTCTGCGGCATTAACGGCTATCAGTATTTAAGCATGAGTATTCAACTAAACGGCATCAATTGCTTCTACGGCGCCCATCAGGCGCTTTTTGACATTAACCTTAGCTGCGCAGCCGGAGAAACCTTAGTGTTACTCGGCCCAAGCGGTGCTGGGAAAAGCTCCCTGCTCCGCGTGCTCAACCTTCTGGAAATGCCTCGTTCAGGCAGCTTGCAGATTGCGGGTAATACCTACAATTTCCAAAAAAAGCCTGATGAAAAATCAATTCGCGAGCTGCGCCAAAACGTCGGTATGGTATTCCAGCAGTATAATCTGTGGCCACATCGCACCGTTTTGGACAATTTGCTAGAAGCCCCTTGTCGGGTGTTGGGCCTGAGCAAAGATGTCGCACTCAAACGTGCCGACACCTTGCTAACCCGCCTGCGCTTGAAGGATTTTGCTGACCGCTATCCTTTGCACCTTTCAGGCGGTCAACAACAGCGAGTGGCAATAGCCCGTGCATTAATGATGGAACCACAAGTGCTGCTCTTTGATGAACCAACTGCCGCGCTAGATCCTGAAATTACCGCCCAAATTGTTAGCATTATTCGTGAGCTTGCCAGCACTGGCATTACCCAGGTTATCGTGACTCACGAAGTTGAGGTCGCGCGCAAGACAGCAAGCCACGTGGTCTACATGGAAAATGGCCGCATTGTTGAACAAGGCGATGCCACCTGTTTCACTCAGCCGCAAACCGCCGAGTTTGCCAGCTATTTATCACATTGATTTATTTGGAGTTTGCGATGAAAAAAATATTAATTGCAGCAATTATGGCAACAGCGAGCTTATCCGCAAGCGCAGCAGACACCATTCGCTTTGCGATGGAAGCGTCTTACGCTCCTTTTGAATATGTCGATGCTAACAACCAAATCCAAGGGTTTGATGTTGATTTGGCTAATCTGCTGTGTAAAGACATTCAGGCTACCTGTACCTTTAGCAATCAGGCTTTCGATAGTCTGATCCCAAGCCTGAAATTCCGCCGTATTGATGCCGTGATTTCTGGTATGGACATCACTCCAGATCGTCAAAAACAAGTCTCGTTCACCGCACCTTATTATGATAACTCAGCTATTTTTATCGCGGTAAAAGGCAAGTTTGCTGATCTGGCTGCACTGAAAGGCAAGCGTGTCGGTATGCAAAACGGCAGTACTCACCAGAAATACCTACTGGAAAAACATCCTGAAATTACTGCTGTTCCTTACGACAGCTATCAAAATGCGGTTCTTGACCTGAAAAATGGTCGCCTGGATGCCGTATTCGGTGATACCGCAGTCGTTAACGAATGGCTGAAAAAAGACGCAAATCTGTCTACCATCGGCGAAAAAATTACCGATAAAGATTACTTTGGTGAAGGTTTAGGTATTGCTGTGCGTCAAAATAACGACGAGCTGCTTAATAAACTCAACGGCGCACTAGCCAAAGCGAAGCAGGATGGTACTTACCAGGCTCTGTATACCAAATGGTTTCCGAAGTAATCCGAACAAATGATTGAATTTCAACCTCTTGTAAGTGCCGCCGGGATGACCGTCGGCCTTGCCATTTGTGCCCTCATCGTCGGCCTTGTGCTGGCGATGTTGTTTGCTGCCTGGGAATCCTCTCCGTGGAAGCCTTTTAGCTGGATTGGTACGGCGTGGGTAACGTTACTACGTGGATTGCCAGAAATCCTGGTGGTGTTGTTTATCTATTTCGGTTCATCTCAGTTGCTATTAACGCTGTCTGATGGCTTTACGTTGAACTTTGGTCTGTTCCAACTGCCGGTAAAACTGCCCTTCGACAATGTCGAAATTAGTCCGTTTACCTGCGGTGTCATCGCCCTGTCGCTGCTGTATTCCGCTTATGCTTCGCAAACGTTGCGCGGTGCATTGAAAGCCGTGCCTTACGGCCAATGGGAATCTGGCTCTGCGCTAGGCATGCGCAAATCGGCGATCTTCTTTCGTTTGATCATGCCGCAAATGTGGCGTCATGCCCTGCCAGGTCTGGGCAACCAATGGTTGGTACTATTAAAAGATACCGCTCTGGTTTCACTCATTAGTGTCAATGATCTCATGCTGCAAACTAAAAGTATTGCCACCCGTACTCAGGAGCCGTTTACCTGGTATATCACTGCTGCGGCAATCTATCTGGTGATTACTTTAATTAGCCAACAGATCATCAAACGTATTGAGCTGCGTACCACTCGCTTTGAACGGAGTGCATCTTAATGTGGGGCTATTTACCTGAAGTCATTAAAGGTCTGCATACCAGTCTGACCTTAACGATAGCAGCACTGATTGTTGCGCTGGCGTTGGCATTAATTTTCACCGTAATACTGACGTTGAAAATCCCGGTGCTAAAACACATCGTGCGCGGCTATATCACGCTATTTACCGGTACCCCTTTGCTGGTGCAAATCTTCCTGCTCTATTACGGTCCGGGGCAATTTCCCTCTATCCATAATGTTCCGTGGTTATGGAACCTGCTATCACAGCCCTGGCTGTGTGCCATGTTAGCCTTGGCCCTCAATAGCGCAGCCTATACTACCCAGCTGTTCTTTGGGGCAATTAAAGCTATTCCGGCTGGGCAATGGCAATCTTGTGAAGCACTAGGGATGTCGAAAAAACAGTCGTTGCGTATTCTTCTGCCCTTTGCTTTCAAGCGCTCGCTGTCATCCTACTCAAATGAAGTGGTGCTGGTCTTTAAGAGCACTTCTCTGGCCTACACCATCACCTTGATGGATGTCATGGGACACAGCCAGATGGTTTATGGCAATACCTATGATGTGATGGTGTTTGGTGCCGCAGGCGTCGTTTATTTGTGCGTTAATGGCTTACTCACGCTATTAATGCGACTGATTGAACGCAAAGCGCTGGTATTTGAACGACGAGGTTAATCCTCCGCCTAAAACCGAAGTCGATATGGCTTCGGTTTTTTTTCACCTCATAAGCCTCGTCACCTGACCATTTCTTGCGTGACGTCTCACAAAAATGAAATTCATTACATCAATTTCATAAAAATAGTGACCAATATCACACAAAACGACATAAAAGCTGCCTATAGTAACTGGCCGTAACCTTATCAAGGATGTACAGATGCATACTCGATTTACTGAGGCATTTTCTAGCCTATCTTCCGAACTGCAATCTGCTCTTGAGCCGATACTCTGTCATGACAGCTTCCCTGCCATGTTCACTACCCAACAGGTTGCCACCATAAAGCTGGCAACAGGACTCGATGACAATGCGCTGGCTTTTGCTTTACTGCCACTCGCCGCCGCCTGTGCTTTAACCCCTGTTTCTCACTTTAATGTTGGCGCTATTGCCCGTGGTATTAGCGGCAATCTCTACTTTGGTGCCAATATGGAATTTAGCGGCGCCGCTATTCAGCAAACGATTCATGCCGAACAGTGCTCGGTTACTCATGCCTGGCAGCGTGGCGAGCAGCAGTTGGAATCGGTTACGGTTAATTACACCCCATGCGGTCATTGCCGGCAGTTTATGAATGAGCTTAATAGCGGGACAGGGCTAAAAATCCATCTGCCAAATCGCAACGTTGCGACACTAGCAGACTACCTGCCGGACTCTTTTGGTCCAAAAGATTTAAATATCAGCACATTGCTAATGGATAAGGTTGATCACGGCTATAAGATTCAGGCAAGTGATTTGCTCAGCCAACAGGCGTTGTCAGCTTGTAACCAAAGCCATGCACCTTATAGTCAGTCGCACAGTGGCATCGCGCTGGAAAGCGACAGTGGTGAGATTTATAGCGGACGTTATGCGGAAAATGCCGCATTCAACCCAAGTTTACCGCCGCTGCAGGCCGCCTTGGTGTTACTAAATCTTTCAGGTGACAACTGCTTAAAAATACGTCGGGCAGTATTAGTGGAACATCATGCGCCACAAATTAGCCAGCTTGCCGCAACCCGCGCGACGCTGGAAGCTTTAGGCTGCAAAGATCTGACTTTACAGACTATCGTAGCGACAGAATCCGGCGAAATATCGCCGCTCTGATAGTCATAGGTACCAGGAGCCAAACTCAATATCAACGAGAGCTGGCTCCCTATATTTGGTTAGCCCAAGAGTTATCCAGAGAATATTTTTGCACCAATGGCGTTCATTTATCTCAATCACGCATTTTTATTAGTTTATTTTGCTATTTTCCAGCCAAAAAATTGAGTCTTCACTTTCAACTCTGATAAAGTTTCATGCGCTAAATATATACCCACAACGCTGCAGCCCGAAGGATGACGGGTATATACCCTATAGACTTCGAGATGCAGCTAGGCGGCAATCGAGATAATCCCTAGGAGCTTAGATAACTAAGTGACTGGGGTTAGCGAGAGCAGCCAACAACGCTGCATTTCGAAGGATGACGGGTATTGATAGATTTAGAAACATACTACTAATAAATACCGAACCTGTTTCGTCTATCTTGGCATTGTACTTTTTAGAATAGTCTTACAAAAAAACCACCCTACATTTACGAGACCTTGAAGAGTAAAATCAATGGAACTTGAATACGAAAGTAAACGTCCGCTATATATCCCACATGCTGGTCCTATCTTGCTTGAATTTCCACTGCTCAATAAAGGCAGTGCCTTTACTCAAGATGAACGCGCGAGTTTCAACCTGCACGGTCTGTTGCCAGAAGCGGTAGAAACTATCGAAGAGCAGGCTGCACGTGCCTATCGCCAGTTCCAGGATTTCAAAACCGATATTGATAAGCACATCTACCTGCGCAATATCCAAGATACTAACGAAACCTTATTCTATCGCTTGATTGATGAGCATCTCAGCGAAATGATGCCGGTTATTTATACGCCTACCGTTGGAGAAGCGTGCGAACACTTCTCGGATATCTATCGTCGCGCACGCGGGTTATTTATCTCTTACCCGAACCGTGAGCATATGGACGATATGCTGCAAAACGCCACCAAACAACACGTAAAAGTGGTGGTAGTCACCGACGGCGAACGTATTCTTGGTCTTGGCGACCAGGGCATCGGCGGAATGGGTATCCCTATTGGTAAACTCTCTCTGTATACCGCCTGTGGTGGTATCAGCCCAGCCTATACACTGCCAGTGGTGTTAGATGCCGGTACCAACAATCCGCAACTGCTCAATGACCCGCTGTATATGGGCTGGCGTCATCCACGCATTACTGGCGATGAATATAACGACTTCGTGGATCAATTCATCCAAGCGGTCAAAATCCGTTGGCCAAATGTGTTGCTGCAATTTGAAGATTTTGCGCAAAAAAATGCCACGCCTCTGCTTAACCGCTATCGTGATGAACTGTGCTGCTTCAATGATGATATTCAAGGCACCGCTGCCGTCACCTTGGGTAGCCTGATTGCCGCCAGCCGCGCTGCTGGATGCCGTCTGCGTGACCAAACGGTGACCTTCCTCGGTGCAGGTTCAGCAGGTTGTGGTATCGCTGAACAGATCATTGCGCAAATGAAATCCGAAGGCTTGAGCGAAGATGAAGCTCGTGCCCGCGTCTTAATGGTCGATCGTTTTGGTCTGTTAACGGATAAACTGCCTAACTTGTTAGATTTCCAAAGCAAGCTGGTACAAAAAAGCAGTGATATCGAAAGCTGGGGCTTAGATTCTGACAGCATTTCTCTGATGGATGTCGTGCGTAATGCTAAGCCAACCATCCTGATCGGCGTTTCTGGTCAACCGGGGCTGTTTACTGAAGAGCTCATTCGCGAAATGCATAAACATTGCGAGCGCCCAATCGTCATGCCGCTGAGCAACCCGACGTCTCGCGTTGAAGCACATCCGGCGGATATTATCAGTTGGACCGATGGCGCAGCGCTGGTTGCTACCGGCAGTCCTTTTGCCCCGGTACATTACAAAGATAAGGTTTATCCAATTGCCCAGTGCAATAACTCCTATATCTTCCCGGGGATTGGTCTGGCAGTTGTGGCATCAGGCGCGACCCGCGTAACTGACGGCATGCTAATGGCTGCTAGCCGCGCACTGGCTGATTGCTCACCGCTGGCAACCGATGGTGTAGGCTCACTACTGCCAGAAGTGAATGATATTCAAGGCGTATCAAAATGCATTGCGATGGAAGTCGGTAAAGCCGCTCAATTGCAAGGCGTGGCAATGGTCACCTCAGAAGATGCGTTATCTAAAGCTATCGAGCACAACTTCTGGTCACCGCAGTACCGCTCTTATAAGCGCACATCATTCTGATATTGATGACCCGAGTTGCACAAGACTAGCAACCTATAAAGAAAAGCCCCGCATGGGGCTTTTTAACATTTAACACTTTCATGATTATTTTGGCTGGTAAAAAACTAATCTGAACGTCAATTGCCTCGTTGTCTCACCTCACAGGCAACACAACTCTCACTCTGCAACTATCTTTTATCTACCCCCGCTACCTTAAACTAATTATCCAGACAGCCAATTGCTGAAAAATGCAGCAAAGCCCCTGATTGAAGCCGCGAAATTATTGCTTCACCGCTGCGGGTAAAGTAGCCTTGAACACCATGTACACTTCCATCGATTTAAGGTCCCTCCATGATTAAGCGACTAGCAGTAAGCTTTATCGGCATCGTCATCTTGATGCTGATTATTGCTGTTGGGCTTGATCAGTGGATTAGCTGGAAAACCAAACCCTATATTTATGATGAAGTGCAAGAATTGCCGCATCGCCAGGTCGGCGTCGTACTCGGCACGTCCAAATATTATCGAACTGGGGTTATTAACCAGTATTATTTGTATCGTATTCAAGGCGCGATTAACGCCTACAACAGCGGTAAGGTGAAGTATCTGCTGCTCAGCGGTGATAACGCGTTACAAAGCTACAATGAACCGCGCACTATGCGCCGGGATCTGATCGCCGCGGGTATTCCGGCTAACGATATCGTGCTCGATTACGCCGGGTTCCGTACGCTGGACTCGATTGTTCGCACCCGTAAGGTATTTGATACCAACGATTTTTTGGTTATCACCCAGCGCTTCCACTGTGAACGTGCGCTGTTTATCGCCTTGCATATGGGCATTCAGGCACAGTGTTTTGCGGTGCCCTCTCCCAAAGATATGCTGACTGTACGCGTGCGCGAAGTGTTCGCCCGACTCGGTGCCTTAGGTGATTTATACCTCCTTAAACGCCAACCGCGTTTCCTCGGCCCATTGATCCCCATTCCTGCTGTACACAATATTCCCGATGATGCACAAGGCTATCCAGCGGTCACTGCCGATCAAGTTTTAGCGCTACAACAACATCTGGAAGCTGAGAAAAAGGCCGCAGAGGAAAAAGCCGCGGCCGACAAAGCCGCAGCGGCGGATAAAGCTTTACAAGAAAAGTTGGCAGCAGAAAAGGCGGCGAAACGCAAAGCCCACCAGCAGGTTGAGCAGGAGGTTTATGAGGATGAAGATGGTCCGCAACCCGCGCTTGCTACCCCACCTGAAAACGCCAGAAACCCGTTCTCACAATCTCGGGATTACAATCAATAATTGCCAAAGCACCAAAAAAAGAGCCGCGTAACAACGCGGCTCTTTTTTACTTTTGTACGCCATACTTGCTCGCACGCGACAACGATTATTTCTTCTTGGCGTATTTCAATGAATCCAAAGCAACGGCGAAGATAATAATGCCGCCCTTGATAATATACTGCCAATAAGGGTTAACGCCGATATAGGTCAAACCATAGTTGATGACAGTAAAGATCAGCACTCCGGTAACCACACCAGCAACCGAACCCACGCCGCCGGCGAAGGATACGCCGCCAACCACACAGGCGGCAATAGCATCGAGCTCATACATAAAGCCCAAATTATTGGTGGCACTACCGATTCGCCCCGCTTCGAGCATCCCACCAAACGCGTAAAATACGCCGGATAATGCATAAATCATAATCAGATTAAGCGGGACATTCACGCCAGAGACTTTAGCCGCTTCAGGGTTACCGCCGATAGCGAAGATATTCTTACCAAAGCGGGTTTTATTCCACAGTATCCATACGAACACGATAGCGATCAGCGCATAGAAGGTAATGTAAGATAACTTCAATCCGCCCAGATGGATAAAGCCTTGAGCAAACTGCGAGAAGTGCGAATCAAAACCGGCAATCGGCGATGCGCCAACATAGTCGTAATACAGCGAGTTAATGCCGTAAACGATAATCATCGTACCCAATGTGGTGATGAATGGCGTCACATTCAGATAGGCAATAATAATGCCGTTAAGCAAACCAATCAGCGCACCAACCAGACACACGGTCAAGATAACTAACGGAATTGGCACCACTTCTAAGTGTGGAAACACCTTATTGACGTTATCCATGCCCTGCAACATCGTGGCGGCAACCACCGCAGCTAAACCAACCTGACGTCCGGCAGAGAGGTCAGTACCTTGAGTCACGATAAGCCCAGCGACACCCAGGGCAATAATCACCCGAACAGAAGACTGGGTTAAAATATTACCTAAGTTAATCAGACTCAGGAAAGTCGGATCCTGGAAGATAATAATCGCCAATAAAACAAACAGTACAATGTAAATCCCGCCCTCTTTAAAATAAGTGAGCATACTTTTCTTATTTAATGCTTTCATAATAAGAACCCTTAAAAATTAGAGGTGCAAGGATGCAAGGCGAAGAATTTCATTCTGCGAGGTATTTTTTGTTTCAACAATACCGGCAACCTGTCCATTGCTCATAACTAATATGCGATCGGTGATCCCCAGAAGTTCTGGCATTTCAGAAGAAATAATAATGATCCCTTTCTCCTTTTTAGCCAGTTCTGTCATTAATTGATAAATTTCAAACTTTGCCCCAACGTCGATACCGCGCGTTGGTTCATCGAGCATTAATATTTCAGGCTGGGTTAATAGCCATCTGCCAATAATGACCTTTTGTTGATTCCCTCCAGAAAGTGAACCGATGTGTGTTCTTTGACCCGGCGTTTTTACCCGCATTGAATCAATCACCCACTGAGTGTCACTTTTCATCCGGTTGTTATCTAACAGGCCAATTTTATTTTTATAACTGCGGATATTGGAGATAAGCGAGTTAAAGCCAATATCTAAATACGCATAAATCCCGGTTGAGCGCCGCTCCTCTGTGACTAATGCAAAGCCATGGTTAATCGCTTCGTTAGCGCTATGGTTATTAATTTTTTTGCCATGCAGTTTAATGGTACCTGAAACTTTCTCGCGGATACCAAATAACGTCTCGACGATATCGGTACGTTTAGCGCCGACTAATCCGGCAATACCGAGGATTTCGCCTTTATGTAAATCAAAAGAGATATCGCGGATTGATGGCTGGCGCAGCGAGGTTAAATTACGCACCTCAAGAATCACTTCACCCGGCGTATTTAAACGATCGGGAAAACGCTGACTCAAAGAACGCCCTACCATCATGGCGATGATTTTATCCATATCCAGCCCGTCTAAAGACTGGGTGGCGATCCACTGTCCATCTCGCAGAATCGTTATCTCATCGCAGAGTTGGAAAATCTCCTCCATCTTATGCGAGATATAAACAATGCCGCAGCCGCGCGCTTTCAGCTTGCGAATAATGGTAAACAGGTGATTAACTTCTTTCTCGGTCAATGATGAGGTTGGCTCGTCCATGATGACGATTTTGGCGTTGTAGGAGAATGCCTTAGCAATCTCGATCATCTGCATTTGCGACACCGATAACTTGCCCACTTTCTCACGCGGGTCAATATCGATATCCAGTTCATCAAAAATCGCTTTGGTATCTTGGTACATTTTGTCCTGATCGACAAAAAGCCCTTTGGTGGGGTAACGTCCCAACCACATGTTATCCATTACCGTGCGCTGCAGTACCAGGTTTAGCTCCTGATGAACCATAGAAACGCCCTGCTCTAGCGCCTCTTTTGCACTTTTAAAATTAACCTCTTTCCCTTGAAAAAGAATGGTGCCCGAATCTTTGCTGTAGATCCCGAATAAACATTTTAACAATGTGGATTTACCCGCACCATTCTCACCCATTAATGCGTGGATTGAGTAAGGGCGCACATTTAAATTCACGTTATCTAATGCTTTAACACCCGGAAATGATTTATTCACGCCAAGCATTTCCAGCAAATAATCGCCGGATTGCGGCGTATTAATATCAGCCATACTTTTACCTAATTATAAAATAGGATGTTGCTAGCAATCCCGACGACATAGGATGTCGCTGATGTTTTATTAAAGTAGGGATAGCATTGTCGGCCAGAGAACTGACCGACAATGCACGCTATAAATATAAACTTTTATATCAATACCACTACATTCATCTTGCTATGCCACGGCCACGATATTATTTAATGAATTGAGACAGATTATCTTTATCTACACCCACATATGGGATACGTACAATCTTATCGACCAGTTTCCACTGGGTGCCATCGGTTGGCGCTTTACCGTCAGCCAGGTTTTTAGCCAAATCGAAAGTGGCTTGCGCTTGGTTATTACCGTCATTCAGTACAGTACCGGCCATCGCGCCAGACTTCACTAACGCCAAGGCTTCTGGCAAGGCATCGACGCCAAATACTGGAATGCTAGATTTGTTATGCGCTTTGAGCGCTTCAACGGCCCCCATTGCCATCGCATCATTGTTGGCGATCACCACTTCAATTTTGTTGGCGTTTGGACCAGATAGCCACGCGTCCATTTTGTCTTTCGCCTGAGCGGTGTCCCACATTGCGGTATCTAGCTGCAATTGCTGCGTTTTCAGACCTTCTTTGTCATTCAAGGTTTTGATGACATAGGTAGTACGCGCTTCTGCATCTGGATGTCCCGGCTCGCCTTTAAGCAGAACATACTGAATAACGCCATCTTTGTTCAGATCCCAAGACGGATTCGCTTTCCAGTGTTTAGCAATCAGCTCACCTTGAATCACGCCAGACTCTTTCGAGTCGGCACCGACATAATAGGCTTTGTCATAACTGTCCAGCGCTTTACGTGAGGGTTCTTTGTTGAAGAACACCACCGGGACACCTGCGCTGCGAGCTTTCTCAATCACCACAGGCGCTGCCGCGGGGTCAACTAAGTTAATCGCTAAGGCTTTTACCCCTTTCGCCAATAAAACGTCGATCTGGTCATTCTGTTTTGATTGGTCGTTTTGTGAGTCATTCATCAAAAGTTGAATGTCAGGCGATGTTTTCGCATCTTTTTCAATGGATTTGCGTACTTCAGACATGAAGTTGTCGTCGTACTTATAAATCGTTACGCCGATACGGGTATCTGCAGCCTGTGCGTGTGCGCCAAACATCATCAAGGCAGACAATGCCGCCAGGGTAAAAGCCTTCTTCTTCATTTGTATCTCCGGTTTATGTAGGGGTACTGAGTATGGCGGCGGGTAACGTTCGCGTTTTTATTATCAGGATCGACTCCTGCTGCTGGCGCGTTAACGTTTCCACGACTTGCCTGCCGTCCCTGACATCGATCTCCCTGAACTTATTGCTATTATTTTTTTAATAAAACACGGTGATTGCTATCAGTAGATCTGTATTGTCCGTCTATCGGAAATAAACGGAATTATTTAGAAAGCGTCTGAATCATAGAGGCAGGAATGTTAATAAACTGTGAAATTTCTCACAATTTGAAAACGGTTACATTCGGGTTAATGCTTAAGGAGTGACCGGTGCCACATTTTGCCAGAGCGCGACCGAATGGCGACGCACTAACGTGGGCATGAAACAGTGATTGATAGCCGTCTCGTGCTGGTTAGCCGCACCTTGCAAGGCAAGTTCCGTCGCCAATATCGCCATTGATGTGATCGGATAACGCACGGTGGTTAATTTGGGGCTGGTATAACGCGCGATCGGAATATCATCAAAACCGACCAGTGAAAAATCTTGCGGAATATGGATGCCATTTTCTTTGAGTACCGCCAACGCCCCCGCGGCCATCGAGTCGTTATAAGTAAACACCGCGCTTAAATTCAGGTTCCTTCCCAGCAGTTCAACCATAGCGGCTTCTCCTCCTTGTAAATCCGGGGAACCTTCAGCCCGCCAGCTGTCAGGAGGTGCTTCACCATTAGGATGCGCCTGAGTCATGGCCTGCAAATAACCACTGTGACGCTCTAGCTCATCAGCAATGCCGCTATTTGAACCAATATAGGCGATACGCTTGTGACCTTGAGAAAGCAGTAAACGCGTCGCCATTTCGCCGCCAACAATATTATTGAGCGAGACACAGCGGTGCTCATACCCAGGGATACTGCGATTGATCAGCACCATACCCGGGACCTGATCCATAAAGCGCATCAACTCGGCATCTTCCAAAGCTTTGGCGTGAACAATCAATGCCTTGCAACGCTGACGAATCAAGATTTCAATCGCGTGACGCTCTTTCTCGGCAACGTGATAACTGTTGGCTATCAACAAATATTTATGATGCTGCTGTGCCACAGTATCGACGGCTTTGACCAACGCACCAAAAAAAGGATCGGAGACATCCATCACCACCACACCAACAGTATCGCTAGTTTGGGTCGCCAGCGCTTGGGCGTTGGCATTCGGCCGATAGCCGAGCACGTCAACGGCTTTTCGCACCTGCTCGCGGGCTTCCGGGCTGGCAATCGCTGGGTTATTCAATACTCGAGATACTGTCGCGACGGATACACCAGCCATCTTTGCCACATCACGAATCGTAACCATTAGATGACTCCGCCATTGAGAAACAAGACCGCTATCCTAAACACTTTTGGCTTATCGCTGCGTGAAATGCATCACAACTAAGAAAACGTTTACATACAAAATTTTAACAACCGAGTTGTTAGGACACCTAGCGAAGCTAAATTTAAAAGGATTTATGTTTGCACTGTGCAGGTTCGGTCGCTTTTTACTGAACGGGAATATGTCTGCGCTGCCGAACGCGACCGGCAAGGGCTTTTCGGCGAAAGCCCCTGCACCCAACGCCTGCGCTTAGCTTATCGGGTCGCTGCACGACTCCCCGCGCTTACTGCTTCGGCCGGTCGGGTCGGCTGAGACGGGCGTCCTGCCCGGCTCAACCTAAATCGTCCCTCCCTGGCCGATTTCCCCTGGCCTCATTCGTTCGCTTGGCCGATAAGATGCGCTATTGAAGGTCAAGGGCGAAGGTCAAGGGCAAAGGTCAAAGTCTGGTCAAGGACTGATTCAGGGCTGGGTTAGTGGCTGCGGGTACCTGAGGCGAGCGTGGTGAGTTGACGCCATAGCCATTCTAACGGGCCCTGGCGGAAGTGGCGTAGCCAGAGGAGCGTGATGGCGAGGTTGATTAACCAGACGGCAGGAACCAGCGCGACGAGTTGCAGGCGGTCGAAATGTTGGTAGAAGCCGAAGACGTTAAAGAAAGTGGTACAAATTAGGCTTTGCAGCAGGTAGTTGCTGAGTGCCATGCGGCCAATTTGTGACATCCAGTGGCCAATGCGTAAACGCGATATTAGCGGCCAGAAGCCGTAACAGAGTGCCAGATAAGCAATGGCTTGCAGTAAGCCGCCGAGTTCGCGCGGGACTTGTAAGAAGAATCCGCTCCAGCGATAGTCCCAGGCAAGATGCCACTGCATCGCGACCGCTGGGATTTGAATCAACAGTGAAAGCGGTAACAAAAAGGCGGCCAGACGACGATAGTGGCGTAAAGAATAACGCCCTTGTAACCAACCGCTGCGCATTAACCCAGCGCCGAGTAACATTGCCCCGCCTAGTTCCCAACCGTATTGTACGGCTAAAGAGAGCAGGCTCGAAGAGAGCATATCTGCGCGATTCTGAATGGCTTCTATTCCCCCTTTTAAGCGCCAGAATTTCTCGTATTGTAACTCGGCGATGCCCGGCAGCCAGTAGCCATCGGGCTTCGGTGAGGTGATAACTCCAAGTAATACCATCAGCAGCACGCCGGCAAGATACAACATGATGCCCGTATTAAGTAACGACTGGGTGCTTTTAGCATCACGAATCAGCCGCCAAAAAACTAACCCGAGTAATCCATAGGAAAGCAAAATATCGCCATCCCATAGAAAAACGGCATGCAGCAAACCACAAAGCAGTAATAACGATAGCCGCGACTGGATCCACATTTTGCCGCGTGGTAAGAGCAGTTGCAGACCGCCGCCAAACAACATGGCAAACATCATCAAGAATTTACCCTGCGCCAAAACATCCAATACCGCCCATGTCCAGGCATCACTGGTTGACGGAAAACCTTGATAGGCCGGATTTAGATAAGCGGCTTTCGGCAAACCAAAACTGCTGATATTGAGTAACAGGATGCCGAAAATAGCGATACCGCGCGCGAAATCGAGCGTAGCAATACGTGAACGGGGGGCTGGGTTTATTTGAGTCAATTGCAAAAAGCCGGTGAGAATAGATGAGTGGCAGATAGATTAACGGCACCCATGAGGTGCCGCAACTACAAGTGCTTACACGATGTTAAACACCACAAAAAACTGTCAAAAATCAGTTATGGTGACGCACCGCGCGCAGAAACTCCTGACGAGTATTCTGGCTGGATTTAAATAAACCACCCAATGACGTCGTGGTGGTTGCGCTGGTGGCATCACG
Source organism: Rouxiella sp. Mn2063 (assembly GCF_049319665.1). NCBI lineage: Bacteria > Pseudomonadati > Pseudomonadota > Gammaproteobacteria > Enterobacterales > Yersiniaceae > Rouxiella > Rouxiella sp. Mn2063. The sequence continues at coordinate 24,319 of NZ_JBMOUD010000003.1, read as the reverse complement.
AATGCCGCGCGCTTTCACACAGTAGTGCACCGCATCAATAGAAACCGCAACGTTTTTAGTCCCCAGCAAGGTTTGCAGCGCCAGCAATACTTGCTGTGTTAAACGCTCTTGCACCTGTGGACGCTGCGAGAAGAACTGCACAATGCGGTTCAGCTTCGATAAACCGATAACATAATCTTTCGGGATATAAGAAACCGTTGCCTTGCCGTCAATAGTAACAAAGTGATGTTCGCAGGTGCTGGTCAACGTAATATCGCGTACCGTCACCATCTCATCGACTTTCATCTTGTTTTCGATAAGGGTGATTTTCGGGAAATTGGCATAATCCAGGCCAGAGAAAATTTCATCAACGTACATTTTGGCAATTCGATGCGGCGTTTCTGCCAGGCTGTCATCGCTCAAATCCAGGTTGAGCAACTGCATAATGCCCGTCATATGCTCTTTGATGCGCTGTTTACGCGTATCGTCATCTAAAGGCAGAGCCTCACGCAATGGCGTTTCTAGCCCGTGCGCCAATAGCGCCTCATGTACCAATACCGCTTCTTTACTTAATGATGTCATTCTTATTCTCCAGCAGGTGATACCACTTTGATATCGATCACATCAAAATGAGGTGGGTTACTGTAGATGACTGCGGGGCCATAATCCAGTGATTGTCTTTCATGATAGCTGAAATAGCTGCAACTTATTGCCCGCGCAGCCAGCGCTATCTCCCGCGGCGCACCACTAATACCCCAGCAATCAAGAAGCTGGCAAAGGCAACATAAAGTGCGGGTTCTAACCTACCGGTGAATTTAGTCGACAGTGATGACAAAATCGGCCCGACTAATTGGCCAATGGCATAACCTGTCGTTAATAGACCCGCCATATAACGGCTATGGCTGGGTGCTAATTCGCGGCTGTAATGAATCGCCAGTTGTACCCCCAGCATCAACCCTCCGCCGACTAACAATGCACTGACCACTAAGCCATTAACACCGGGAATAATTTCAGCGCAGAGTATCCCCAACGCCTGTACCCAAAAGACAATCGCCAGGCGCTTTTGGGTAGTCAACAAATGCTGAGTCATTATCCCGATAACAATCCCTAATACTCCCGCGCCGCCGAATACTGGCCAAACAAATTGGGCAAACAGGCTATCAGGGAAACGGGCATTGGCGATTTGCGATAAAAATGTCGCCGGGAGGATATAACCAAACCCACCGAGACTATAGGCAATCAGCAAACGCTTTAGCGCAGGTGTCATGGTAAAGGGGGCGCTGACAACCTGTGTACGATGCATCTCACCTTTGCGTGGAAGATTAATAGTGATAGCAGCGGCTAATATCAGCGTTAATACGCCATAAACTCCCCACGCCTCTGAAGAGTTTAATGACAGACTGTGAATACCGACCGCCACTATCCCGCTAAAAAAAATCCCAACACAAGGCCCGGCAAACACCGCAACACTTAGCTTAGGTCGTCCGTGATGCGCTAATTGTTCGTTACACCACGACGAGACCATCACCATCGTCCAGCCACTGGCCCAGCCAGATAAAAAGCGAATAATACCGTGAGCAATACTCCCGCTGGCAAAAGCAGAGATCAGCGTCAGGGCCACCGTGCCCCACACCCCCAACCACAAACGACGTTCCAAATGCCGACTTGCTTTCATCGCATCATACGCACCGAACAAATAGCCCAGGTAGTTAAGTGCCGCCACCAGACTGGCGGCCGTCAGCGAAAATTGATGTTCAGCTATCATCAAAGGCACTTGCGGAGTAAATGAAAAACGTCCAATTCCCATTGCTACAACCAGCGCGAAAAAACCACTTATCGCGATACGAAACGCCATGATGTTCACCTTATTCTTATTAATGTGGGTATGCCGTTCTTGTCTGCCCAAGAAATACCGAGAATCAGGCATCTCAGGGCACCGAACTAAAGAAAAGCTGTTAATCATCATGCCTTATGTTTAGAATCACAAAAAATGAATAATGATAATCAAGTTACTCACGATAAGAGAACAATATGGATCTCACTCAACTGCGGATGTTTTGCTGTGTGGCCGAAACCGGTTCATTGGTTCGCGCTGCAGAACAACTCCATCGTGTCCCATCCAACCTCACGACTCGGTTGCGTCAATTAGAACTCGAGTTAGGTAGCGATCTCTTTATCCGTGAGAAACAGCGGTTACGTCTTTCCGCTATGGGCCACAATTTTCTTGGCTATGCGCAACGTATTTTGGCCTTAAGTGATGAGGCGATGAATATCACCCATTCGGGGGTTCCTGCTGGGAATTTTGCGCTAGGTTCAATGGAAAGCGCCGCCGCTACACGCTTGCCAAGCCTATTGGCATCATTTCATCAACGCTATCCGCAGGTCGCCTTGTCGTTGACCACTGTCACTTCTGGCGAAGCGATAGAACGAGTCCGCGCAGGGAAACTGGCCGCGGCATTAGTCGATGGCGGTGTCGACTCAGATGACCTCAACGGTTGTATCGCTTTTCGAGAAAAGCTGGTGGTGATCTCTCCTTTAGGCAAGCCGCCGCTGAGCTGTGCTGAGCCTAATTCAGGGCTGACCGCGTTCACCTTTCGTTCGAGCTGTTCCTATCGCCAGCGCCTGCAAGAGTGGGTGAGCCATCACGGACAGCGCACACAAACCGTACTGGAAATTCAGTCTTATCACGCCATGCTCGCTTGCGTTGCCAGCGGAGCCGGTATTGCGATGATGCCAGAAGCTGTATTGCAGCAGTTGCCCGGTAAAGAAGACGTACAAGTGAATGAGGTGGAAGACTCCTTCTGTGACACTGCCACGTGGTTGATATGGCGACGTGATGCTTTTAGTCCCAACGTCCGGGCTTTAAAAGAGTTAATTATTAAGCAAAATGATGGCCAGCCGCTGGTCCTCAAACACCCTATTATTGGCGAGTAGACGTTATCTGCTGCGCCAAACGATTTATTGACCATACTTTTAGTATTGATAGATCCACATAAACAACATGTCATGCCACCGGCATCACCATGAGCGAATGCAGACCAAAGGAGCCATTATGCAGATGATCAAAACCCGTGCCGCCGTTGCCTGGGGCCCAAACCAACCTTTATCGATTGAAGAAGTTGACCTGATGCCACCGCAGAAGGGCGAAGTGCTGGTACGCATTGTTGCCACTGGCGTTTGCCATACCGATGCATACACGCTGTCAGGTAAAGATCCTGAAGGCGTGTTCCCGGCGATCCTCGGTCACGAAGGCGGTGGCGTAGTGGAAGCCGTGGGCGAAGGTGTCACCAGCGTGCAAGTTGGCGATCACGTGATCCCGCTTTACACCCCGGAATGTGGCGAGTGTAAGTTCTGTAAATCGGGTAAAACCAACCTGTGCCAGGCGATTCGTGCGACCCAAGGTAAAGGCTTGATGCCAGATGGCACCACGCGTTTCTTTAAAGACGGTAAGCCGATTTTCCACTATATGGGCACCTCGACTTTCTCTGAGTACACCGTAGTGCCTGAAATTTCTCTGGCGAAAATTAATAAAGAAGCGCCGCTGGAAGAAGTCTGCCTGCTGGGCTGTGGCGTGACCACCGGTATGGGTGCCGTCATCAACACCGCTAAGGTGAAGCAAGGCGATACCGTGGCTATTTTTGGTCTGGGTGGCATTGGTTTATCCGCGATTATCGGTGCACAAATGGCCGGTGCCGGACGCATTATTGGTATCGATTTGAACACCAGCAAGTTTGACCTGGCCCGTAAACTCGGTGCTACCGACTTGATCAACCCGAAAGATTATGACAAGCCAATTCAAGATGTGATCGTCGAGATGACCGACGGTGGCGTAGATTTCTCCTTTGAATGTATTGGCAACGTAAACGTGATGCGCTCTGCATTAGAGTGCTGTCACAAAGGCTGGGGCGAGTCGGTTATTATCGGCGTAGCCGGTGCGGGTGAAGAGATTGCAACTCGTCCATTCCAACTGGTGACCGGTCGCGTATGGCGCGGTTCTGCTTTTGGCGGTGTTAAAGGCCGCAGCCAATTGCCAGGTATCGTGCAACGTTATCTCGACGGTGAGTTTGCACTCAATGACTTTATTACCCACACCATGCCGCTGGAACAAATCAATGAGGCCTTTGATTTAATGCATGAAGGGAAATCTATTCGTTCGGTCGTGCATTTCAGCCCTGCCAATAAATAATCAGAGGCCAACACATGAGCATGTCGATAGAACTTATTGAAGAACACCGCATGTTCGGCGGCTGGCAGCAGCGTTATCGCCACCAGTCCAGCAGTTTGAATTGTGCGATGACATTCAGTATTTATCTGCCCCCGCCGCGCGATGATAATCCGCCTCCGGTGCTCTACTGGTTGTCCGGTTTGACCTGTAATGACGAGAACTTTACCTTAAAAGCTGGCGCGCAACGCGTGGCTGCTGAATTGGGGCTGGTGTTAGTGATGGCCGATACCAGCCCGCGCGGTGAGCAGGTCGCCAACGATGAGGGTTATGATCTGGGCCAAGGGGCCGGATTTTACCTGAATGCTACACAAGCGCCGTGGGCGGCACATTTTAGAATGTATGACTACATCATTGATGAGTTGCCGCAACTGATTGGGCAACATTTTAGCGTCAGCGATCGTCAGTCGATCTGTGGTCATTCGATGGGCGGACACGGCGCGTTGATGTTGGCATTGCGCAATCCACAGCGCTTTTGTTCTGTTTCGGCCTTTGCGCCGATCGTCAATCCTTGTCAGGTGCCTTGGGGCCGCCGTGTCTTTGCGGCCTATCTGGGCGAGGATGAAAGCCAGTGGCTGCAATATGATAGCTGCTACTTGCTTAGCACCCTGCCCGATGGCCAAGCGCCGCTGCCGATTTTGGTCGATCAAGGGGATAGCGATCAGTTCCTGGCCGATCAGCTACAGCCGGCTAAATTAGCCGAGCTGGCGCGTCAGCGCGGCTGGCCGCTGCAACTGCGTGTTCAGCCGGGTTATGACCACAGCTATTTCACTATCGCCAGCTTTATTGAAGATCATCTGCGTTTTCATGCCGACTATCTGCATCGGCAGTGAGTTGCAGCAAATAGCGTCAAATAAAACGACACATCGCGCCTTTGCCTTTTGGCTCAGGCGCGATGCTTCATCCCTTCACACACTATCCTTTCACACATGACCTTCTCAATATCAGCCTTTTAACTTCGGATCCAGCGCATCACGCAGGCCATCGCCGAGCAAGTTAAACGCCAACACGGTGATAAAAATCGCCAGACTCGGGAAAATAGCCTCGTGCGGCGCGGTGACCATGTCAGCACGCGCATCGTTTAGCATCGCGCCCCACTCTGGCGTTGGCGGCTGTGCGCCTAAACCGAGGAAAGAAAGGCTGGCGGCGGTAATAATCGAGGTGCCGATACGCATGGTGAAATAGACCACAATCGAGGACAAGGTGCCGGGCAAGATATGGCGGAAAATAATCACCGCATCCGACGCACCAATACTTCGTGCTGATTCGATATAGGTCAGGTGTTTGAGCACCAAGGTGTTCCCCCGCACTAAACGGGCAAATGCCGGTACGCTGAATATGGCGACGGCGATAATAACGTTAGTCATGCCGGTGCCCATAATGGCCACCACCGCAATCGCCAGCAAAATACCGGGGAAGGCAAACAACACATCGCAAATGCGCATGGTTACACGATCCCACCAGCCTTCGTAGTAACCGGCAAATAGCCCCAATACGGTGCCAATCGCCCCACCCAATACCACTGATAGTAATCCGGCGGTCAGCGAGATACGTGAACCGATTAAAATGCGGCTGAAAATATCACGCCCCAACGAATCCACACCAAGCCAGTGCATCAACGAAGGCCCTTGGTTCAGACGATCATAATCAAAGTAATTTTCGGCATCAAAGGGCGCTAGCCAAGGGGCGAAAATCGCCACCAGAATAAGCAGAATAATAAAAATTCCCGCTGCCAGCGCAATATGTTGCTTACGAAAACGCTGCCAAAATGCCATCAGCGGCGTGCGCACGCGGTTGGCAGATTGCGCATCATTGTCTTTGAGTGACTCTGGATTAATCAGCGGCATGGTAGCCAGCACCGATTTACGTCGCCAGTTTTTCATGCGCATGCTCACTTATATCGAATCGCAGGGTTGATGACCGCATACAGCATGTCAACCAACAGGTTAATCAGAATAAATTCCAGCGAGAACAGCAGAACTTCCGCCTGAATCACCGGGTAATCGCGCATCTCAACGGAATCGACCAACAGACGTCCCAGCCCCGGCCAGTTAAAGACTTTCTCGACCACTATCGAGCCGCCGAGCAGGAAACCAAATTGCAGCCCCATCATAGTGACGACCGGGATCATCGCGTTTCGCAAACCATGTTTAACCACGACGAACCACTCATGTACCCCTTTGGCACGCGCGGTACGCATATAGTCTTCCTGCATCACCTCGACAAAAGAGGCGCGGGTGAAGCGCGCCATGATGGCAGCAACCGCAGCCCCTAACGTAATCGAGGGTAAAACATAGTTTTTCCAGCCATCAGCACCGATAGTTGGCAACCAGCCAAGATTGACAGAAAAAATTTGCATCAGCAGCATGCCCAGCGCAAAAGCCGGGAAAGAGATACCAGACACCGCCAGCGCCATGCCCAAACGGTCAGGCCAACGATTGCGCCACACCGCAGAGACAACACCAATGATCAGTCCAAAAATCACTGACCACAGCATACTGGTGAGCGTAAGGAAAAGTGTCGGCAGAAAACGCGCGCCAATCTCATCAATGACCGGGCGTTTGGATACCATCGAGTGGCCAAAATCACCCTGTAGCGCATGCGTAAAGAAGGTAATGAATTGCTGCCATAACGGTTTATCCAGCCCTAAATCCTGGCGTACCAGATTAACCACATTTTGGTCAGCATCTTGCCCGGCCAGTAATCGTGCCGGATCGCCAGGTAACAGATGGACGAAGAGAAAGACTAATACCGCAACAATCAGTAACGTTGGAATCAAACCAAACAGGCGTTTCAGAAAATAATTCAACATAACGTTTTTAGTATAATCATTGGTGGGACTGGCTCCTAGCTTATCTGGAAAACGGGCTTTATATATAATGCATACCCAAGAAACTTCAAGATGCAGGTAGGCGGCAATCGAGAGACAAATCGGTCAGGAACCGATTTGAACAGCGCTTGCGCTGGGCTGTTAGGCTGAGCCTCAGGGAAGAGGCTCATCAATCCCCAGGAACTTAGATAACTAAGTTCCTGGGGCGCACGAGGGCAGCCAACAACCCTACAACTTGAAGTATGACGGGTATATACAAAGCCCGTACAGATTACTTCAGATCTGCATTATCAAAGTTAAATGACGTATCCGGCATCACATAGAAACCTGTCAGACGTTTGTTTTGTGCTGACAGCAAACGTTCAGTCGCCAGGAACGCCCAAGGCGCATCGGCCCAGATTTGCTTTTGCGCATCCAGATACAACGCGGCTTTCGCGGTTGAATCCGTGGTATTTAGCGCATCCGCTAAATCTTTATCCACTTTAGGATTGCTATAGAAACCAGTATTGAATTGGTTTGGCGTTGCCGCTTTGGTCGCAAACAGCGGTGATAATGCCCAGTCGGCTTCACCGGTAGAGGCTGACCAGCCGGTGTAGAACATCTTCAGTGCCGACTCTTTTTGACCAACGTTCTCAACCTGTGCTGCGCGTTGTGCAGCATCAAAGGCGGTAATGGTCACTTTAATGCCCACTTGTGCCAGTTGTTGCTGCGCAAACTGAATGGCTTTTTGCGCGGTGCTGGTGTTATGCGATGACCACAACGTAGTAGTGAAACCATTCGGATATCCGGCTTCTTTCAACAACTCTTTCGCTTTAGCTGGGTCATATGGCCACGGTTTGAATTTCGCCGCATACTGGATGCTTTCTGGCAATGGACCTTCGGCTGGTACGGCATAACCTGAGAAGGCCACTTTGATCAGCGCATCTTTGTTGATGGCATAGTTGATTGCTTCACGGACCCTGACGTCATCAAATGGCTTCTGCGTCACATTAAAGCTGATGTAACGTTGCAGAATAGATTTAGATGCCACGACGTCTAGCTTGTTGTTTTTCTCCAACAGGCTAGCTTGCTCATAGGGTACCGGATAGGCTAAATCTGCTTCGCCAGTTTGCAACATGGCCGCGCGGGTGTTGTTGTCCACCACCGGACGCCAGGTAATGGTATCGAGTTTTGGCTCACCCTTTTTCCAGTAACCAGCAAACTTCTTCACTTTTACAAAGTCAGTCTGATTCCACTGCTCCAGCGTATAAGGACCTGTCCCCACCGGGTGGAAACCGATATCTTTACCGTATTTCGCCAGCGCTGCTGGAGAGATCATCACCGCTGACGGATGCGCCAGGTTATTGATGAAGGCAGAGAATGGCGCTTTCAAGACGATTTTCACCGTATTAGCATCAACGACATCGGTGTGGGCGATAGTTTTAAACAGGTTATAGCGCTTGAGATGATTGTCTGGATTGCTGGCGCGATCGAGGTTAACTTTCACCGCTTCGGCGTTGAAATCCGTGCCATCCTGGAACTTAATGCCTGGATGCAATTTGATGGTGTAGGTTAAACCATCTGGGCTGACGGTATAGCTATCAGCCAGCACGTTAACCAGTTTCATATCCTTATCAAAACCAAACAGGCCTTGATAGAAAGATTTGGCCACGGCTTGCGATAACGTATCGTTGGCGTCATAAGGGTCAAGGGAGGTGAAGTTAGACCCAACTGCAATGGTCACATCCTTCTCCGCCCACGCGGAAGCCGAGGCAAACGCCCCAAAAACGGCAGCCGCTAGCACGGCTTTACGGATCAAATTATGCTGTGTCATCTTTATTCCTTTTCCTTTACTACCCTGTCAATAAACGTTGGCTATTGCATGACGAGCAACGTAGTGCCCCTCTGCGACCTGAACCAACGGTGCAATAATAGGTTCATCGCCCAACGAACGGATTGGGCTTGGGATTTCATCCACCAATAGCGCATGCTCTTGGCGGCGACGCGATGGGTCAGCGACGGGCACGGCGGCCATCAGTTTTTTGGTATACGGATGCTGTGGATTCTCAAACACCGCACGGCGCGGACCGATCTCTACAATTTGCCCAAGATACATCACCGCGACGCGATGACTTACGCGTTCGACTACCGCCATATCATGAGAAATAAACAAGAAGGCAATGCCGAACTCACGCTGTAAATCCATCAACAAATTGACGATTTGCGCCTGAATAGAGACATCCAACGCCGAGACAGACTCATCAGCGATGACCACTTTAGGATTAAGCGCCAAAGCACGGGCGATACAAATACGCTGACGTTGCCCTCCAGAGAATTCATGCGGGTAGCGCTGTGCATGCTCTGGTAATAAGCCGACTTTTTCCAACAGCCAGGCTACGCGCTTTTCGGCCTCTTTACCGCTGGCCACTTTGTGTACCAACAGCGGCTCCATAATCGAATAACCGACGGTCACACGCGGATCGAGCGATGCGTAAGGGTCTTGAAAAATAAACTGAATATCACGGCGTAAATGCTGTAATTCAGAACCTTTTAGGTCGGTAATCGTCTGTCCATTGAAAATAATCGTGCCACTCTGGCTTTCCACTAAACGCAGCAAAGAACGCCCGGTGGTCGATTTGCCGCAACCTGACTCTCCCACCAGCGCTAAGGTTTCACCAGGATAGAGGTCAAAACTCACCTTTTCGACGGCATGGACTTGTCGTGTGACGCGATTAAACAAGCCGCTGCGCACGCCAAAACGTGTCACCAAATCTTTTACCTGCAAGATAGGTGGCGCCCCGGGAACCAGCGTGTCTTGTACTAATGAAACGGCCGCGCCCTGTTCTGCTACTTTTACCGCGGCAGATTCTGCGCTTAATAACGGGAAACGCGCCGGTAACGATTGCCCGGTCATTGCACCAAGCTTGGGCACAGCCGCTAATAGCGCACGAGTATAGGGATGCTCTGGGGCGCTAAACACTTTATCCACACTGCCCATTTCAACTTTTTCGCCGCGATACATCACCAGCACGCGATCGGCAATTTCTGCAACCACGCCCATATCGTGGGTAATAAAAATCACCGCCATCTGCATCTCTTTTTGCAGCACACGGATTAATTGCAGGATTTGCGCCTGGATGGTGACATCAAGTGCCGTCGTAGGCTCATCGGCTATCAATAGTGCCGGACGGCAAGAGAGTGCCATAGCAATCATCACCCGCTGGCGCATACCGCCGGAGAGCTGATGTGGGAAACTGTCGAGGATTTTTTTAGCTTCAGGAATACGCACCAAATCAAGCATACGTAATGCTTCGGCTCGCGCCGTGCGGTGATCCTTACCCTGATGTAAACGGATAGATTCGGCAATCTGTTCGCCAACCGGGAATACCGGATTAAGCGAGGTCATCGGCTCTTGGAAAATCATCGCAATATCCGCGCCGCGCAGCTCGCGCATTGCAGCCTGCGACGCGGCAGTTAAATCCACGACCTGTGCATTACGTCGGCGAAATAAGACATCGCCTTGACTGATTTGCCCACCGCCCTGCTCAATCAGGCGCATTAGTGCCAAGGAGGTAACGGACTTTCCTGAACCCGATTCGCCAACAATCGCCAGCGTTTCACCACGGTTAACGTGGAAGTTGAGATTGCGTACCGCTTCGATTGTCCGACCTTCATGCGAAAATCGCACATTGAGATCGCGCGCAGACAATACCTGATTGTCTGCCAGCGACCATTTATCAGCAGACGAGGTGCCTGTAAAAGATCTTTCAACCTGGATGATGGATTCGCTCACGCAATCTCCTAAGTAATTCAAGTAATCCTTAAGGCTGTTAAGTTGGCGATTTTATACAAAGGGCACAACCAGCGGTTCATGAATACTCAATGCCGCTAACAACCTTAGGCGCTTCACCTACCTCGTTATTCGCGATATCGCGTTTAATTATAGTGCTGAATCTCTTTTATCATTGGCACACAACTCGCACGAGATTAACGCATCAGCATTCGTCTTAAATCCCGTATCTATTAACACTCGGAATTGACTTAGCTGAAGACATTTTTACCCAATAGGCTTCGAGATGCAGGTAGGAGGCAACTGAGATCATCCCTATGAGCTTAGATAACTAAGTGACTGGGGTGAACGACAAACCTGCAACTTGAAGTATGACGGGTATAGCGCTACAGACTATGTAAAGACTTGAGATTAATCTATAAAAAACAAGCTAATTGCTTATAATTTTTACAAAAAATATTGAGCGTTAAAGAATATGAAGAGGAGAGTGATTACTTAAAAATGGTTAGGAATATTGATTTTTTATAGCAGAAATCTGGGGAACGAATAAGTCCAAAACCGCCCTTATCGCATTGGATCACCACGCAGAGCAGAGAATTGAACTTATTAGATACGCTTTAAACCGTTTATCCAGCCAGTTATCGGCTGGTTGTCCACCCGACGAGCACGACCATGCCGGCGATGGATAAGTCCTTTATCCTGCATTTCATTCAGATCGCGGCGTATTGTCTCCAGACTTACCCCTAACCATTGGGCGAAATCACTAACCTGAACAACATGATGTTGATCAAGGAGTTGGAGTATTTCTTGTTGACGGTTTTTTTTCATCGCAATGTAACCATGCAAGAATAAGACATTTAAATGTGATGTTAATCACAAAATTTATCGTTATGGTACCGGTATCAGCCAAATAATTCTGCGATTTTTATCACTATTGAAAAACTTTCTTTCACTTTATCTTCAATAAATACATTCATATTACTTAAGCAACCATCGCAGCGCTCTTCTGTCATAATAGTCGAACTGTTTTGGCTATGGAGGAGTTACCATCTGTAGCTAAGTCCTATTTTTTACTCAAGGTCTACTCATGGAAAACGGCATGACATCTGGTTTAATTTCGCTTGATGAAGCACTTAAGAAAATGCGCATTCAGGCGCAATCCACCGTCTTTGCATCTAGCGAGTTCGTTCCTCTGACCGAGGCTGTCGGCAGAATCACCGCTAGCGCTGTCACCTCCCCCGTGTTCGTACCACCGTTTGATAATTCAGCCATGGATGGTTATGCGATACGTAGCGCCGACCTTCAGCAGATTGCTCACTTTCCTGTCGCAGGAAAATCCTTCGCCGGGGCACCTTTCAGCGGAGAATGGCCGCAAGGGACCTGTATTCGGATTATGACCGGCGCGGCCATCCCATCGGGTGCTGATGCGGTGATCATGCAAGAACAGGCCCAAGTTAGCGAAATAGGCGTAAGTTTTACCGCTCCGGTACAAATTGGGCAGAATATTCGCTTGATTGGTGATGACATCAAACAAGGGGAGGAAGTCTTAGCCTCCGGCGTACGCCTTGGTCCTGCAGAATTACCCTTGCTTGCCTCGTTGGGCATTGAACACGTTGAGGTCCGTGCTCGTCTGAAGGTGGCCGTGTTCTCTACCGGTGATGAACTGCAACCCGTTGGCACCCCACTGCAAGCCGGGCAGATCTACGACACTAACCGTTTCGCGGTGCGTTTGATGCTGGAAAAAATGGGCTGTGAAGTCTTGGATTTAGGCATTATTCGCGACGACCCACAGGCATTACGCCAGGCATTTCAGCAGGCCGATGACGCCGCTGATTTAGTGATCAGTAGCGGCGGCGTGTCCGTCGGTGAAGCCGATTTCACTAAAGATATGCTCGATGAACTGGGCGAAATCGGTTTTTGGAAACTGGCGATTAAACCGGGTAAGCCATTTGCGTTTGGTAAGCTCAAAAAAGCTTGGTTCTGTGGCCTGCCGGGTAATCCAGTTTCCGCTGCATTGACCTTCTATCAACTGGTTCAACCCTTAATTGCACAGTTATCTGGCCATACTGCCTGGCGCATGCCGGTACGGTTACGTGCTAAGACACTCACCTCTTTGAAAAAAGCGCCGGGTAGACTCGATTTCCAACGCGGCATATATAGCCTTTCTGCCGAAGGTGATATCCAGGTTGCCAGCACCGGTCATCAAGGCTCGCATGTTTTCAGCTCATTTAGTCAGGCAAACTGTTTTATCGTCCTGGAAAGAGAACGTGGCGATGTAGCCAGTGGAGAATGGGTTGAGATAGAGCCGTTCAACGCATTGTTTGTTTGCTAAAGGGGATATAAATGAGCCTGCCAGAATTAAGCGACAGCGAAACCCTGCGCTATAACCGTCAAATCGTATTGCGTAATTTTGATTTCGACGGGCAGGAAAAACTCAAAGCCAGCCATGCGTTGGTCGTCGGCCTTGGTGGGCTAGGCTGCGCGGCGGCACAGTATCTGGCAGCAGCGGGTACCGGTACGCTCAGTTTGCTTGATTTTGATACTGTCTCGCTGTCGAATCTACAACGACAAACCCTGCACACCGATGCACGTATCGGGATGAGCAAAGTCGCCTCCGCGGCCATCGCACTGGCCGCGATTAACCCTCACATTGCCATTAATCAAGTCGATCAACAGCTAGATGATGACCCATTGCAGCAGTTGATTGCCCAATGTGATGTGGTGCTCGATTGCACCGATAATGTCGCTACGCGTAATCAGCTTAATCGCCTGTGCTTTGCGCTAAAAACACCGCTAATTTCCGGGGCAGCCATTCGCATGGAAGGCCAGCTAAGCGTATTTACCTATCAACCCGATGAACCTTGTTATCGCTGCTTAAGCCGACTATTTGGTGATAATGCGCTGAGTTGCGTGGAAGCGGGCGTGATGTCCCCCCTGGTTGGTACTATCGGCAGCCTGCAGGCAATGGAGGCGATTAAACAGATGACCCGTTTTGGCAGCGCGTCGCGCGGGCGTTTGCTGATGTACGATGCCATGACGGCAGAATTTCGCACGATGAAATTGGCGAAAAACCCGCAATGCGAAGTATGCGGAACTCTTCAGGTAAAATAGACGTTCTTAGCAAAGAAAAGGCCGCGAATTTCGCGGCCTTTTGCATACACAACGCAGGGGAAACTTAACCGTTAATCCCTTGGCTGCGCAGGTAGTCTTCATAGTTGCCGCTAAAGTCGATGACTTTGTTTGGCTGAATTTCAATGATACGTGTTGCCAACGAGCTAACGAATTCACGGTCATGGGAAACGAACAGCAAGGTGCCTTCGTACATTTCCAGCGCCATGTTCAACGACTCGATAGATTCCATATCCAAGTGGTTGGTTGGTTCATCCATCACCAGGATATTAGGGCGTTGCATCATCAGTTTGCCAAACAGCATTCGACCCTTTTCACCACCGGACAGCACTTTAACTTTCTTCTTGATATCGTCCTGGCCGAACAGCAAACGGCCCAACACGCCGCGCACGGCCTGCTCGTCGTCTTTTTCTGCTTTCCACTGACTCATCCAGTCGAATACGTTCAGGGTTTCATCGAATTCATATTCATGATCCTGCGCGTAGTAGCCAATTTTAGCGTTTTCAGACCATTTCACGGTACCGCTTTCTGGCGTGACATCGCCGACCAAAGTGCGCAGCAAGGTGGTTTTACCGATACCGTTGGCACCGAGTATCGCGACTTTCTCGCCGACTTCGACCATCAGACCAAGCGACTTAAACAGCGGGCCGTTATCGAAACCTTTGGTTAATTTCTCAACTTCTAATGCATTACGGAACAGTTTCTTATCCTGCTCGAAACGCATATAAGGGTTCTGGCGACTAGAGGCTTTAATTTCGTCGAGCTGAATTTTATCAATTTGACGTGCGCGCGACGTTGCTTGTTTAGACTTAGAGGCGTTGGCGCTAAAGCGGCTAACGAAGGATTGCAGTTCAGCAATCTGCGCTTTTTTCTTGGCGTTATCGGCGGTCAGACGTTCACGAGCCTGAGTGGCCGCGGTCATGTACTCGTCGTAGTTGCCCGGGTAAACGCGCAGTTCGCCGTAGTCTAAGTCGGCCATGTGCGTACAAACCATGTTCAGGAAGTGACGGTCGTGCGAAATGATAATCATGGTGCTGTTACGCTCGTTCAGCACCTGCTCCAGCCAACGAATAGTATCGATGTCCAGGTTGTTGGTTGGTTCGTCGAGCAGCAGAATTTCTGGGTCAGAGAACAGTGCCTGCGCCAACAACACACGCAGTTTAAAGCCTGGAGCGATTTCGCTCATCGGGCCGTAATGTTGTTCAACTGGGATGCCCACGCCAAGCAACAACTCACCCGCGCGAGATTCCGCGCTATAACCGTCCATCTCGCCGTAAGCAACTTCTAAGTCAGCCACTTTATAGCCGTCTTCTTCGCTCATTTCAGCCATCGCATAGATAGCATCGCGCTGCTCTTTTACCGCCCACAGTTCGTTGTGGCCCATGATAACGGTATCCAGCACGCTGAACTTTTCAAATGCGAACTGATCCTGGCGCAATTTACCCAAACGTTCGTTTGGATCAAGCACCACGTTACCGCCCGATGGCACCAGATCGCCACCGAGGATTTTCATAAAGGTTGATTTGCCGCAGCCATTAGCGCCGATCAAACCATAGCGGTTGCCGCCGCCGAATTTTACGGAGATGTTTTCAAATAACGGCTTGCTGCCGAATTGCATGGTGATGTTGTAAGTACTTAGCACAACGCTCGCTCTTAAATTAGGAATGTGATTTGGCGCGCATTATGCCATAACGGAGCAAGGAGATCGCGGGAAGTTTTGGTGACAATTTAAGCGGATGACAATATTTATAGATGGCGGGATAGTCGGGACAATATCCCCATAGCAAAAGGCCGATGCTGATTAAGCATCGGCCTTTCTTATATAGACGAATGACTTGCAGAAAGTCGTGGTTAACTTTTAGAAGTTATAACCAATCACTGCGTAGTAACCCCAACCGGTAGAGTGAACGTTGAAATTACCGCTGCCGAAGTTCATTTCAGCGCCTTCAGCCCACTGTCCGCCGTTGTGGAAGTAACGACCGACCAACGAGTAATGCCAGTGGGTATAGTTCAACGACAAAATGTGGCTAGATGCGATGGAGTTATTAGAACGTGATTTGTTGCCGTTAACATCACGTGCACTATCATCACCCAGATCTGAGCCCCAGTCGAAGTTGGTGAAACCGATATAGCTTAGGTTACCGCCCCACAGTTGGGTCAACGGCACGAAGTATTTCACTTTAAAGCGATATCCGTCCCAGCTGTTCTCGTTAGCTGCACCGTAGTTTTCCCACTGGTATTTCGCATACACGTTCAGGGACAGGCTCATCGGCAAATGGGTGTCGATGTCGGTACCCAAACCCATGTACCAGGTGTTCTGGCGATTGGTGTTGTTTGAACCCATATCGTAGATGTAGTTGTTAGCGAAGTACCACTCTTTCACTGGGCCAATGCTCAGATCGGTGCCAGTCAGTTTATCGATAGAGAAACGAGGTTCAATTTCCATAAACATTGGAGAACCGTGCTTTTCCCAAATACCGGTGTCGTTACCGTTACCCGCGCCGAAGAATTTAGGCACGTCCAGGTAGCCGTAAAAATCAAACCAGTCTTTGTGAGCGAATGCTTCATATTCCAGGTAAACGTCGTTGTTCAGTTTTGGTCCGAAGCGAGTGTGATAGCTACCTACAACGTTAACACTCTGGTGCCACCAATCAGATACGTATTCACCCTGAGTATCGTTAGCAAGCGATTGCGTGCTGTATGACAAAGCGAGAAGAGCACCAGCAGCCAAGATTTTATTTTTCATTTTATTACCAGGAACAATGGGAAGGTGGCTCCTTGCCACAGGAGGTCATGTGCTCGGTTACCACGCGAAAACACAAGACTTGCGCTAACTCTCGGCATTTAAAACGTCGGTAAAAGTAACATTTCCGAACAACCTGCCAAAGAATGAGGCCATACTTTACGTTTAGGTCAAGTTTTGTCAATTTCAGTTTCATACGGATACATAGCTTATGTGATTTACGTCACATATTTAGCACTAATTGTTATAAGTATATGAAAAAGATCTGACCAGAAAAGAGGTAAAAAACGACTGGCTGTCATAAAAATCAGCTATAGGGCAACATGGTGCTGCCCCGATTGGTGCGGTGATACAAAACTAAGCTTAGGCTTTTACTTCACGACACATTTTGATGTGGGGAATACCGTCCTCGTCATAGATCTCCGAGCAGGCAACAAAACCAAAGCTGCCGTAAAACTTTTGTAAGTGTGCCTGCGCGGAGAGCACGATAGGCATTTGTGGCCAGTGTTGCGCACAGGACATCAACGCCTGTTCCATCAGTTGGTAGCCCAATTTAAGCCCACGTGCTGCGGGCGCAACAATCACCCGACCAATGGCTACCCCCTCTTCCACCCGCAAAATACGCGCATAGGCCGCCGGCTTGTCTTGTTGCCAGGCGACGATATGACGATGCTCGCCTACTAAGTCCAGCCCATCAATATCCTGATAAATACAATTCTGCTCGACCACAAATACCTCACTACGCAATGCCAAAATCGCGTAAAGCTGCGCGGCGCTAAGGGATGAGTGATGGAGATCTTGCCAGACAATTGGCGTATTTTCTGTGGTCATAGGGTGTTCCTGATAAGAAATAAAAAAGAGATAACCCGAAGATTATCTCTTTTATCATGCTCAACGGCTAACGCCGGTCACAAATTTATCGCGTTATTTTCTGGCAGGTTCTGTTCTCACCGGCGCGTCGCCCGCGACATAATAATCAGCAGTGCTTCTTGGCAATGGTGCGCGGCCACGAATTTTATCGGCGATTTTCTCGGCGATCATAATGGTGGTCGCGTTAAGGTTGCCGGTAATGATAAGCGGCATAATCGAGGCATCGACCACGCGCAGCCCTTGCATACCATGTACGCGTCCCTGACCATCAACTACCGCCATTTCGTCGCTGCCCATCTTACAAGAACATGACGGGTGGAACGCCGTTTCGGCGTTCTCACGGATGAACTGATCGAGCTGTTCATCCGTTTGCACATCAACACCTGGACTGATTTCACGCCCGCGATAAGGGTCCAGCGCTGGCTGCGCCATAATTTCGCGGGTGATACGGATCGCATCACGGAATTCATGCCAATCCTGCTCGCTCGACATGTAGTTGAACAAAATGCTCGGATGCTGACGCGGATCTTTCGATTTCACCTGTACGCGGCCGCGGCTTGGTGAACGCATCGAACCGACGTGCGCCTGGAAGCTGTGCTCCTGAATCCCTTTACTGCCGTTATAGTTAATCGCCACCGGCAGGAAGTGATACTGGATATTCGGCCATGCAAACTCTTCACGGCTGCGAATAAAGCCACCGGCCTCAAACTGATTGCTTGCACCGATGCCCGTTCCGTTGAATAGCCATTCGGCGCCAATCATCGGCTGATTGACCATTTTCAACGCCGGGTAAAGCGAAACCGGCTGCGTACAGCTAAATTGCAGGTACATTTCCAAGTGGTCTTGCAGATTCTCACCAACGCCCGGTAAATCATGTACCAATGGGATATCGAGTTTTTTGAGTAACTCTGCCGGGCCCACACCGGAACGCTGTAATACTTGCGGAGATGCAATAGCACCACTGCACAGCAGCACTTCTTTCTTCGCTCGCGCGGTAGTGGCGTTATGCGCATCCCCTTTGAAGTAACTTACGCCAACCGCACGCTTCCCTTCAAACAGGATTTTGTCGGTCAGTGCGTGGGTCACAATCGTCAGGTTGCTACGCGGTTTCGCCTGATCCAGATAACCACGAGCGGTACTTGCACGACGACCTTTTGGCGTCACGGTGCGATCCATCGGACCGAAGCCTTCTTGCTGATAACCGTTAAGATCATCAGTTCGCGGATAACCAGCTTGAACACCGGCATCGACCATCGCTTTAAACAGCGGATTGTTATTGGCTTTTGGCGTTGTCACGCTAACCGGGCCATTGTCACCATGGAAATCGTTGCCGCCAATATCGCGGGTTTCCGCTTTACGGAAATAAGGCAGACAGTCGAGATAGCTCCAGTCTTCGAGTCCCGGCGCTTTCGCCCAGTTATCGAAGTCCATTGCGTTGCCACGGATATAACACATGCCGTTAATCAGCGATGAACCGCCCAGCCCTTTGCCACGGCCACATTCCATGCGGCGATTATTCATATGTGGTTCAGGATCGGTTTCATAAGCCCAGTTATAACGGCGACCCTGCAGCGGGAATGCCAGCGCTGCTGGCATTTGCGTACGGAAGTCCAGACGATAGTCTGGCCCACCGGCTTCAAGCAGCAGGACACTGACGTTACTGTCTTCGGTTAGACGCGTAGCTAATACGTTGCCGGCAGAACCGGCGCCAATAATGATGTAATCGTAATCCATAAGAATCTCCTCTGGCAGATGGTTGGATTAGAAGACTGAGCTAAATTTGCCCAGCTCAACCTGCACGGATTTGATTTGTGTGTAATGTTCTAAGGTAGTAATGCCGTTTTCGCGGCCAACGCCAGAGTGCTTATAACCTCCGACCGGCATCTCTGCGGCAGATTCGCCCCAGGTATTGATCCAGCAAATACCGGCTTCAAGCTGATGAATCACACGATGCGCGCGATTTAGATCGGCGGTGACTAAACCAGCGGCCAGACCAAAATCGGTATCATTAGCGCGGCGAATCACTTCTTCCTCGCTGTCGTAGCTCAGGATACTCATCACCGGCCCGAAAATTTCTTCACGCACGATAGTCATATCGTCGCGGCAATCGGTGAACACCGTTGGCGCAACATAAGCACCGTTGGCATAAGCCCCTTCGGTGACGCGATGACCGCCACACAGAAGTTTAGCGCCTTCGCGTTTGCCACTTTCGATAAAGCGCAGCACGTTTTCCATATGGCTGAAACTCACCAATGGACCGAAGTTGGTTTGCTCGTCGGTTGGCGCACCCAAACGGATACGCTGTACGCGTTCAACAATTTTGGCTTCGAATTGCGCTTGTAGATTTTTCGGAATAAATACGCGCGTCCCGTTGGTACAGACCTGACCAGAGCTATAGAAGTTGGCCATCATGGCAATATCCGCCGCCAAATCGAGGTCAGCGTCAGGGAAGATGATCAACGGTGATTTACCACCCAGCTCCATCGTGACTTCTTTCAGTGTAGAAGCTGAAGCGCTGGCCATCACTTTCTTGCCGGTGACGACACCGCCGGTGAAAGAGATTTTGGCAATATCTGGGTGATCGGTTAGCAGTTGCCCCACGCTGGCACCTTTGCCTGTCACCACGCTAAATACGCCGTCTGGCAGGCCGGCTTCGGTATAGATTTCAGCCAGTTTGAGTGCGGTCAGCGAGGTCACTTCACTCGGTTTGAAAATCATCGCATTACCCGCGGCAAGCGCCGGAGCGGATTTCCACAGAGCGATTTGAATCGGGTAGTTCCAGGCACCGATACCGGCTACCACACCCAGCGGTTCACGGCGGGTGTAAACAAAAGAGGACTCACGCAGTGGGATCTGTTGGCCTTCAATAGACGGCGCCAGACCGGCGTAATATTCCAATACATCCGCCCCGGTGACGATATCAACCGCGGTGGTTTCTGACAGAGGTTTACCGGTATCGAGCGTTTCCAGATGCGCTAATTCATCATTACGCTCACGCAAAATGTCCACCGCACGGCGCAAAATACGCGAACGTTGCATCGCGGTCATTGCCGCCCAGATTTTTTGCCCTTTTTGTGCAGCTTTTACTGCCAAATCAACATCAGCAGCGCTAGCGCTTTGCACCTCGGCAATTACTTCACCGTTAGCCGGGTTGATAGCTTGAAACGTTTCCCCGCCGGTGCTGTCCTGATAGCGTCCATCGATATAAAGTTTTTGTATGCCGTAATGAGACATAGGATATCTCCTTGATCGTTGCGGTTTTTTAGGTTGTAAGCCTGGAGAATTCCACACTTACCTATTTAGGTTGGCGAACAGGCAATGAGGCTATTGCTGTTCGCCGTAAAAATGATGCTAGCGACGTGTTTGAATCAGTGAGGCGATATAGCCTTGAGTAATGACTAATGCTTCGGCGTGGTCGAAATACTCTCCGCTCAATGCACTGCGTAGCCATAAACCATCAATCAACCCAGCGGTGCCTTTAGCAGCCATTCGGGCCTCGTCGCGCGGTAGAAAATGTCTAAACTCAACACATAAATTCGAATACAAACGACGGCTGTTTACCTGCTGTAATCGGTAGAGTTCTGGGTGATGCATACTGCTGGCCCAGAATGCCAACCAGGTTTTCATCGCCGCGCTATTGGTCTGAGATTCATCAAAGTTAGCTTCAGCAATAGCGTATAACCGTGCCTCAGGCGCGTTATCCTTTACGCTCGCCAACCTCTCTTTCACACCTCGCCATAAATTAAGCAGCAGATAGCGCATGGTGGCTTCAAGCAGGCCATTCTTGTCACGAAAGTAGTGACTGATGATGCCGTTTGATACGCCGGCTCGACGAGCAATTTGTGAAATGGAGGCTTCGTGCATGCCCACATCATTAACGGCATCGAGAGTGGCCTCGATCAACTGCAACCGACGAATAGGTTGCATACCTACTTTGGGCATGACTTCAACTCCTGAAAATATGCTTTCCACACAGTTACAATGCGCCTGGATAAGCTATTGTTAATATCCATTGCGATACAATTTAACTTTTTTTTGATTGAACGTTCAATCAAAAATGAATATATTTTATTACCAATTGGTTACGGATATGTAGGATAATAAGGATGTTAACTAGATTAACTCACTGATAAATAGAAATTTATTATTCTTTAAACATAGTAAAAATTTAGGCTGTAAATATTTTCCGATGTCAGTGTACTCAGCGGATCTCCTGTAAGGCAGCGTTGTCATTTGTAGTTTGTAACGGTTTTGTAGCCACTTACATTCTGATTAAACCAGCCCGCCCCGGTCCTCTTGATATGCGCTAAGCGCGCTTCACCGGATAACATTTCAGCCTTATTTGCATTGATGAAAATAGGGGAACTATGCCTGCTATCGACTCGACTGATAAAGTTAACCCGGCTGAAAAACCTCGGGACTCGCTGAACAAAGTGGTGTTTTTCACCTCAGCGGGCTTAATCCTGGCCTTCACGCTAGCGACCATTTTCTTTACCGATCTCTCCGGTAAATGGATCGGCCAAGCCTTAAACTGGGTGTCGGCAACCTTCGGCTGGTATTACATGCTGGCCGCAACGCTATATATCGTCTTCGTGGTGTTTATTGCCGCCTCACGCTTTGGTGCCATCAAACTCGGCCCCGAACAATCCAAACCCGAATTCAGTATGATGAGCTGGGCTTCGATGCTATTTGCTGCCGGTATCGGGATTGACCTAATGTTCTTCTCAGTTGCCGAACCCGTGACGCAATATATGTTGCCACCCGAAGGCGATGGGCAAACGCTGGAAGCGGCGCGACAAGCTATGGTCTGGACCCTCTTCCACTATGGATTAACCGGCTGGGCAATGTATGCATTGATGGGGATAGCACTGGGCTACTTTAGCTATCGCTATAACCTGCCGCTGACAATTCGCTCGGCGCTGTACCCGATTTTTGGCAAACGGATTAATGGACCTATCGGCCATAGCGTGGATATTGCTGCGGTGATCGGGACTATTTTTGGTATCGCCACCACGCTAGGTATTGGCGTAGTACAGCTTAACTACGGCCTGAAAGTGTTATTCCATGTGCCAGAAAATCTCACGGTACAAGGCTCATTGATTTTACTGTCGGTGATTATGGCTACCGTGTCCGTCACCTCCGGTGTCAATAAGGGTATTCGTATTCTCTCCGAGTTGAACGTATTGCTGGCCTTAGGTTTGATTCTATTCCTGCTGTTCTTTGGCAATACTGAGTTTCTGCTCAACGCGCTGGTGCTCAATATCGGTGATTATATCAATCGCTTTATGGGGATGACGCTCAATACCTTTGCCTTCGACCGTCCAACACAGTGGATGAATAGCTGGACTCTGTTCTTCTGGGCCTGGTGGGTTGCCTGGTCGCCATTTGTTGGCCTGTTCCTGGCGCGTATTTCTCGCGGTCGTACTATTCGCCAGTTCGTGCTCGGCACGCTGATTATTCCGTTTGTCTTTACGCTGTTGTGGCTGTCTATTTTCGGTAACAGCGCGCTGTATCAGATCCTGCACGGTAATCTCGACTTCGCTAATGAAGTCATCGCTCACCCGGAGCGCGGAGTTTACAGCCTGTTAGCCCAGTACCCTGGTTTTACTCTGAGCGCCTCGGTTGCCACCATTACCGGTTTATTGTTCTACGTGACCTCAGCGGATTCCGGTTCACTGGTTTTAGGTAACTTCACCTCGAAACTGGCAGATATCAATAATGATGCGCCTAATTGGCTGCGTATTTTCTGGTCGGTCACTATCGGTGTATTGACATTAGGCATGTTGATGACCGATGGCGTATCGGCGTTGCAAAACACCACGGTGATTATGGGACTGCCGTTCAGCTTCGTGATTTTCTTTATTATGGCAGGACTCTATAAATCGCTGCGTCTGGAGGATTATCGCAAGGCCAGTACCCTACAAACGCTGGCTCCAATGCAAGCAGCGGGCGATGCGTCATTGAACTGGAAACAGCGTTTATCTCGCGTAATGCACTACCCTGGCACCAAACATACGCAAAAGATGCTGGATACCGTTTGCCGCCCGGCGATGCAGGAAGTGGCGCAGGAGTTGCAACTACGCGGTGCCAATGTAGAGTTTAGTGAGCATGAGCCGGTTGAGGACGAAAAGCTCAATCACCTGGAATTGCTGGTTAGCATGGGTGAAGAGCAAAACTTTATCTATCAAATCTGGCCGCAAAGCTACGCAGTACCGGCTTACACCTACCGCGCCCGCTCCGGGAAATCGCATTACTACCGACTGGAAACTTTCTTACTCGAAGGTACGCAGGGGAATGACTTGATGGACTTTACTAAGCATCAAATCATTAATGATATTCTCGACCAGTACGAGCGCCATCTGCACTTCTTGCATATCAATCGTGAAGCACCGGGGAATACATTAACGTTTCCGGAGTAAATAGCCGTTACTCAGGGCGGCTTTTTATGGGGGCTGCGGCCCCCATAGTCCCCCGGGTCTGGATATTGGATATTTAGCACTGGTGTAGATTCGGCCGCTTATCAATACGCAGTAATATGCATAGTCCGCCGAACGCGACCGGCAAGGGCCTTGAGGCGAAGGCCCCTGCACCCGACGCCTGCGCTTAGCTTATCGGGTCGCTACGCGACTGCCCGCGCTTACTACTTCGGCCGGTCGGGTCGGCAGAGACGGGCGTCCTGCCCGGCTCTGCCTAAAGCAGACGTATATGGACGCTCCCAATATTGCACGTGGTTTTCTTGAAAATAGCGCTCAGGTATTGCAGCCATATATCCGGTTT